>DASXEW010000001.1:600000-900000 GCA_036489885.1 Candidatus Baltobacteraceae bacterium
TCCAGAGGTAGCCGTGATCGGCGGCAGTCGTGCATCCGGAAAGTATCAGCTCGGCGATCGCAATTGCAGTCGCCGAGCGAACGCCCTCAGCCGTGATGCAACGCCAAATCGGATAGTGCGCGACCAGCCATGGAAAGAGCGGTGCGTCTTGAGCGATCGGGAGATTCCGCGTCAGTGTCTGGAAGAAATGATGGTGCGTGTTGATTAGGCCGGGAAGGACGACCATGCCGGTGGCATCGATCGTCTCGTCGGCGCCGGAGGGTAGGCCGTCGCTGGGGCCGACGTGCTCGATGACGCCGTCGCGCGCAAAGATTCCACCGTCCTCGAACGCACGATCGGCATCGTCGAAGGTTGCAAGCAGGTGCGCGTGGCGCAGGAGAAGCGTCGTCATAGCGAAGATGGCCGGATGCGGAGCGTGCGATGACGATCGCCGATCTCAATGCGGCCGAGCGGACTTCGTTCGTCGCGGCCGTCGGGTTCGCTTTCGAGAGCTCACCGTGGGTCGCGGAGCTCGCGGCGGAGCAACGGCCATTTCCCGATCTCGACGCGCTGAGCGCGTGCATGAATGCGATCGTTGCAGAGAGTCCGTTCGAGCGACGCATATCGCTCATCGCCGCCCATCCGGACTTGGCGGGCCGCGTGGCGCGCGAAGGCCGGTTGACGCCGGCTTCGACGAGCGAGCAGGCCTCAGCGGGTCTCGACCGCCTGTCGCCCGAGGAGAATGCGCGGTTCGATGGGCTTAATGCTTCGTATCGCGAGCGTTTCGGGTTCCCATTCGTCATCTGCGTGCGTGGGCAGACGAAGAGCTCGATCCTCGATGCGCTGGAACAGCGCGGACGCAACGATCGCAATACGGAGATCGCAACGGCACTCGGCGAGATCGGAAAGATCGCGCGCTTACGACTGGATAACGTAATCGAATGATGCCCTACGTCCTCGACTGGCTCAATCTGCTGATGCGGTGGTTTCACATCACCGCGGGGATCTCGTGGATCGGCGCGTCGTTCTACTTCGTCTGGCTCGACAACAATTTGCTACCGGCCAAAGACCCTGCAGATACCGCGAACGGCGTCTCGGGTGAGCTGTGGTCGGTACACGGTGGCGGCTTCTATCACAATCAGAAGTATCCGACCGGCCCCAGGCGCGAGCCGTTGACGGAACATTTGCACTGGTTCAAGTGGGAAGCGTACTCGACATGGCTTTCCGGTATGGCGATGCTCGCCATCGTCTATTGGTCGAGCGCGAGCACGCTGCTGATTGATAAGAGCGTGCTCGATCTCTCGCCGCCGCAAGCGATTGGGATTAGCATTGCATCGATCGTCCTTGGATGGATGATCTACGATGCGCTCTGCAAAGTGCTTGAGCGCAATCCAATCGCGCTCGGCGTCGCCGTTTACGCCTTCCTCGTCTTGGCGGCGTGGGGACTCTTCCACGTTTTTGGTGCGCGCGCGGCCTACATTCATGTCGGCGCGATCATCGGGACGATCATGGTTGCGAACGTGTCTCACGTCATCATTCCGGGCCAGCGCAAAATGCTCGCACAAATTCGTCGCGGGGAGGAACCCGATCCGCGGCCGGGCTTGCTGGGCAAGATGCGCTCCGTCCATAACACGTATTTCACGCTGCCCGTGCTCTTCACGATGATCAGCAATCACTATCCGATGACGTACGGCAGTGCGTTCGGTTGGGAGGCGCTGGCGATCCTGAGTCTGGCGTCGATTCTGGTGCGGCAATTTTTCTTGCTGACGCACAAGCAGCGCTACGTTCCATGGCTTCTCATCGGAGCCGGACTGCTGGTCATCGTCGTTGCGCTTGCGCTGGCGCCTCGGCCCGCCGCGGTCTCGAAGACCGTCACATTCGCCGACGTCCAACCGATCTTCAAATTGCGATGCGCCGTCTGTCACGCGGAACATCCGATGCAGGCGGGCTTCACCTCAGCGCCGGAGGGTGTCTTACTCGACACGCCCGAGCACATAAAGGACAACGCTGCGCGCATCGAAGCCCAGGCCGTTCTCACGCAGAACATGCCTCTCGGAAATCTCACGAACATGACGAAGGACGAGCGCACGCAGATCGGAGCCTGGATCTCGGAAGGCGCGAAGATCGAAGGCGCAAAGCAACCGTAATGCTTTCGACTCACGTGCTCGATACGTCGCTCGGGGAACCCGCGGCCGGCGTGGACGTCACCCTGTACCACGTCGGCAGTGAACGCAAAGAGCTTGCGCGCGCAACGACCGATGCTGATGGGCGTATCCCCTCACCGTTCGGCGGAAAGCTCGCATCCGGATGGTACGAGCTGGTCTTTGCCGTCGGAAAGTATTTTGCCGGCGCCGGAACAGCGGCGTTTTACGACGAGATTCCGGTGCGGTTTCGCATTGACGTCGGCGAGGAGCGGTATCATGTGCCGCTACTTATCTCGCCGTGGGGCTACTCCACGTACAGGGGGAGCTAGGAACTCTTCGCAGTTTTGTACGCGGCCCAGCTGCCGAAGTGCGAGATATCCGGGTATCCGCGTTCCTCGATGAGCTTGCGCGGATAAATCATCGCCGACGCGGTTGAACCATCATCAAGGATGATCGTCCCTTCGTACAGATCGGGCGGCTCGTTCGCCAGCAAATGCTCGTGCTGTTCGGGCGTGAATTCATACAGCTCGCCGGCAATTGAGACGCCGCCGATGCCGACTTCGTAGATCCCCGGGTGCTGGTCTCGAACCGAGTGCAAACGATAGCGCGGGGCGGTATGCGCTTCCCGGACGAAGCGCGCGTCGCCCAGATTCTTGTGGTCAGGCTGGCCGCGAAGCGCCGAACCGCAAATGAAGAAGTTCATCCGCCGAGGGATTACGCCCTTAGGTCGCGGTCAACCTCGACCAGCGCCGCCGCCAGCGCCTCGACCCCGAGCTCAAGGTCCGCGTCCGAGGTTTTCTCAATGCCGACATGACTGACGCCACCGATGCTCGGCACGAAGATCATCGCCACAGGCGCAATCGTGGCGATGCACATCGTATCGTGGCCCGCGCCGCTGGGAACGTCCATGCTGTGCTCGCCGGTCGAGTTTGCCGCGCGCCGGATCGCTTCTCGCATGCGTGGCGTCATCGGGGTCGCTTTGCGTCCTTCGAGTCCTTCGAGCTCGGCGCGAACCCCACGCGTTGACATGGCTCGCGCGATCGCATCGCGTAACGTTTGTTCGATCGCATCGACGTGCGCATCGTGCGGAGACCGCATGTCGACGCTAAACGTCACGCGCGCCGGAATCACGTTCGTCGAGCCCGGCTCGACCGTCATCCGGCCAACGGTGACGACGGCTTCGCCAAGTTCGCGCGCAGTCGACTCGATCGCGAGAATGATTTCGGCAGCGCCGCCGAGTGAATCGGAACGAATCCCCATCGGCACGGTTCCGGCGTGTCCGCTCTCGCCTTCGAGCGTCACACGAAAACGTCTCTGCGACGCGATCGCCGTCACGATGCCCAGACGCGCGCCCGCGCGTTCGAGGAGCGGCCCCTGCTCGACGTGCAGCTCGACGTAGCCGGCGACATCATTACTCGCGCGCTGCGGTACGTCGCGCAACAACCCCCCGGCATCCTGCGCAAGCGCAGCACCAAGTGTGGTTCCGGTTTCATCGGCAAGAGCGAGCGCATCGTTCGCGGATGTCAAGCCCGCGAAGACCGCGCTTCCCAAACATCCGAGCGGAAAGCGGCTTCCCTCCTCGCCAACCCACGCGGTCGCTTCGAGCGGATGGTCGGTCGTGATATTGCGTGCATCCAGAAGCTCGAGCGCGCACATCGCGCCGACGACACCGTACGCGCCGTCGTACGCGCCACCCGTCTTCACCGTGTCGAGATGCGAACCGGCCAGAATCGGCGCGGCATCTTTGCGCTGTCCTTCACGGCGTGCAAACAGATTTCCGACGCGGTCTTGCGACAGCGAGTATTTATTTGCGCGTGCCCAGCTTGCGAAGTGCTCGCGTGCCGCTCGCTCTTGCGGCGTTGCCAAGCCGCGATCGATCCCGCCTTCGTAGCGTCCGAGAATGGAAAGCTGCGCGAGACGTTCGACAACCTTACTGATGGCGCTCCTCCGGCGGATGGTTTGCGATCCAATGGCGCGCGATGTCGACGCGCTTGCACACCCACACGTCTTCGTGTTTTGCGACGTGATCGAGGAACCGTTCGAGCGCGGCCGTGCGCCCCGGCCTTCCGGCCAAGCGACAGTGCAATCCGATCGACATCATCTTGGGCGAGGTCCTACCCTCGCGATACAGCACGTCGAAAGCGTCGCGCATGTACTCGAAATAGCCGCTCGGCGACGAGAATCCGGGCGCCACGGAAAACTTCATATCGTTGACGTCAAGCGTATACGGAATAACGAGATGATCTTTTCCCGAGACCTTCACCCAGTATGGCAGATCGTCGTTGTAGGCGTCCGAATCATAGAGAAAGCCGCCTTCTTCGACGACGAGGCGCCGCGTGTTCAAGCTCGGTGCGTAGCGACAATACCATCCGTAGGGTCGCTCGCCGATCAGTTTCTCGATCGACGCGACGGCGCGGCGCATCTGGTCGCGTTCTTCGGACTCGCTCATGTCCGTAAAGCCGATCCAGCGCCAACCATGCGAGCAGACTTCGTGTCCTGCGGTTCGGATCGCGGCCGCCGCTTGCGGATTGCGTTCGAGCGCCAGCGCGGCTCCGAACACGGTGACGTTGAGCTTGCGCTCCTCGAAGATGCGCATCAAGCGCCAGAAGCCGGCACGGCTTCCGTATTCGTAGACGGACTCGACGATCAAATCGCGTTTTCCCGGGCCGAGCGTCGCGCCCGGCACTTCCGAGAGATAGGTTTCGGAAGCGGCGTCACCGTCACCGATTGCGTATTCCGAGCCTTCCTCGTAGTTCATCACGATCTGTACCGCGAGCCGTGCACCGTTCGGCCAACGCGGATCGGGCGGCTGCGCGCCATATCCGAAGAAATCCCGCATCGACGGGGTCGTTTCGGCGCCGCGCCGTAGTGTCCGCCATGGCTTGGAAACTCGGCGAAGTCGGTCATTTCGGGATACGCGTTCGCGATCCGAAGAAAAGCGCGCATTGGTGGGTGCAGAACGTTGGGATGCGCGTAGCGTTTGAGTTCGATGACGGCGTAGCCATCCAGAGCGATGCGGTCACGATCGTGTTGCACGAAGGCGTTCCGCATCCGGGAACCCTCGGTCACATGTCGTTCCACCTCAACTCGATGGACGAGCTGCGGGAAGCGCTCGAAGACCTGCGCGGAAAAGGCGTGAAGCTCGAGGATCCGGGTGACGAGATCGGCCCCGAAGCTCCGGGCTCGCCGCATATGGGTTTGTGGTTCCACGACCCTGACGGTTACCGGTGGGAACTGTCCGTGCAAAACGGCGCGAAGGAAAGACGCTGAGCCTTCACGCGATTGTTTCAATCGGAACGAACTCGACGCGTCTTTTGATCGTCCGAGAAAGTGTCGATGGAAGACTCGAACCGATCGTTCATCGTTCGATTGGTACGCGACTGGGCGCAAACCTCAAGGAGGCCGGACCACTCGATCCCGAGGCGAGGGAGCGGACGCTCAGCGTGATCAACGATTATGCACGCGAGATGCAGAGCTACGGCGCGGACGCGAGCGCTATCGCGACGAGTGCGATGCGCCGCGCCTCGGACGGGGAGGGGTTTGCGCGTGAAGTCGAGCGTCGTGTCGGGGCGCGGCTCGAAATTCTTTCAGGTCCGCGCGAAGCAGAGCTGTCGTTCGTCGGTGCAACGGCGAGTCGAACGCATCACGATCTTGTCGGAGTAATCGACATCGGCGGCGGAAGCACCGAGTATGCGTCGGGCAAAGCACAGGTCGAAGCGCGCGTGTCGTGCGAGATCGGCGCGGTGCGCCTATCCGAAGCGATTCCTGCGTTGCTCGGCGCGCAAGTGCCGGGTGACATTCCGGCGCTGGAAGAAGAAGCGCGCAGTTTCGCGCGCGCGCGCCTTGCGCCGCTGACCGACTTCTTGCGCCCGAGCAGGGTCTTCGCCGTCGGCGGAACGATGTTCAACGCTGCGGCGATCGTGACTGACCGAGATCGCGAGGACATCGACGGCATGGTCCTCACGCGCACAGCGCTAACCGAGCTCGCGCACAAGTTTCTTGCCATGGACGCTCCGGTGCGCCGCGTGCAGGCGCGGATCAGTCCGCAGCGCGCCGATATCTTTCCAGCGGGACTCCTGATCGCCGATGAAGCGCTCGGCATCCTCAGCCTCGCCGAATGCACCGTCTCGCAACGCGATCTTTTGTATGGCTATCTGATCGTGAAGTTTGGCTGATCTGTCATCCTGAGCGTAGCGCCCGAAGGGCGCGAAGTCGAAGGACAGCGAAAGGGTCGCACGTCACCAGGGGTGGTGGCGGAATCGGTAGACGCAGCAGACTTTTATGGAGCCAATCGTTCGGAAACGGCGATTGGGATGCGCTCAAATTCGGTGAACTCTTCCGTCGTGCAGACGATGACAACGCCGAGCCAAGCCGTTTAGACGGAAGGTGTAGAGACTGGACGGGCGCGGCCTACGTGAGAACCTCATATGGTCAAGGCACAGTCCGGACCACAAAACGTGAAGCGGTGGCGAAAGCCATAGTGGTAAGAAAATCTGCAGCCCGAAAGGGCGTCCGAGTTCAAGTCTCGGCCACCCCATTTATAGCCGAAACAAATAGCGCGCACTGCCTGTAGGCCGAGGATGACGACTGTGCTTCGTGTCCTTAAACGACTTGGCCTTATGATGCTCGGGATCGTCGTGTTTACGGCAGTCCTTGTCGGCTTGCAATGGCTGCTCCAGAAGTTCCACACGCCGGCCGTTATCGTCGCGATCATCACCTTGGTGTTGGCGCTCGTCGTGTATTGGGGCTACGAGCGCTACACCGAGCGCCGCATCCCGGCGGAGGTTGCGCCGAAGCGCATGCTGCGGTTGACGATCCTCGGCTTGTTGTTCGGACTCGTCATCTTTTCGATAACGATCGGAGTCATCGCGCTTGCCGGCGACTATCGCATCATCGGCTCAGCGTGGAGTACGGCGCTCCTCGTCGCCTTCGTCGCGCTTCTTGCGGACGCCGCGGCTGAAGAGATCATCTTTCGCGGATTCATCTTCCGGACGTGCCGAGATCTGTGGGGACCGTGGATTGCGCTCGCGATATCCGCGGTGCTTTTCGGCGCAATCCATGCGTTCAATCCGCACGCGACGGTCGTCAGCAGTGTTGCAATCGCGATCGAGGCCGGCGTGTTGCTCGCGGTCGCGTACGCCGTAACCGAAAGTTTGTGGTTCCCGATCGGAATTCATGCGGGCTGGAATTTCTCGGAAAGCATGATCTACGGTACGAATGTCTCGGGCATCGTCGTGCACGACACGCTTTTTAGCTCGAGGCTCGCCGGACCCGATGTCCTCACCGGGGGCTCGTTCGGCCCCGAAGCTTCAATCGTCGCCGTCGCGGTCTGTTTGGTCGCGAGTCTCGCGTTAGGATGGTCACGCCGCCGAATCGCGTAACGTAACAACATTCACGGACGTTGATGGACGGGAGGGGACCTATGCACGACACGTTTACACGGCGCGCGATTCTTGCCGGGGGTGCCGCGGCGTTTTCGGCCGCCGCACTGCCGAAACCGGCACTTGCCGCGGACCCGCCGCTGCCCTCGACAATGACGATCGCAATTCAGCCCGGAATCGGCTACGGCAACCTGTTGGTGATGAAATACCAGAAGGTTCTCGAGAAAAAATATCCCGGCACGACGTTCGACTGGCCGGTTCTCACCAACGGCGATGCGATTCGCGACGGAATTATCTCCGGCAACATCGCGATCGGCTCCGGCGGATCTGGACCATTTCTTATCGGTTGGGATCGCGGGGTCGGTTATAAGTTGATCGGCGGCCTCGACTTGATGGATCTCTGGATGGTTTCAAAAAATCCGGCGATCAAGACTCTGCGGGACATCAAGCCGGGGATGAAGATCGGGATGCCGTCGCCCGACGCGATTCAAGCCATCGCGCTACGTATGGGCGCTCAGCAGCAACTTGGCAACGCCAAAGCGCTCGACACGAACATCATTGCGATACAACACCCACTGGGTCTCGTCGCGCTCAAGAACGGACAGCTCGACGCACACATGAGCTCGCCGCCGTTCCAATTCGAAGAAGTTGCCGATGGCGGCCACGTTGTGTTTCGCAGCTGGCAAGCGACGGGGCGAATGACTTTCAACTGCGTCTATACGACGGACGCGTTCAACAACAAATATCCGGAATTCGTGCGCTATTTTGCCGAGCAGCTCGGACGCGCGACCGACTACATTCACAAGAGTCCCGGCGGTTTCGCCGACATCTTGATGCAAGATTCGGGCGGCAAGGTTCCCGCCGGTCAGTACCTGGGCTGGCTGCGCGAGCCCGGGCTCGAGTACTCGACGGTTCCACGCGGTTTCGTCAAAGTAGCGACGTTCATGAAAGATATCGGAATGCTAAACAAAGCGCCGGGTTCGATTCGCGATCTGGAGCTGCCGCTGATGAATGGGGCCGGCGACTGAACGGCAACTCCGCCGTCGTCGTCGCGCGCGACTTGACGATGACGTACCGCGAACGCACCGGAAAGCGCGTCGTCGCAGTCGACGGCATTTCGTTTGAGGTGGGTCGCGGCGAGAAGTTCGTCGTCATCGGTCCCTCCGGCTGCGGAAAGACGACGTTGCTCAAAGCAATCGGCGGGTTTATGCGGCCGAGCGCGGGGCGTCTGACAATCGAAGGGCGGCCGATTGCATCGGCCGGTCCCGATCGCATGGTCGTCTTCCAGGATTTCGACCAGCTCTTTCCGTGGCATACGATTCGCGGTAACGTCGCGTACGCGCTGCGCGTCACGAAAAGCGGAGTCTCAAAAGAAGAGGCGCTCAAGCGGGCTGATTCCGTTCTCGATCTCGTCGGCATCGGTCATGCCGGCGATCGTTATCCACACCAGCTCTCCGGTGGAATGAAGCAGCGCGCTGCGATCGCGCGCGCCATCGCGCTCGAGCCGACGTTGCTGCTGCTCGACGAACCGTTTGGCGCACTCGATGCGATCACGCGCACGAAGATGCAGCGCGAGCTGCTTGCGATCCACGAGCGTCTCGGACTTTCGATCGTATTGATCACCCACTCGATCGAAGAAGCCGCAGCGGTCGGCGATCGGGTTCTCGTTCTCACGCGCGGTCCCGGACGCGTGCGTGAGATCGTCGACGTCAAAGCAACCGGTTCGAACGCCGTGGCGTACTTGCATCAACTACTGGACGAAGGCGCGGCGGCATGACGCCTCGCTGGACGAATCTTCCGCCATTCGCCCGGCGCGTGATTCTCGTCGTTGGGATCGTCGTCGTCTGGCAAATCTGGGTGATGGCGTTCCACATTCCGCAACTACTCTTTGCCGCGCCCTCGGATGTCGCGCAAACGTTTGTTGTCGACATCGCCAACGGGTCGCTGGTCAGCGCGACGGTCCATACGCTCGAGATTCTTATCATCGGGATGGCAATCGGGGCCGCGTGCGGCATCTTGCTCGCTGCCTTCGGCGTTCTCTCGAGCGTCGGCCATGATTTGCTGCGTGTCTTGACGTCGGCGTTCAACCCGCTTCCCGCAGTCGCGGTCCTTCCGCTTGCGATGTTATGGTTCGGACTGACGCCGCGCTCGATTATCTTCGTCGTCGCGCTCGCCGCGGTTTGGCCGATCGCGCTCAACACCGAGAGTGGTTTCCGTACGATTTCGTCGACGTTGCGGATGGTCGCACAGAATCTTGGCTTGCGCGGGCCGCGCTTGGTTTTCGACGTGTTGCTTCCGGGTGCGCTTCCGCAGATCATCACGGGCGCAAAAACGTCGTGGGCGTTCGGCTGGCGCACCGTCGTCGCAGCCGAGCTCGTTTTCGGTGTTGCCGGCGCAGCGGGTGGGCTGGGTTGGTACATCAGCAACGCACGCTATTACTTGCAAACGCCTGCGATGTTTGCGGGTCTCGTGACGATCTCAGCGCTAGGTCTCTTGGTTGAAGCGTTGTTCAACGCGGTTGAAGCGCGAACGGTCGTACGCTGGGGAATGTCGCTGGCCGCCGAGACACGCGAAGAACCGACGGAAGTGGCCGAGGAAGAAACCGCCGCAATTCTCGTCGCGCACTAAGGGTAGGAGTCACCCTTTCCCGGCCCGAATCGGCCCCGGTTTGGCAATGCTGGCGATAATAAAATGAAAATCATTGTAACCGTGAAGTTGGTGCCGGACACCAACGCCGATAAGCGCATCGATCCTGGGACGAAGCGCCTCGTGCGCACCGGCGTCGAGAACGTGCTCAATCCATTCGACGAATATGCGATCGAAGCGGCGCTTCAGTTGCGTGAAAAGCGCAACGACGGCTCGACCGTTACGATTTTTACGATGGCTCCCGAGAGCGGAAAAGAGATCGTGCGCAAAGCGCTCGCGATGGGCGCAGACGATGCGGTGATGCTGAGCGACCCGAAGCTCGAAGGCTCGGATATTGCGGGGACCGCGCACGCAATGGCCGCCGCGCTGAAGAAGACCGGATTCGACTTGATTTTATGCGGTACGCAGTCAACTGACGCAATCACCGGTGAGGTCCCCGGGTTTCTCGCCGAAGTTCTCGGCGTTCCGGGATTGACGTACGTTCGTAAGCTCGATTCCGATGGAACTACGATCAACGCACAGCGTGAAACTGATTTGGGTTACGTCGACGTCAGCGTCGCGACGCCGGCGCTCGTGTCGGTGACGAAAGCGATCAACGAGCCGCGCTATCCATCGCTCAAAGGCATCATGGGCGCGAAGAAAAAGGAAATTAAAATGTTCTCGCTTGCCGATGTCGATTTCACGCGCGCAGCCGGCAGCGATGGCGCGAAAACCGAGCTGCTGGAGCTTGCGACACCGCCTGCCCGCCAAAAGGGACGCGTCGTCAATGCCGCCGACGGCACCGAAGGCGCAGGCGCGATCTTTGATTTCCTGCGCGAGAAGAAGTTGCTTTGATGCGCGACGTCATCGTTTTTATCGAACAGCGTGCGGGTGCACCGCGCCGCGTTTCGCTCGAGCTGGCAACAAAAGCGCAAGATCTTGCAACTGCACTTGGCGGAAAGACGCACGGTGTCGTCGCGGGCGCGGGCGCGTCGCAAGCCGCCGAAGCGACGAAGGCGTTCGGTCTGGGCACCCTGCATGTCGCCGAGGGCGGAGTCACGGCAGAGTATTTGATCGATCCGCTGGTCGATGCGCTCGAAGCCGCAGCAAAGGCGGCAGGCCCGGCCCTGATCCTCGTCCCCAACACGATGATCGGGCGTGACGTCGGCAGCCGCGTGGCGGCTCGACTCGATGCGGGGATCACTTCCGACGCAACGGACGTTACCGTAGCAAATGGCAAGGTCAGCACGGTCTCGCCGAAGCTGGGTGGTTTGACGATTACGACGTGCGCATTCAAGAACACGGAGTATGGGGTCGTTAGCGTGCGCCCGAATGTCTTTGCGGCTAAGCCGGCTGCCTCACCGACCTCGAGCCTCGAAACGCTTACGCTGCCCGCAAAGAAGTACGGAATGAAAATGGGTGCCGAGGTCGAGGAAGCTGCGCCTGAATTGGGCGTCGAGGAAGCCTCGACGGTGGTCTCGGGAGGACGCGGCCTGGGCGGACCGGAGCCGTTTACGACCCTCATCAAGCCGCTGGCCGAAGCGCTCGGCGGGGCGGTTGGGGCTTCCCGTGCGGCAGTCGATGCAGGCTGGATCCCGCATGCCCACCAGGTAGGACAGACCGGAAAGACGATTAGTCCTTCCTTGTATATCGCCGTCGGGATTTCAGGCGCGATTCAACACAAAGTCGGCATGCGCACGGCTGGTACTATCGTCGCCATCAATAAAGACGCGAACGTTCCAATCGCTGATTTTGCCGACTTGCTGGTCGTCGGCGACCTATTTCAAATCATCCCCGAGCTGACCAAACGCGTCGAGGCTGAGAAGGTACATTGAGATTCGTTTTTGCGTTCATCGCCGCCGTGGCGATCGTTGCGGCGTTCATGAGCGCGCCCTCCGTTGGCATAGCGGCGGGCAAAGCAACACCCTCGCCCTCGGCCTCACCGACAGCGACACCCGAGCCTCCAGAGGTTGCGATCCCACATCTACAAGCGCGATTGAAGGCCAATGCCAACGATCGCGAGGCGCTCATCGGTTTGGCCGGCAATTTCTTGCAGATCAACAGGCCGGATCTTGCGGAGGCCGCCGCGCAGCGACTGCTGCAGCTCGGGACGAAAACGAGTCAGGTCTACTACCTCAGCGGCTATGCGAATCTGCAATTAAATAGGCTCCCGCAAGCGACAGCCGATCTCGAAAACGCGACGAACCAGGAGCCGACGAACCTCAGCATCCTCTCTGCGCTCGCCGACGCCTATACGCGCCAGAACCGTTTTGCCGACGCCGAACGCGTCGGCAAGCGCGCCCTGACGTTCAATAAGGACGATAAAAGCGCGTACGAGATGTACGGTGGCGTGCTCGAGGGCGAGCAAAAATACGATGACGCGCGAGTGCAGTATGAGACCGCGGCGAAGATGGATCCCAAAGATCCGCAACCGGTTCTGCTCGAAGCGCGCTCGTACCTCAAACAAAATGCGATCGCGCTCGCCGGACCGATCTTCGATCGCGCGCTGACGATCGATCCCAACAACATCGACGCATTAAACGGCAAGGCTCAGACGCTCGCGGCTCAGCACGACGTCAAGGGTGCGATAGCGACGTTCGAGCGCATTCGCACGTTGCTGCCCAGTACCGAGGAAAAAGCCAGCGTTTCCGTCGACGAAGCGCGGATCTATGCCAACGAAAAAATGAACGATTTAGCGGTGCAAACGTTCAAGACTGCGATCGCGCAGTTTCCGAGCGTGCTTGCGCTTCATCTCGCATACGGCGACTATCTCGCCGGTCAAAAAGATCTCGACGGCGCAGCCGCGGAATGGCAACTGGCGGTTGGGCCCAATCGCGACAACAAGGATGCGCTTGGACGTATGGGCACCTACTACGCGGACAAAAAAGACTATCCGAAGGCGGCTGACGATCTCAAACGACTGACGGAGATTGCGCCCAACGATCCACGCGGCTGGAGCATCCTCGGTAGCGTCTATGCGTCGCAAACGAATTGGAAAGACGCGCACGATGCGTTCCGGCATGCTTACGATCTGACGCACGCACCCGACGTTCTCAAAGCGGTCGGTCAAACCGATCTCAATCTGCGTAATTATAAAGAGGCGCAGCAGATCTTCGAAACGATCGAAAAAAGCGGCGGCGATTACGTCAAGCAGGATCCAAGCGTGATCTACATGCTCGGGCAGTCATATCAGAAGCAGGGACAAAACGCTCAGGCCAAGAGCGCGTATCAGCGATTCCTTGCCTACTTGAAGCCGGGCACGCAAGCTTATACCGAAGTGCAGAAGATGATTCAAGACATCGACAAGCCCTCGGGGCAGAAGAAGCAACAGGGGTAAACAACTGCTCGTCGTCGGCGATGAACGCTGCAGCGCGCACCTAGAAGGGATAGCGCATCCCGAGTCACCCGCACGTTTGCTTACGCTACTCCGTCATCTCGAGCGAACCGGCCTCGCCGCGGATCGTCGTGAAGCCCGTGACGCCACGCGCGAAGAGCTCACGCTCGTGCATCCCGGGTCGTACGTCGATCTCGTTCACGACGAAATCGAGCGTCTGCACTCTTCGGTTCAGGCTGCGTATCTCTCGACCGGCGATACGATCATCGATCGTACCTCATGGAACGCTGCGGTGCGAGCCGCCGGCGCAACCCTGACTGCCCTGGACGCCGCAATCAATGAAAATCGTGCAGCGTTCGCCGTCGTGCGTCCACCGGGGCATCACGCCGAGCCGCGCCGGGGAATGGGTTTCTGTCTCTTCAACAATGCCGGCATCGCGGCTCGCGCCTTCGTTGCAAGGAGCGGCGGCCGCGCACTCGTCGTCGACTTCGATTATCACCACGGGAACGGGACGGAGGCGCTCGTGGGTGGCGGCGTCTCATACGTCTCGACGCACGCATCGCCGGCGTATCCCGGCACTGGTTCGGGCCGCGAAAACCGCGTCGATGAAAATGGAACGCTGATCGACTTTCCGCTGGGCTTGAGCTATAACACCGAAGGTTTCGCCGCGCTCTGGCAGGAGACGCTGCGCCGCTTGTGTGCTCGTATCAGACCCGACATGCTCGTAGTCAGCGCGGGATATGACTTTGCAGCGGGCGATCCGGTCGGCGACCTAGGCGTCGATATCGGCGTGTCGAGTGCGCTCGGCGCATGTTTCCGCGAGATCGCCGACGAGTTTTGCGAGGGCCGGGCGGTCTTCGTTCTCGAGGGTGGTTACGATCTGGGATTGCTGTGCTCGGGCGTCGAGCAAACGATTCGCGCGTACGATGCCGGCGCCTCAAAAATCGGCCAACCTTCGCAAGAAGCGATCCCGGCGCAGCAGCGCGACGCGCTTGCGCGCGCTTTGCAATGAAGTTTGTATCGCTCCTGGCGCGCATCATCGTGGGCGGGACGTTGCTCGCCGCGGGAGCTCTCAAGCTTGGTCACTTCGATGCGCTCGCGAGCACGATCGCGTCGTATCGGATCCCGTATATCGCGCCGGCGGTCATCGCGCCCGTCTCGGTTGCGATCCCGCTGATAGAAGTACTGCTGGGCGCCTACCTTCTGATCGGGCTCTACACGCGTCTCATCGGCGCTCTCGCGCTGTGCGAGTTCGCTATTTTTGCGGCTGCGGTCGCATCGGTCGTAATCCGCGGAATTCCGGCATCCTGCGGCTGCTTCGGTCCGGGAGATACGCGGCCGGCGTCTTGGGTCGAGGTTGCACGCGACATTGGCCTTGCATTACTGGCTGCACTGATCGTTTGGCGCGGTCCCGGGGTCCTCGCACTCGATGAGAGAATCCAAAATCAATAGCATGAAAGAATCGGGCATCTTGAAAGACACAACGGCGTTATTGCGAGGCCGGCGAAATAATGTTGGCATGAATGGAATGTTGATGGGCCGAGCGCAAATGGGGGGGCGCGGAGCCTGGGGCGGAGCGCCTTTAGAATGAGCAAGAGATCGATCATCGCGCCCGCGGAAGTGAACCGGCGGGCACAGCGCAACCGACTATTCTTGTACCTGACACTCGGATTGGTCATTCTGATCATCATCGCGGTCGTTGCGTTTTATTCGCGCGTTCCGGAGTCCGCGACGTCAGCTCCGATTCAATCGGGCATCAAGGTGGGCCAAGTCGCGCCTGAGTTCACCGTTGCGACGACCGACGGACCATTCGATCTCAAAACGGCAGAGGGCACCGGCAAACCGGTTCTTTTGGAGATCTTCGCGACCTGGTGTCCGCACTGTCAGCATGAGGTCCCTACGATCGACGCGCTCTACAAGAAGTACGGTAGTCAGGTCGATTTCGTCGGCGTCTCGGGAAGCCCGACGGGAATGGATGGACAGTCGCAGTCTTCACAACTGGACGTCGTCAATTTCCAGAAGACGTTCGGGGTCACGTATCCGATCGCGTACGATCCGCAGCTCGACGTCGCCGGCAAGTACATGCTCGACGGTTATCCGTCGATCATCCTTATCGACAAGAGCGGTAAGGTCGCGTGGCTCGCCAGCGGCGAGGTTAGCGATAAGACCCTGAAGACGGAAATCAATAAAGCACTAAAGTGATCGAGCACGGGCTCTTCTCACTGAACGGAGATCCCGACCCCACCGAAACACAGGACTGGCGAGAGGCAATCGAGTCGGTCATTCGTACGGGCGGGCCGGAGCGTGCTGCTTTCGTGCTTGGGCACGCGCTCGAACACGCAAGCCGTCTCGGCGTGCATTTGCGTTCTGGACGCACGCCGTACCGCAACACGATTCCGCCACGCCGCCAACCGCCTTATCCCGGCGATCTGCAGCTCGAAAGCCGCATCACCGGACTCATTCGATGGAATGCGCTTGCGATGGTGGTGCGTGCGAACCAACAGCATCCCGAGTTGGGCGGCCACATTGCAACGTATGCCTCGATCGCCGAGCTGTTCGAGACGGGCTTCAATCATTTCTTTCGCGCCGGACGCGAGGGCGATCTCGTCTTTTTCCAGCCGCATGCAGCGCCCGGGATTTATGCGCGTGCCTTTCTGGAAGGCCGCCTCACCGAAGAGAACCTCGAACATTTTCGCCGGGAGACGTCGGGCAAAGGGCTCTCGTCCTATTGTCACACGTTCTTGATGCCGCATTTCTGGCAATTTCCAAACGCATCGATGGGGCTCGGGCCGATCAATGCAATCTATCAAGCTCGCTTCATGCGGTATCTGCAAAATCGCGGACTCATCGATGCGGCAGATCGCCGCGTTTGGGCGTTCATCGGTGACGGAGAGATGGACGAGCCTGAAAGCCTCGGCGGACTCTCGATCGCCGCGCGTGAGGAGCTCGACAACCTCGTCTTCGTCATCAACTGCAACCTGCAACGTCTCGATGGTCCGGTACGCGGTAACGGCTCGATCGTGCAAGAGCTCGAGGGTCTGTTCAACGGATACGGTTGGAACGTGATCAAGCTTCTATGGGGATCGGATTGGGACCCGATCTTTGCGCGTGACAAGAACGACGTGCTGCTGCGGCGCTTCGAAGAAACCGTCGACGGTCAGATGCAGACGTACGCGGCGACCGATGCGCAGTTCAACCGCGAGCATTTCTTCAACAAATATCCGGAACTAGCTGAGCTGATCGACGATCTTTCGGATGAAAACGTCGAGAATCTCCAGCGCGGCGGACATGATCCCGTCAAAATCTTCGCTGCATACGACGCAGCAATCAAGACACGCGGACGTCCCACCGTTATCCTCGCGCAAACCAAGAAGGGGTTCGGCATGGGGCGCTGGGGCCAAGGAAAGATGACCGCCCATCAGCGCAAGAAACTCGAATACGAAGCGCTCGTCGAGTTTCGGGATCGATTCGATCTGCCGCTAAGCGAAACCGATCTTCGCGGGCTGCGTTTCTACCGTCCGGCCGATGATTCACCGGAGATGCAGTACCTGCACTCACGCCGCGAACAGCTGGGCGGATATCTTCCGGCGCGTGACTCATCGGCGCCGATCGTGACCGTACCGCAGCTCGAAACGCTCGACGCTCTCATCAACGGCAGTGGCGAACGCGAGTTCTCGACGACAATGGCCTTCGTGCAGCTCTTGCGCCAATTCTTGCGCGATCCCGAGGTCCGCGACCGGCTCGTGCCGATCGTCGCCGACGAAGCGCGCACATTCGGGATGGAAGCGCTCTTCCGGCAAATCGGGATCTACTCGCCCTTCGGACAGCTCTACGATCCCGAAGACAAAGACCAGCTCTCGTATTATAAGGAAGCCCGCGAAGGACAGATACTCGAGGAAGGGATCACGGAAGCCGGCGCGCTCTCGTCATGGATTGCAGCAGCGACGAGCTATGCAGTGCACGGCAAGGCGATGCTGCCGTACTACATCTTTTATTCGATGTTCGGTTTTCAACGTGTCGGCGACTTAATTTGGGCGGCTGCCGACTCACGCTCGCGCGGATTCCTGATCGGCGCGACCGCGGGCAGGACGACTCTCTCGGGCGAGGGTTTGCAACATCAGGACGGTAGCAGTCATTTGATCGCGTCGACTATTCCCACGTGCAAAGCCTACGATCCAGGCTTTGCGCATGAGCTTGCCGTGATCGTCCGCGACGGAATGCGCCGCATGCTCGAAGCGCAAGAAGACGTCTTCTATTACGTGACGGTCATGAACGAAAACTACGTACACCCTGCGCTTCCTCCGCAGAGCGAGCAAGGGATCTTGCGCGGAATGTATCTGCTCCGAGGAGCGGAGCGAGCAAAAGCACAGCTGCTTGCGAGCGGGACGATTCTGCGCCAAGCGCTGCTCGCAGCCGATCAATTGCAATGCGATGGTATACCGGTGAACGTCTGGAGCGTCACGAGCTGGACGGAACTACGCTGGGACGGGATAAGAAAGAGTGAAGAAGGTCGCGAGCAGCCTTGGATTACCGCGTCGCTCGCTTCAACGCGTGGACCAATTTTTGCAGCTAGCGATTACGTTAGCGCGCTTCCGGACCTCGTGCGATCCTGGATTCCAGCTGGGAAAAAATTTGTGACGCTCGGCACAGATGGCTTCGGTATGAGCGACACTCGCGCAGCGCTGCGCGATCATTTCGGCGTTAGCGCAAATGCAATTGCACAACGCGTTCGTTCAGAGTTTATTCATTCAAGCGTGATATAATAACGTACGAAAGAAAGTTATCGTATGTACTCTTAGTCGAGTCATTACGGTTACGTCTTTGTAATACACGCATCCGTGGCAGGGTGTCAGGAGGTCCTGATCACACGCTACACTTGGATTTGTTAGGGTTAAGGGGTCGCAGCCTTGACAGCAATCCAATCGAAAACTCTCAATTCCCACGTCGATGCCCTTGCGTTCGAGTTGGACGATCTTTGCATCGCCATCTCTACGCAACCGGTTGTTGAGATTCTGCGTGCCGTAGCGTACCGTCCGATCGCAGGACAGCCGCCATTCGTCCCCGGTGTGATCGATGTGCGCGGAGTTGTCATTCCGCTGATGGACATGCGCGCGCGTTTCGGTCGTCCCGTACAACCGCTTTCACCCGAACATCGCTTTATTCTCGTGCAGACGCACAGCCGTCCGATCGCGATGTGGGTCGATGGTGTTATCGGTATCCTGACATACGATCCGAATTCGTTGATTGGTTCGGAAGGATTGCTTGTCGGAACGCGCAGCTTTGAGGGAATCCTTCGGACGCCCGAGGGGCTTGTCGTGATTCACGATCCCGAAGCGTTCATCAGCGAGTCGGAGCTCGATGCGGTTTCGGAAGCGAGTTTGACAACGTGACCTGGAGCACAGCGGCTTTCGCCGACATTGCTTCGCTCCTTACAGAGCGGAGCGGTTTGTCGTTCCCTCCGGCGCGACGCGCCTTTGCGGAAGCCGGCATTGCGCGCGCAATGACGCGAGCGCGCGCGAAAGACCCGATGGTATACCTGAATCGCGTGTACAACGATCTTGACGCTTTCGAGACGTTGCTGAGCGAGATTACCGTTGGAGAGACGTACTTCTATCGCGATCCAAAGCAGTTTGAATTTATCAAAGAGGCTGTGCTTCCGGCATTCAGTCGCTCGATTCGTGTTTGGTCCGCGGGCTGCGCGACCGGTGAAGAAGCGTATTCGCTTGCAATCGCTTTGGAACAGTGCGGTCTCGAATCGCGTTCGCAAGTTCTCGGTTCCGATATCTCAACGGTTGCAATTGCTACGGCTCGTGAAGGCGTCTACGGTGATTGGTCGTTTCGCGAGATCGACTCGATGTGGCGTGCACGATACTTTTCGCGCGCTGCCAAAAACCGTTGGAAGATTGCGCCCCGTATTGCGTCACGCGTCACGTTCGAATCGCGCAATCTGGCGAGTGCGATGACGGCCGAGGGATTCGACGTGATCTTGTGCCGCAACGTCTTGATGTACCTCGAATCCGATGTCGTCGCGCGCGTCACATCTCTTCTTACGTCGGCGTTGCGTGAAGGCGGGTGGCTGTTCACGTCACCGTCCGATCCGATCATCTCGGATGCGAACATCGAGATTGTTACGACGCCGTCGGGACTTGCGTACCGGCGTGGAGCTGCGCAGGTTTTGTTTTCGATTGGAGCGCCTCGTCATGATGACATTTCCCTCGACGGACGTTCGTATCGGGAAACGTCATCACGCCCAGCCGCTCCAATCGCCGCACCAGTCATAGCCATCGTTGATGAAACACTTGATCCGCAACGGTATGTAAGGGAAGCGATGGAGCTTCTCGACGAGGATCGGGCCGGAGAAGCTGCGATTGCGGCGCGGCGTGCGATCTTTTTGGATCGGACGGGTGCGTTCGCGCATTTGTTGTTGGGCCGGGCGCTTCGTTTAGGTGGGCGCACGGTCGCGGCGCGCAGGGCGCTCGGCCGCGCGCACCGGCTCAGCGAGGACGGGGACGGTATTGGGGCGTCGGTCCAGGCGGAGCTGTCGCTGCTTCGGACGCGTCCTTCCAGGATTGGAGCAGGCGTATGAGTGCACAAGAGGTTCTCATTCGGCGTGCGGAGCGGCTCTCGCAGTCGGCGGCTCTCCGCGAACCGACCCGTTTGGTCGAGCTCCTCTGCTTTCAGATTGGCGGCGAGCGGTACGCGATCGAGACGCGCTTCACGTTCAGCGTATTGCAGCGGGCGAGGCCCGCAGCACTGCCGGGATCTCCCGCGCACTTTCTCGGTATACTCGGTGTCCAAGGTGACATCGTCCCGGCAATCGATCTCGCCCGGATCTGGGGTACCCAGCCGGTTCGGTCCGAGGCCCTGTCGGCCGTGATTCTTGGTGTCGACGAGCCGGAGTTTGCTATCGTTGCCGACAGCCTTGATGAGCTCGTCCGCTTCCCCGAATCGGAAATTGCCGCGGCGCCTGCGCTCGAGGACCATCACGAGTTCGTAGCGCGCCTGTTTCGCGAGATGTTGCTTTTGGACGGCAAGGCGCTACTGCAGGACGGCCGCTTTGCGATTCGCTCTTCGGCCGAAGAAAGGGACACCTAATGCGCCGCTGGAGTATCGCGCGTAAGCTAGCTCTCGTTTTTGCGCTCGGGCCGCTAGCGATCGTGGCGCTGGCTCTTCTGGGCTACGCGAGTACCCAAAACTTGCTTATCGCAAGAGGGTGGGTGCTGCACACCTACGACGTGCGCTATTCGATCGCATCGATGGAGATACAGGCAACCAAGTCCCTCGCCGATGAGCGCGCGTATCTCCTATCGGGGCGCCAGAGTGTCGCAGAAGCGTACCTCAATGACGTCGCGGCATTTCACGCATCGCTCGGAACTTTTACGCGTCTTAGTGTGGACAATCCGCGCCAGCAAGAGCGAGCGCGCATGCTGCGCGATACATTCGATGCAGAGCAACGCGTTCGAGCGCAAGCAATGGCCGTGCGCCGCGCGAAAGGTCTCGCGGGATTACTGAAGACCGTCACACCCGGTCTTGCCAACGATCTGAGCGCGCGTGTTCAAAGGACACTGCAGGAGGCCGACGACGAAGAAAACCGGCTGCAAGCTGAACGTGACGTCGACGCGCAAAACGCGACCAATTTGACGCTCAACGCGATCGCTTTTGGTGGAGCTGCAGCAATTCTGGTGCTCATCGTCATCGGGTTTATCGCGATTCGTAATCTAAGCGCGCCGATCGAGGAGGCCATCGCAACACTTTCAGCGGCGACGGCGGAGATCGTCGCCGGGACGACCCAACAGGCAGCTGGCGTGCAAGAGCAGGCCGCAGCCGTTGCGCAGACGGTCGCCACCGTCGAAGAAATCACGCAAACCGCAGAACAATCGAACGAGCGCGCCAAAGCAGTCGTTGATTCTTCGCGACGTGCTACCGATGGCGGCGCGGTCGGGCGGCGTTCGGTCGAGAGCACGATCGTCGTGATGGGCGACATAAAAACGCGCACGGAGTCGATCGCAAAAAGCATCTTGGCGCTCGCCGAACAGGCGCAGGCGATCGGCGAGATCATCGCGGTCGTCAACGATCTTGCCGAGCAAACAAATATTCTGGCGCTCAATGCTTCGATCGAAGCGACGCGTGCCGGTGACCAGGGCAAAGGCTTCAGCGTCGTCGCTGCAGAGATCAAAGCACTCGCCGATCAATCGAAGAAGGCGACCGTACAAGTTCGCCAGATTCTTGCCGAGATTCAGAAGTCGACGAATGCTGCCGTCATGGCGACGGAACAAGGTACGAAGAGTGTCGACGAAGCGATGCGAATCGTCAACGAAGCCGACGAAGCAATTCGGCTGCTCGTCGACACGATCGTCGAAGCGGCTCAAGCCTCGACCTCGATCAGCACCTCCGTCGGCCAGCAAGTCGTCGGAATGTCGCAGATCCAGTCGGCGATGCGTAACATCGACCAAGCGACGTCGCAGAATCTCGCATCGACGCAACAATCGGAACAAGCTGCCCGAAATCTCGAGGGCATAGGTTCTCGCTTGCGGCTGCTGCTGCGCGGCGCAAACGGAGTCGCCGGATGACGACTATCTCGGAGCGCTTGCTGACAACGTTCTTGGGCGAGCTCCAAGAGCGTTTGGGCGCGTTCGAGCAAGATCTCTTGGCGCTCGAGGGCGTCACGAGCGATGGTGAGCGCCACGAGCTCGTCAACGCTCTTTTCCGGGAAGCGCATAGCTTGAAGGGTGCGGCAAACGCCGTCGGTCTCGCCGACATTGCCGACGTCTGTCATCGCGCCGAGGACCTCCTCGCGACTTGTCGCGACCAGCCCGCGGCGCTCGACCAGAAATCGGTCGAGACGCTGTTCGGCGTCGTCGACTCACTTCGTGCACGAGCGGATCGATTGCGCGCTCCGCCTAGCACGCCGGCGCCGGCGCCGGTTGCAGTAACGGGAACCACGGCCGCGACACCGGTGGTCCCTACTGCACCGGCACCGGTGCCCGTTCACGACACGACCTTGCGGGTCGCGTCGGATAAACTTGATGTGCTCCTGCAACATACCGGCGAGCTCCTCGTTGCGCTTACAACCGGGGCCGACCGGGCGTTCCTGGAGCGCGCGGCGCGGCGCGTCGACGAGGAAGTCCGCAACATCCGGATGCTCCCGTTTTCGCTCGCCTGCGAGGGTCTCGAGCGAATCGTACGCGATTGCGCCGCGAGCGAAGGCAAGAAGTGCCGCCTGCACATCGTCGGCGGCGGGATCGAGCTCGACCGCGCGATTCTCGACGGGCTGCGTGATCCGCTCCAGCATCTCGTGCGCAACGCCATAATCCACGGAATCGAGCCGCCGGCTCAGCGCGCGGGGGCGGGTAAGGCGGCGGATGGCTCGATCACGGTCTACGCCGCTTTGCACGGCGGCGGCGTGGAAGTGACGGTTTCCGACGACGGCAATGGCCTCGATCTGGCTGCGATTCGAACGCGTGCGGAAGAACGTGGTTACACGATCAGCGATCTCGACGTCGGAGGCGCGATATTCTTGCCGGGCGTCTCGACTGCGCGCGGACTCACGAAAGAGGCTGGGCGCGGCGTCGGGATGGATGCCGTTCGTTCATCGATCGACGACCTGCGCGGAACGATAACCGTGCACTCGGACTCCGGTGCCGGAGCACGTTTCGTGATGATGGTCCCGCTCACGCTTACGACCGTGCGCGCCGTCGTCTTTGAAGTTGCGGGAAACACGCTGGCGATCGAGTCGTCGGCGGTCGAACGTTTTGTCCGCGTGCGTCCGGAGGAGATCGTATCGGTCGAAGGGCGTCCGCGGATCATCCGCGAGGGCTCTGCAACGTCGCTCGTCGATTGCGCAAGCATCTTGCATCTCAACGACGAGATGCGTTCTCCGAACGACGCGCGTTACGTCATTTTTATCAAAGACACGCTGGGGCGCGTTGCGCTGGCAGTGGACGATCTGATCGAGGAACGCGAAGTCGTCGTTCGTCCGTTCGGACCACGCCTGGGCGGGATACGTAGCGCAATCGGCGCGACGATTCTTGCGGACGGTTCTACCGCGGTCATTTTGCGAGGCGGCTACATCGTGCAACAGGCCCACGAGCGCGGCCGCTCCTCTGCAAGTGCAAACGGCGAAGCGCGGGCCGGGCGAAAGCGTGTGTTACTCGTCGAAGATTCGATCACGACTCGAACGCTCGAACGCAGCATTTTGGAAGCCGCGGGTTACGACGTTGCAACGGCTGGCGACGGAGAAGAAGCGTGGTCGGTGTTGCAAGACGTCCCGGTCGACCTGGTCGTCACCGACGTCGACATGCCGCGTCTGGATGGCTTTGGACTGACGCAGCGGATTCGCGGCTCGCAACATCTCAGCGATCTTCCCGTGGTTTTGGTTACGGCGCGCGGGACCGATGAAGACAAGCGGCGTGGCGTCGACGCGGGCGCGGATGCTTATGTCACCAAAGGCAATTTCGACCAAGGTGCGCTGCTGCAGACGTTGGCGGAGCTCTTATGAAACACGCTGTCGTCGCAGTCGGCGCGTCGGCGGGAGGACCGGCGGCACTGCACCAGATTCTTTCAAAGCTCGATCGAAACTTCTCACTACCGATCGTCGTCACGCAGCACATCACTCCTGGTTTCGTGGATGGCATGGTTCGATGGCTCGACGATGCAAGCGACTTGAAAGTCAAGGTAGCGGAACACGGTGAGCCGCTGCGCGAAGGCGTTGTTTACGTTGCAGCCGACGAGCATCATCTGACTATTGCTGCGGACCGAACGATCGCGCTTTCCGACGAGCCGCTGGTGGCCGGGCACCGGCCTTCGGCGACGATGCTGTTCAAGTCGGTTGCAAGGACGTATGGCGCGAGCGTGCTCGCGATAATACTTACTGGGATGGGTAAAGACGGTGTTGACGGGCTAGCGGCCATACGAAACGCCGGCGGTACCGTCATTGCGCAAGACGAGAAAAGCAGCGCGGTCTTTGGTATGCCCAAAGCCGCAATCGAGGCAGGATGCACCGACGAAATCATTTCTCTGGACGGGATCATCGCACGTATTTGGGCAGCGGGTCGTCCAAACGGAGTTCAAGGGGGTAACCATGGCACGATTACTAGTCGTTGAGGACAGCGCGACGCAGGCCGAGCAACTTCGCTCGATCCTCGAAGCGGAAGGTTGGGAGGTCGTCGTTGCAAGCGATGGTCTCGCAGCCCTTGACATCCTTAAAGAAGATGCCATCGACCTCGTCATCTCCGACATCGTCATGCCCAAAATGTCCGGCTACGAGCTTTGCAGCAAAGTCAAAGCCGCCGAAGCAACGCGCGACGTTCCCGTCATGCTCGTCTCGTCGCTCAGCGAAGCCATGGACGTCATCCGCGGTCTCGAGGCCGGTGCCGACAACTTTCTGACCAAACCGTACGACGAACACCATCTCGTCGGTCGCGTGCGCGCGATTCTGGACAATCGTGCGGTCCGCTTAGGCCGTAAACTGTCGGTCGGCATCGAGGTCGTTTTCCTCGGAAAGCGCTTCACGATCACGTCGGAAAAAGAGCAGATCCTCGATTTGCTCATGTCGACGTTCGAGGATACGGTTCGTGCAAATCGCGAGCTGCAAAAGCATCGCTCCGAGCTGGCGGCTGCGAAAGAAAAGCTCGAAGAATATGCGCTGTTACTCGAAAGCCGCGTCCATGTCTCGGAAGAGAAGTACGCGACGCTGTTGGAAAACGCGAGCAGCGGAATCTTGCTCTGCGACAAAGAGGGCGTGATCCGCGAGGCCAACCGCGAAGCCGGCAAGATCGCGGGACGTCCGCACAACAAGCTCGTCGGAGCGAAGCTCGTCGACTTGGCGCCTCATCTGATGGGCGATGACAATGCGACATGGAAACAGCTGCTCCACGACGGAAGCGGACATCTGCACACGGTTGCGGTCCGGCGCGACGACGGATCGCGGCTTTGGATCGACATCACGGCTTCGCTGATCACAATCGATGACGTCGAGTGCGTCCAGGTCATCTGGCACGACGTCACCGAGCGCAAGATGCTCGAGGACCGCTTACGCCGCTCGCAGCGCATGCGCTACGCGTTGCTCTCCGAGAATACGCGCGAGCTGATTCTCTTCATCGACAACGACACGCATCAGATCGTCGAGGCGAACGCGGCCGCGGTCGAAGTGTACGGCTACACGCGCGACGAGCTGCTCACGATGAACATCGAACAGATCCGAGCGCCCGAAGTGCACGAGCAGATCCAAGCGCTCTTCCCACGTGTTCCGGAGGGGTTCACGGCCGAAACGATTGCGCTACGCAAAGACGGTTCGACGTTTCCGATCGAGATCTACGTTCGGGCCGGCGAAGTCGACGGGCGGAGCGTTAGCCTTTCGGTCGGCCGCGATATCACGGAACGTCGCGAAAACATGCGCGATCTCCGTACTGCGCTCGAACAAGCACTGCAAGCGAACAAGCTCAAGTCCGAGTTCGTCGCGACGGTCAGCCACGAAATCCGCACGCCGCTCAACGGCATCGTCGGAATGTCGGAGCTGTTGCAGCGCACGAACCTCGATGCGGATCAGTCCGAATCCGCGCGAACGATTCACGAATCGTCGCTCGCACTCCTCAAGATCATCAACGACATCCTCGATTTCTCGAAGCTGGAATCGGGCCGCGCGCAGCTCGAGCTGGTCGAATTCGAGCTGGAGCCGGTCGTCAACAGCGTCGTCGAGCTGATCGGACGCGCGATCAAGCGCGAGTCGCTGACGCTCATGACCTACGTCGCGCCAGGCGTCCCCGGCTCGTTCCGTGGCGATCCCGGCCGTTTGCGTCAAGTGCTCATGAACCTCGTCGGCAATGCCGTCAAGTTCACGGAATCGGGGCACATCTTGCTCTCCGTGCAATTGGGCGAGAAGCTCGCCGACGGGCGCGCAATGCTGCGCGTCAGCGTCGCGGATACCGGCATCGGTATGGACGAGGAAACACAGCGGAAGCTGTTCACGCCGTTCGTGCAAGGCGACGCGTCGACCACGCGCAAGTTCGGCGGAACGGGCCTAGGTCTCTCGATCTGCAAAGCCTACGTCGAGCTGATGAATGGCGACATTCATCTCGAGAGCGCGCCGGGTGAAGGGACGACCGTCACGTTCACGGTGATGTTGGAAGTCGCATCGGAACGCCGCAACCGTCCGCATCCGGGAATACTCGCCGGGCTGCGCCTCATGGTCATCGATGAAGACGAAGACACGCGCATTATGCTCAAGCGCTATGCGGAAGACTGGGATATGAAGGTCGTCGAGACGTCGGAGGGCCGGTCGGCGCTGGATACGTTGCGGAAATCTGCGCGCGATCTCGAGCCCTTCGACGTTGCGATCGTCGGCTCGCTCAAAGGTTCGATCAACGAGCTCGGTTTGGGCTATGAGATCAAGCGCGACGCGGACATCGCGGCGACCCGTCTCATGATGCTGACGTTCAACGACGTCGAGGAACCTTCAAAGGGCGTGAAAGCCTACGGCTTCGAGACGTATCTGACGAAGCCGCTCGTGCAATCACACGTCTACGACCGGCTAATAACGATGTTCGCGAAGAAAAGCGGCAACAGCGAGCCGGTTCCGACGCAGAAGGACACAGGCGAAATCGTGCCGCTCGAAACCCCGTTGCGAGTTCTCGTCGCCGAAGACAACGCGCTCAACCGGCGCGTTGCCGAGAGGCAGCTCGCGATGCTCGGCTGTCAGGTTGCGATGGTCGAGAACGGTAGCGAAGTGCTTGCAATTCTCGAGAAAGAGATGTTCGACGTCGTTCTGATGGATTGCAATATGCCGGTGATGGACGGCTTCGAGGCGACGCGCGCCCTTCGCGAGCTCGAGCATGCAGGCATTCGCTCACGCAGCCTCATCGTCGCAATGACGGCGAATGCAACACAAGAAGATCGCGATCGATGCTTGGCAGCCGGAATGGACGATTACGTCTCGAAACCGATCCTGATGGCTCCACTGCGTGAGGCTCTCATCCGTGCGACCTCGACGCTGACGCCTGCAGGAGGCGCACGTATCGAGTAAACCCACCGTCGTCATAGGGGGCGGAGCTGCGGGTCTTGCCGCGGCACGCTTGATTTCGCGCGCCGGCGGTTCTGCAATCCTACTGGAGGCACGTGATCGGCTCGGCGGCAGAGCCTATACGCGCTCGCTACCCGGTCTCGCAGCGGCGGCTGAGCTTGGCGCAGAATACATTCACGGCAGCCCACAGATAACGCTCGATCTCTTGCATGACGCCGGGACGACGAACATCGAGGTTGCCGACGGAAACTTCGAACGCGTCGGCGGCGAATTCGTCCGCGGCGCCGATCGATTTGAACTTGCATACCGGGTCGTCGAACGAGCCGGCAATCTGCAGCGCGATCTCAGCGTCGACGATTTCTTGCGCGAGATCGAGAACGAGCACGATCTCGACGAAGCTGCGCGCTGGTTCCGCGTCCTCGTCGAAGGTTACGATGCCGCGGATCCGGCACGCGCGAGCCTCAAAGAGATCATCGCCGAGTGGAACGGTCCCACATTAACCGGCTCGACGCGCCCGCTTGGCGGCTATGGGCCGCTCATCGACACGCTGGTGCGCTCGTTCGATCCGGCTCGAATCGACATTCGTCTTCAAAGCATCGTGGAAGAGATTGCGTGGAAACCCGGAGCCGTCGTCGTTTCCGGCCAGACGCACGGCGAGCGGTTTTCGATCGAAGGAGCGGTCGCAATCGTCACCGTGCCGATCAAGGTGCTTTCGGAAATCCGCTTCTCGCCGCCGCTGGACGCTGAAAAAACCGTTGCTTTGGGTGCGATCGCGATGGGCAGCGTGGTGAAGGTCCTCTTGCATTTTCGTTCTGCATGGTGGGAAGAGCTCGACGAGCGAATCGGCGCTGGCGCATTCTTTCACAACTTCGCGACGGATTTTCCGACGTTTTGGACACAGCTGCCTTTACATGTCCCACTATTGACCGCGTGGGCGGGCGGGCCAAGAGCCGAGCGGCTCGAGGGACTCGGCGAGGACGAAATCGTGCATCGCGCCATCACGTCGCTCGAGACGACGTTCGCCCTACGCTCCGCCGACATGCATTTGGAATCTGCGCTTGCGCACGACTGGGGCGCCGATCCGTTCGCTCGCGGCGCCTACAGCTACGTGCTCGTCGGCGGTAGCGGCGCACGTGAGAAGCTCTCCAAGCCGATTGCCTCGACGCTGTTCTTTGCGGGTGAGGCGACCTCGCCCGATGCATCGGGCACAGTCTCCGGCGCTCTTGAAAGCGGCGAGCGCGCTGCGCGAGACGCACTCGCCGCACGATAGCGCTCCGATGCTCAGGAGGCGGACTTCTCCACAGGGCACTTGAAATGGCCCTTAAGGCACTCGGCACGGGTTGTGACGGGGGCTCCATGGGTGTTTGTTAATGTCAACGGTCGCAAGCGAATCTCCCGAAAGGCTGCCGCGAAAGGTTCAAGACCCAAGCCGGCTCTTGCGCGAGCTAGAGGCGCGTTTCCGCAGTTCGACGGATCCGCATGAGCGCGCCATGCTTGCGGACGCGATCGTTCCCGAGTATGTCTCGATTGGCGACGCAGCTCGAGCGGCGGAAGTCATCGATTCCATCCCTGACGTCGATGATCCGGACCTTGCCGCGCGGCTCACGGCACTGCGCGCGATCGTCGAGGCAATGCACGGCAACGATCCCGAGAAAATTCTGGTCGATGTTGTATCAAAGAAGTCGTTGGCGTCCGCAACAAGCGCAGTTGTCCAACATCGAGCCGGATTGGCATATTTTTATGCCCGCCGACCACATGCCGCCGAAAATCACGCATTGCAAGCCCTGTGGTTTGCGGATGCTGACGGGCAGCGGCGGCTTGCCGCACGCGCCGCGAGTGTTCTTTACGCGGTGCACTATCATCTGACCGGCGACATGAAGGCCGCTCGATACTACGCCGAGGTCGCAGCCGTAGAGGCGACGGCAGCGGGCGAAGCCGTCATCCGACGGTTGTTTCTGATCGCGCAACTCGATCTCGCTGTTTGCTTTGGTGAATGGGATCGTGCGCGTTCCCTTCTTGAACTATTGCGACGAGACAAGTGGTACGACACGTATTCGGGAGGACAAGCTGCTCAGGTTGGATTGATTATGATCTTGGGTCATTCGGGAGATTTCGCAACGATGAAGGGAGCCGTTGACTCGTTCCTTGAGGCTGCGCGCTCTAAGGCCGACTACAGTCTAGCCTATGCGTTGTCGGCGCTCGCGCTTGCCGGCTCGGGAATCGATGATGAAGCGGCCAGGCTAGCGCGTCGTGCTATCAGCATGAGCCGCGAAGGCGGCGTTCCGGAAAACGCCGGTGACTCGATACGTCGGCGACTCGCTTCTGTGATCGGAGCTTTTGTCTGCATCCTGGTCGGTGACGTTCACCGTGGAACTCGCGCTCTAGAAGCTCGAACTAAGTTGCCGGGAGGCAGTGGCGCTCTGGCGCGAGCGCTCTTTGCATCGATCCGAGGCCATCAAGTCGAGATGGCCGACCCTATGCTCCAAAACGTGCGCGGTCTCGTGGAACTGCTCACGGGCGTGAAGCGAGTCCGTCTCGATCGTGTCCAGCGAATTCCTGAGCGAGCTCGAGCTTTGACGCATACGGAGTTGACGCTCCTTCGCGCGACCGCAACGGGCAAAACCAACGGTGAGATCGCGAAGGAACGAGGGGTGACCCGGAACGCTGTGGAGCGCCGGTTGATGAGCGCGTATGAAAAGCTCGGTGTTCGGAATCGCACTGAAGCGATCGCGAAGTTAGCTGAAATCTAACCTGGGCGTGGCTTCGCGCCACACGGTCAGTATCTCCTGATCACGCGACTTTTCACGCGATGACATCATGGCCTCAGAGCTCTTGCTTGTGAGGTACATGAAATGGTCGCTCTCATCGGGTTTTACAGTGTTTTCCACGTGATCTTTTCAGTTGTCGGGCACGTCTCGCGACACATCATGGGGTGTGTTGGCGTTCTGCCGGTCTGCTAACGTTGCAAACTGCACCCTTTTCGTTGCTGGCGTCCTCGGCGTTCGGTGAGGCCCTGCTATTTCTCGCCATGAATAGTCCGATCCGAATTACGGATCGGCGCATCGCGCTGGTGCGTGAGCTTGCTCGCACGGAGATTCGACGCGAGCTCGGTCTGGAACAAGAGCAGCACGTTTCGCAGCGTCTGCTCGCGCGCGAGCGCGAAAGTGTTTTGACCGAGCTCCGCCGGGCTGCGGAGTTCGGCTCGACGGTGGCCATTCAACGGCTTCGTACCGGGACAGCCGTCCCACATGCGTCGGCGGGACCGCAGCATGAACGGCAGCCTCACAGGCGAAAGCTGATTCCAGAGGTCGCATAACGCCGAAGGTTCTCAATCTCGATTCGCTCCAATCGCTGTTTGCGGATGATCCCGAAAATCTACGTGCCTTGGTCGCAGAAGCCGTAGAGCATAGCGCGGGTCTCATCAATCGCTTACAGGCGCTTTGCGACGCTCGCAGCGATGATGCGAGCAAGGTTCTGCACGAGCTCAAGGGGCTCACGCGGACGGTCGGCGCCGAGGAGCTTGGCGATCTTAGCGAGCGAGCGGAAGGATGGGCGCGTGCCACCCGCTGGGGCGATCTCGCGCAAGACATCGGCGCGCTCCAGGCAGCCCAGGAGCGCCTTGCAAAGGCGGTCGCGGCTCTAGGGGACGATATAACCGGAAGTGAATAGGCCCGACTCGATGGGCACGGTCGTCGTCATTGCAGACAATACGGCAAATTTGCATGCATATGAGTACAATCTCAAGCAGATTTCTGATGTGCAGGTTTTGACGTTTGCCTCTCCGGCGACCGCCGTCAAACAAGCTGCCGGTCTGGACTCGGATGTATTGGTCGTCGATTTCCGGATGCCGGATGTACGCAGCTTGGATTTCGTCGATCAATTTCGCAAACGTGCGCGCGGCGACGTGCCCGTCGTCATCGTCACCGATGCCGATGAGAACGAGCTGCGTATTCACGCGCTGCGCATTGGAATCGACGACGTCGTCAAGAAACCGATCGATGCGCTCGTCCTAGCGGAACGCGTGCAGAAGATGCTCAAGCTTCGTGCGCGCAGCCGCAAGCTCGCCGACAAAGCCGCTGCGCTCGAAGAAGAGGTAGCGCGCTCGACTCGCAATATCCGTCAACGCGAGCTCGAGACGATTCACCGCTTGACGCGCGCCGCGCAACATCGTGCCAAAGAGAGCCGCAACCACGTCGTGCGGATGGGTCACTACGCGCATATCCTGGCGAAGGCATACGGCACCGACCTCATGACGCAGGAGCTTATCTTCCGCGCCGCGCCGATGTACGACATTGGCAAGGTTGCCGTGTCGGATCGCATCTTGCTCAAACGCGGGCCGCTCAGTCCGGCCGAGCGTGAGATCATCAAGACCCATACGGTCGCAGGTCACGACATTTTACGCGATAGCGAATCGCCGCTCATCCAGCTCGCCGGTTTGATCGCGTTGTCGCATCACGAGAAGTACGACGGTACCGGCTATCCGGACGGCGTCGCGCGCGAAGCCATTCCACTTGCGGCTCGAATCTGCGCGATTGGCGACGTTTTCGACGCACTCTTGGCGACGCGTCCTTACAAGGCTCCCTGGTCGCTGCCCGACACGATTCAGACGTTGCGGCGCGGCCGCGGCTCGCATTTCGACCCGCATCTGCTCGACGCGTTCTTGGACATGATGCCGAAGATCCAAGAGATCCGTAACGAGTTTCCGGACACCGAAGCGGCCGCCTAACTTCTGGGCATAGTGTCCCCATGCGCGCAAATTTGGCGCTGCTTGCGGGACTCATTGTCCTTGCGATCGTGCTCGGGCCGTGGTTCGACGTGCTCTCCGACCGCGCGTTCGCGTGGCACATGCTTGCGCATGTCATCATCATGCTGGTGGCCGCACCGCTCTTACTGCTCGGCGCTCCGCTGCGACGGTTGTTGGCGTTGCTGCCTACCGGCGCCGCACGCCGAGTTTCTCATACGCTGCGCACGCCGCTCCTTCTGACGCTCGCATCACCGGTCGTTGCGTGGCTCGCGTTTGCGGTCGTTTTGTACGCGACGCATTTCTCACCGATGTACGAAGCTGCGCTCGACCATCCCGCCGTGCATGGCTTCGAGCACGTTCTTTATCTGACCGTGGCTTTGGTGTTTTGGAATCCGATCTTAGCCGTCGCGCCGGCGCCCCACGCGCTTTCGTATCCCGCGCGTATCTTCTACGTGTTCATGGCTATGCCGATCTGCGGCTTTCTGGCGCTCGCGATTTACACCGCATCGCATCCGATGTATCCAAACTACGCGGCGCGGCTAGGCTCAGCTGCAGCGCTCGTCGATCAAGCCTACGGCGGCGAGATCATGTGGCTGGGCGGCGGAGCGGCCCTATTCGTCGCGTTGATAGGGCTCGCGGCGCAGTGGTTGCGCGACGAGGAACGCCGCGCGCTCGTCTACGACCGTCAGCCTTGGATGGAGCCGAGATAGCGCTCGGCGAGAGCTTCCGACTCGGCGAGGACGGATGGTGCGCCTTCCTCGATAATGCGACCGCCCTCGATGAGGTACGCGCGGCGTGCAATGGGAGCAACCCATGTGACGTTTTGCTCGGCGATCATCACCGGAAGACCTTCGTCACGCAATTGCGCGACGATCGACGCAAGCTCGTCGACGATCGTTGGTGCGAGCCCGATCGAAGGCTCGTCGAGCAACAGCAATTTTGGCCGGCGCATCAGCACTTTCGCGATCGCCAGCATCTGGCGCTCACCGCCGCTCAGACTTCCGCCAAGCGAGGTGCGGCGCTGCGCAAGTCGTGGAAAGCGCGTCATCATCTCGTCGACGCGCGCGGCAAACTCGGCGCGCGAGAGACGAATTCCGAACGTCGCGAGAAGGAGATTGTCATCGACCGATTGGCGCGCGATGATCGCGCGCTGTTGTGGAACCAAACCGATTCCGGCTGTGACGATGCGATCCGTACTCAGCCCGCGAATCGAGCGGCCTTCCCAGACGACGTCGCCGCTGCGCGGACGCGGATCGCCAAGAATCGTGTTGAGCAGTGTCGTCTTCCCGGCACCGTTTCGCCCGAGCAGCGCGACGATCTCGCCCGTGCCGACGTGCAAGCTCGCATCGCGAATGATCGTGGTGTTTCCATAACCCGACGTCAGATCGCGCACGTCGAGAATGCGCGTCACCTCGCCCGCTTGCGGTTCGATGGGCGCCGATTTGACGGTCTCACCATGATGTGGACCCAGATACGACTCGACAACTGCTTCGTTGACCCGAATCTCGACCGGCGTTCCGGATGCGATGCGTGCCCCTTCGTGCATTGCGGTGACCGTGTTGCACAACCCGAAGACGAACGGGACGTTATGTTCGACCAGCAAGATCGTCACGCCGCGTTCGTCACGCACCGAACGAAGCATCGCGGCAAGACGCGCGATTTCCGCGCCGGTCAGGCCAGCCGTCGGCTCGTCGAGCAGCAGAATACGCGGCTCACTTATCAGCGTCCGCGCGACTTCGATTTGCCGCTGTGGGCCGAAGGCCAAGCGTTTCGCGGGCTCGCTGGGATCTTGCTCGTATCCGACCGCGCGCAACAGCTCGACGGCGCGCGTGGAGAGCTCGCGGTCCTCTTTCAAAGCGAGATTCGTTCCGAGCGACCCATTGATGACGCCCGTCCTACCCTGAGCGTGCGCGCCGACTAAGACATTCTCGAGCGCGCTGAGGTCGAAGAAGATTGCCGGCTTTTGAAACGTGCGCCCGATGCCGTACTCGACAAGACGGCGCGGTCGTGGATTGATCGGCCGGCCGCCAACTTCGATTTCGCCACCCTGCCGTTCCACGACGCCGCACAACGTGTTGATTGCGGTCGTCTTCCCGGCGCCGTTCGGCCCAATGAGTCCATGAATCTCGCCCGCGTCGAGCGAGATCGAGAAGCTGCGGAGAGCGTGCACGCCGCCGAATGAGACGTCGACGTTACGCATTTGTAAGATCGCTATCGGCCTGGTCTCGCGCGGCCTTTTGTCAGATCGAATATCGTTCCCGTGATTCCGTTCGGTGCCAGGATGAGCACGAGCAATAAAACGGCTCCGTAGAATACTTCGCGGTATTGCCCAATTGCGCGAAACAGCTCGGGTATGACGAAGAGGATGAATGGTCCAACGACCGGGCCGACCACGCTCGCCGTCATGCCTCCGACGACGACGTAGGTCAAATGCGCGACCGCAACGTTCAAGCTGTAGGCGCTCGGGTTCGTGACGCCGAGAAGCAAGGCTTGATACGTACCTGCGAGCGTCGCAAGGGCGCTCGAAACCGCAAACGCGAGCGTCTTCATGCGCGGGACGTCGATGCCTTGGATCTCGGCGGCGATTGGTTCGTCCTTGATCGCGAGCCACGCGCGTCCGATGCGCGAGCGCTGCAGCTCGCGGACGAGCACGATCGCGAGGCTGGCCGTGAATGCGCAGATCGCAATCACCACGTCGAGCGTGACGTTGCCGATTAGCGGCAGCGTCGTGGGCGGGGCGATCAGACCGTAGCCGCCGCCCGTCCAATCACCGCCCTCATTCAAAATGACGAGAAAGACGTCGAGGAACCCGAACGTCACCATTGCGAGATAGAAGCCGGCCAAGCGCAATGAGACGAAGCCGAGAATCCACCCGATGCACCATCCCACGATGACGGCAATCGGAATCGAAATGAGTATTGGAACGTGGGCGCGGAGCATGATCGCCGTCGAGAGGTTGGCGCCGATCCCGACAAAGGCGGGACTTGCGAGCGACAGCAAACCGGCAACGCCAAGCAGCAGGTTCACGCCGAGCGTAATGATGACCAGCACCGCGAATTGTCCGAAGACGAATCGCGGGTATGCCGGTAGCGTGAACTCGAACGCGATCGCAGCTATTCCCAGCAACGAACCGTAAACGAAGGGCGAGTAGGGAAACCGGGGGAGTAGCTTCGTCAATGCGTACGCAGCTTGACGGTCGAGAAGATGCCCTGCGGACGCCAGATCAAGACCGCGACGAGTAACGCGAAGGTTATGACGTCGCGAGCAACGCCGCCGACTCCGACGACCGCATAGGTCTGTACGACGCCGAGGATGACGCCGCCGAACAGCGCACCGAAGACGCTCTCGAAGCCGCCGATTGCGGCGGCGATAAAGGCGGGAAAGAGCACACCGGCGCCCATGGCCGGAAAGACGCCGGTAATCGGCGCCAGCAGCACGCCGGCAATCGCCGCGACGGCTCCGCCCAGTGACCAGCTGAGCGCGAGCATACGATTGACCGGAATGCCGGTGATCGCTGCGCGTCGCGGATCTTCCGCGACGGCACGCATCGCCTTACCGTATGTCGTGGTCGTGAACGTGACGTATAAGGCGGCGAAGATGATCAGCGTGACTGCGACGACCGTGAAGCTGTTGAGTGAGACCGTCCCTGCGCCGCCGAGCGAGACATCATGGTCGCCGAAGAGCCAAGGGACGGCGCGTATCGGATTGTCGGTGAATTGCAGTCGCGCGGCCGCTTGCATGAGGATCGAGATCGCGAGCGTGCCGATAACGATGCTGATCTCGGGGGCCCGGCCTAAGAGAATGCGCGTTACGAAGAAGAACATGAGGCCGATCACTGCGCCGAGCGCAATCGGTCCCAAAATCTGCACGAGCGTGCTTTGTCCGTTTTGCGCCAGAAATACGTATGCGTACGCTCCTGCCATCAGCATTTCGCCCTGTGCGAAATTGACGACGCCCGTGGCGCGAAAGATCAGCGTCAGCCCAATCGCGATCAGAGCGTAGACCGCTCCGATCGCGATGCCGCCGACGAGTAATGTCACGTACCGAAGTTCTCGACGCGGGTGTAGTCGCCGTTCTTGACGACGATCAAGACGCACTCGCGGTTACCTTTGTGATCTCCGTTTCGAAACGAGCGTGGAAGACCGATCGGTACGGCCCACGTGAAAAACGAATCCTTGCCCGCGATAAAGTTGTGGACGTGCTCGAGTCCGTCAACCGTTTTGTCTTGGGTCGGATTCGCTCCCGCGCGGCGTAAGCCGTCGGCGAACACGTAGAAGTCCGCATAGCCCGCGAGCGAAAACGAGTTGGGCGTGTTGGGCGGCGGGTTGGGAAAGGCTTTCGCAAAACGCATTTTCCATTCACCCATCGGGCCGGTCTTCTCGCCCATGAATTGTTCGGAGTTGATCCAGAGCGAATAGAATCCGTCGGCTGCCGGTCCGGCAAGTTTCGGTACGACCGTGTCGCCGAAGACGGTGTCTCCGAGCAGCTTCGAGGTTATTCCGGCGCGCTTGAGCTGCGGAAGAAGACGTCCGCCGTCGGCCGGAAGCCCGCACAGGTACATGGCATCCGGGTTTGCGGACTTGATCGCGTTTGCTTGAGCCGTAAAGTCGGTGTCACCGCTCTTGAACTTTTCTTGCAAAACGACTTTGATGCCCTGATCGGCGAGCCGCGGAATCATGAATGGCAGTACCGTCGTACAAAATGCTTCGTCGCTCGAAAGAAAGCCGACGGTGTGCGCTTTGAACGTTTGGCCCAGAACTTTGGCAGCGTATGCGGCAACATCTGCGCGTACGACGGTCATGCCGCTGAAGACGTAGGGGCTATAGTTTTGCAGGACGCGCGGGTCGCTCGCGAGCGAGTCGTAGTACAAGAACTTCGACTGCTGAATCAACGGAATCACCGAGGCCGTCGAGGTGCTCGTGCCGCCCCCGAAGATCGCGAAGACTTTGTCTTGATCCATCAAGCGGCGCACCGCGGAGATGCCGCCTTCGGCCGTGCCGGCGTCGTCTTCGTACACGACGTCAATGTGACGGCCATTGATCCCCCCGTGCGCGTTGATCTCGTCGACCGCCATCTGCGTTCCGGCCTTGAAACCCTGCCCAACCGTACTGGCCGGACCAGTCAGCGAGACTTGCACGCCGATCAGAATACTTTTTGCACCCAGACCTTGGACGCCCGCGGCGCGTGCCGGAACGTACGCAAGCGTCGAGACGAGCGCGACGAGTGCGACCCAAGCGAAAAAGCGGATTCCCCTCATACCTTGACTCCTTTGGTTGACGCCGAGTGAATTTCGAAGAAACGCTCGGCGTTGCGATAGAAAATTTTCTCGAGAATCTCGGGCGCGTAACCTTCCTTCGTCCAATCCAGGACCAGCCGTTCGTAGGTGAACAACGGAAAGTCGGCGCCGAACATGACGCGGTCTTTGAGGCGGCGCGATATCTCGTGTTTGAGCGCGGGCGTGTGATACTTCGGCGACCAGCCATGCAGCTCGTACCAAACATTCGGCTTGTGCAGCATGATCGCGATCATCTCGTCTTGCCACGGCCACGCTGGTCGCGCAGCGATGATCGTGAGATCGGGGTGCGAAGCAGCGACCTCGTCGAGATGCCGTGGATGCGTTGCATCCAGGCGAATGCCGCCGCCGCCGGGTAAGCCGGCTCCGGCACCGGTCGTTCCGACGAAGATTAGCGCGGGCGCTCCCGCGTCGGTGCACATCTGATAGAAGGGCTCCCAGGCGGGATCGCTCGCGGCTGTGGAGCCGGCGCTCGAAACAGCGAGCCCGCAAAATCCGGCGCCGGCGCGCAAGCAATACTCAAACTCATCGAGCGCGGGCCTGCCGGCTTTGGGATCGACATGAATCCAATTCCCGATCACGCAGTCCGGGTACGTGCGCTGGTACTCGAACGCATAGTCATGGATCTGGCGCGCTTCCCCGCCGATCAGCCCCTTGTCGAATCCGAAGTCGAGGATAACGCGGACGCCGCTCTGACGGAAGTACTGAGCCTGTTCCTCTTCCGTATAATAGCGCGGCTTCGAACGCCAGGTGTGTTGCTGCTGTTCGAGTTGCTCGGGCGTGCGCAGAACGTAGCCGCGCTTCGTACCCCAGTGCGAGTGCATGTCGATCAGCTTCATGCCGTCGCCTTGGACTCGATGAGATCGCGCAGGCGCCCCTTTTGGACTTTACCGGTCGGAGTACGTGGTAGGACTTCGATCTGCTCGAGACGCTCGGGCAGCTTGTATTTGGCAATTTGGGGAGCCAGAAACGCGCTCATCTCTTCGAATCCGAAGGTCATCCCAGGCCGAACGACGACGCACGCGACGACTTGTTCGCCGGTTCGCGGATGCGGCGTCCCGATCACGGCGCAATCAGCGATGGCGGGATGCTTGAAGAGCACCTCTTCGATTTCGCGCGGATAGATGTTGGCGCCGCCGCGAATGATCATCTCTTTCTTGCGGCCGACGATCTTGAGGTAACCGTCGGAATCGAGAACGCCAAGGTCTCCGGTCTTGAACCAATTATCCTTGGTGAAGGCGCGCTCGTTCGCCGACGCGTTGTTGTAATATCCCGGCGTCACCGAAGGACCAATGTTTGCAATCTCGCCGGCGGTACCGACTGGAACATCCTGATCGTTCTCATCCAAGATGCGCAGCGGTACCTCGGGAACTTGGCGTCCGACGAGTCCGACCACGCGCTCGGGATCGTCACCCGTAAGCGTTTGCGCCTGCGAACCGGTTTCGAGCATCCCGTACATTTCTAGGAGCCGTCCCGGAATTTCGCGTTCGGCGCGCAGGATGACTTCGATCGGGCAAGATGCGCCGCCGACGACATATGCGCGCAGCGAGGTGAGATCGTATTTCTTCAGATCGGCATGATCGAGCATCGCGATCACCGCTGCCGGTGCGGACGCGAAGTGGGTGATCTTCTCGCGCTCGATCTGTTGCATCATCAGTCCCGCATCGAAACGATCCATCAAAACGGCCTTCGCGCCGGCAAGGATGGCTTCGACGATCAGCATGAGCCCCCAGTTAAGGCCGACGGGTAAGAAGATAAGCGTCGCGCCGTCCTCACCCAGGAGTTGATTGCGGTTGCAGACGTAGCACGCACAGATCGTCGTGTTATATGTGTGCTGCACGGCCTTCGGATCGCCGGTCGTTCCCGACGTAAACGCGACACGGCAGAGATCGTTGCCCTTGGGACGTCGCGGACGCAGCGCAGCATCATCGATCTTTTGCGAGCGATCGGCAAGGAACGCACGGAGATCGAATGTTCCGCTCGGGATATTGTCGCCGACCATCATGAGATGCTTCAGCCGCGGCAAGCGTGCGCGCATCTCGTCGACCATCGGAGCGTATGCGAAGCCGCGGAACTCCTGCGCGAAGACGAAACACGTTGCTTCTGCGAACGAAAGGATGAACTCGACTTCCTTGGCTCGGAAGTCGGCATGAAACTGGCAGAACGGAATCCCCACCAGCATCGCAGCGTTCACGGCGATCGCAAACTCGGTCCAATTCGGAAGCTGAATCGCGACGACGTCCTCGCGCGTGATCCCCATCTCGACGAATTTCGTTGCGAGCCGCTGGACTGCGCCCCAATACTCGCCGTACGTGATTCGCAAACGGCCATCTACGAGCGCAATACGATCCGGAAACCGGCGAGCGTTCTCTTCGAGAACTTCGCAAGCCGTCGTCTGGGTCCAAAGCCCTGCCGTCTCGTACTGCTTGATGACGGCAGGGGTCAGTCGTTCTCTCAGGAGTTGCATCGCGTTTCCCTCACAATAGGCTGCGGATCGTCCCTCCGTCGGCTTGAATCGCCGTGCCCGTGACGTAGCCGGCACGGGTCGAGCACAAAAAGGCCGCCAGCGCCGCGATGTCCTCCGGCTCACCTGCGTGGCCCACCGGGATTCGCTTGACGTCTTCGGCGACCATCTCTTGATAGTCGCGACCAGAACGCTCGGCTTCGTATCGTAGCACGATCTCGAGCCGTTCGGTGTTGATGCGTCCCGGCATAATCGTATTGATCGTGATGCCGTCGCCGGCGATCTCGAGCGACAGCGTTTTCGCAAAACCGAAGAGCCCCGCCCAAGTCGAAACGGAAAGCCCGTATTGCGGGATCGGCGACTTCGCGGACGTGGCCGTTATGTTGATGATGCGGCCCCACGCGTTTTTTTGCATGTGCGGAACGCACAGCCGCGTCATTCGAACCGCGGAGAGAAAATTGCGTTCGATAGCTTTCAGCCAAGCAGCGTCATCAAACTTCATTAGATCGCCGAGCGGCGGCGCACCATCGTTGTTGACGAGGATGTCGAGACGTCCACGCGCGGCTACGGTGTCGCCGACTACGCGCTCGTTGTCGGCGGCCTTCGTCCAATCACCCGGAATTTGCAAGACGTCGGCGCCGGTGAGCTCTTTGATCTTCTTTGCAGCATTCGCGAGATTTTCGGCTTTGCGCGAGGTGATCGTCACTTGCGCGCCTTCTTGCGCAAGCTCGCGTGCGATCGCAAATCCGATTCCTTGTGCCGAACCGCACACGATTGCGGCTTTGCCGCGAAGTCCCAAGTCCACTATTTCGCCTCCACGAGCTGCGCGAGGGACGGCTTTTGAACTTTCCCGGTCGGCGTGCGCGGAAGCTCGTCGAGGACGATCAAACGCTCGGGTAGTTTGTAGCGCGCAATGCGGGGCTCGAGGAACGCAATCATGTCGTCAAACCCAAAGTGTTGGCCTGGACGAAGGACGACGCACGCCACCGCCGTCTCGCCCAGACGTGGGTGCGGGACTCCGACGATCGCGCAGTCGGCAACCTTCGGATGTTCGAAGAGCACCTCTTCGATCTCGCGCGGATAGATGTTGGCTCCGCCGCGAATGATCATCTCTTTCGTTCGCCCTGCTATGCGCAGCAATCCGCTGGTGTCGAATACGCCGAGATCACCGGTGCGGAAGAACCCGTCTGCGGTGAACGCCCGCTTGTTCGCATCGGGATTCTCGTAGTAGCCAAACATCACCGACGGCCCGAAGCACTCGATTTCGCCGACCGTTTCTGCGGGGACAAGACGATCTTCGGCATCGCATACACGCACCTGCGCCTCGCGCACGGGCCGTCCGACGGTTCCGGCGACGAGCTGATAGTCGTCTTCGATGTACGTCCGCGATTGGACGCCGGATTCGAGCATACCGTACATCTCGAGAACGCGTGCACCAAAACGTTGTTGCGCGCGTTTCATAACCTCGATCGGACATGACGCGCCGCCCGATACGATCACTTCGAGCGAGGTGAGATCGTAGTTCCCGCCGTCGGCCGCGTCCATCATCGTGACGAGGCTTGCAGGGGCGGTGACGAAATGCGTGATGCGCTCGCGCTCGATGATCTCGAGCGCCTTTCGCGCCTCGAAGCGTTCCATGTACACGATCTTGCAGCCGGAGAACAACGACTGCTTGGTGCAGCCGAGTCCCCAATTGAGTCCGACCGGTAGAAACAGCAGCATGGCGCTCTGCTCGCTCATGCGTTGATCGCGCGCCGAGGAACGTGCCGTGCAGCTTGACGTATTGTGCGTGTGCACGACCGCCTTGGGATCGCCGGTCGTTCCCGAAGTAAACGCCATCCGGCAGAGGTCGTCGCTCTTCGGCCGGCGCTCGGCAAGTTGCGCCAGCGCATGTTGGGACGCCGGAGGAACCGGATCGGATGCAATGATGACGCGCTCGAGATTGGGGAGCTTCGGGCGCAGCTCGGCGATCATCGCCGCATAGTCGAAGCCGTGGTGCACGCCCGGGATTACGACGGCACGCGCTCGCGAGAACTCGAGCACGAAGCCGACTTCCTTGCTACGGAATCCGTGATGAAATTGACAGAACGGGATCCCGGCACGCATCGCGGCGTTGATGGTTATCGGGAAATCGACGCCGTTCGGGAGCTGCACCGCGATCACGTCGTCACGCGTAAGCCCCAATTCGAGGAACGCGGAAGCCAGGTTTATGGCTGCCTCTTGATATTCTCTGAACGTCAACCGCCGCGTCGAATCGACGAGCGCTAATGCATCTGGCCGAAGCTGTGCTAAGCGATCCAGCGTTTCGTTCGCAGTTTGCTCTTGCCAGTCACCGCTGCGATAGAAGCCGGAAACAACCTCGGGTGTTAGCCGTTCGGGCCAAGGCACACGCACGCGCCAGCGTTCGCTGGAGTTTTTGCCATGTCATCCCGGGCTATCGTATGCGGCGGTGGATCTGTTCGATCTGCGAGACGCGCTCGAAGCAGCGCTGATGCGGGGCGAGACGGATCGATTCGCTCGGTCCGAGTGCGAGATACCCGCCGCGACTGAGCGAGTCGAAGATGACCTGATGGGCGCGATACGCGAGATGTTTGTTGAATTGCGGCAGCTGCTCGCGGCACAACACTAAGTGAAATTCGTTGAACGACCCGTCCGACACGAGACTGTGCGTCGAGAAGACGATGTTTTCTCGTAAGGCCGGATCCATCGAGGGCGCCTCGCCTTCGAACGAGATGTAATCTTCGAGCGTCGATTTTCCGCCGGACTCGCGATATCGTCGAAACGCCCCATCGAGCGTCTCAGCGTGGATCTTACCTTCCTTTGCGCATGCGATCGCCGTGCCGGATAGATCCGTGGCGTAGATCCGTGCGCGCCGCGCGAGGCCTTCTTCGCGGAAGAGGATAGCGAGCGAATAGGCTTCTTCGCCGCGGCCGCATCCGACGATCCAAGCACGAATCAACGGGAACGTGCGCAACATCGGCATGATCGTGGTGCGCAGCTCCGCGAATAGCGACGGTTCGTCGAAAAGCTCGCTCGAGCGCGAGCTCAGTCCGAAAACGAAACGATCGAGCGCTTCGCCGTCGTGCAGAACGCGTTCTTGCAGCCCGGAGATCGTCCGCAAACTCTCTGCCCGCATTCGCTCGGCCACCCGGCGCTTGACGAATGCGGGAGCGTAGTCACGGAAATCGTAGCCGGAGAATCGATTGACGGCTTCGAGAAGAAGCTGCAACTCGATGTCGGCTACCGAGACCGTGCTCGGAAGCGGTACGATCACGCGGGGACGTTCAACCAGACGCGGATGAGCGAGATGAGTTGTTCGATATCGACGGGCTTGGAAATGTACTCCGATGCGCCCGCCGCGAGGCACGTTTCACGATCGCCTTTCATCGCTTTCGCGGTGAGGGCGATGATCGGCAGATCACGCATGCGATCGTCGCTGCGCATCCTGCGGATCGTCTCGTAACCGTCCATCTCGGGCATCATGATGTCCATCAGGACGATGTCGACGTGCTCGCCACGCCCAAGCATGTCGAGACACTGCATTCCGCTTTCGGCGGTTAGGACGTTCAGGCGATATTCTTCGAGCATCGTCTTGAGCGCGAAGATGTTACGCGTGTCGTCGTCGACGACGAGAATGGTCCGGCCTTCGAGCGACGATCCGATGCGAGCCTTATCGAAGCCGCGCTTGCCGACGGCAAGGCGCGATTCGACTTGGTTGAGGAAGTAATTGGTCTCTTCGATCAACCGTTGTGGGGCCATCGCGTCCTTGATGATGACGCTTTCGCTCAGGCGGCGCAGCTCGTGTTCCTCCGCCTCGCTGAGCTCGCGTCCCGTATAGACGACGATCGGTACCTGCGGATGCGTCGGATGTTCTTTGATCTGCTTTATCAGGTCGACGCCCGCCATGTCCGGAAGACCCAAGTCCATGACGATGCAGTCGAAACGGTTTTCATCCAGCGCTGAGAGCGCTTCGGTACCGGCCGCAACGGCCGTTACCACGATCTCGCCGGTACTGATGAGATTTGCCATCGCTGAAAGCTGCGTGAGATCGTCTTCGACGACGAGCACGCTGCGCGAACGCTGCTCGGCGAATCCGAGCAGATTATCGAACGCACTAACCAGCTGCTCTTCGGTGACCGGCTTGCGCAGATGCGCGACCGCTCCCGAATTCATGGCCCGCTGCCACTGCTCGGCTCCCGAAATCACGTGCACGGGAATCTCCCGTGTGCTGTGATCCCGCTTGACGGCGTCGAGTAAGTCCCAGCCGTCCATATCCGGGAGACTGATGTCGAGCGTAATCGCGTCGGGCAAGAACTGCCGCGCCAATGCCAGCCCTTCGGCTCCGCTGGTTGCGACGAGCCCTTTAAACCCGCGATCGCGCGCGAGTCCGAGCAAGATGCGCGCGAAGATCGTGTCGTCCTCGACGATGAGGGCGACGCGATCGCTCGGTTGTGCCGAGCCACGATCGTCGGCGATCTCGGGATGCCCCGTGTAGTCGATCGTCGCGGCCGGGATCGGCTTCGGTGCCGGCGCCGCCGGCGTAGTCGCGACGCTCGATTGTTGCGGCGCAGGCATTGCCATGACGTGGGAAAGGCGTTGCGCCGGGCGCACCAGCGGATGCGAGAACGTGAACGTGCTACCATCGCCCGGCGCGCTTTCAACCATGACCTCGCCGCCCAAGAGGCCGGCGATTTCACGGCTGATTGCCAGACCAAGTCCGGTGCCACCGAACTTGCGGGCCGTGCTCATGTCTTCTTGTTGGAAGGCTTCGAAGATGACTTTGTGCTTGTCTGGCGCGATACCGATGCCGGTGTCCGTCACCGCAAAGTCGGCCCACGGAATGATGTTGCCGCTCGCGTCTGCGCGGCGTTCGGTCGTGACGTCGAGCGTCACGGCGCCGTCCTGTGTGAACTTGAAGGCATTGGAGAGCAAGTTCTTGAGGACTTGCATCAAACGAACGCTGTCGGTTTCGATGCTTTCCGGCAATCCTTCACCGAGCTGTACAGTGAACGCGAGCCCACGATCTTGCGCGATGCTGCGGAACGTGCGCTCGACGTTCTCGACGATGTCGTTGAAGGGCATCGGCCCAATCTCGACCGGAGTCATGCCGGACTCGATCTTCGAGAGGTCGAGAATGTCGTTGATCAGGTCGAGCAGGTCGATACCGGCGCGCCGGATCGACTGTGCGAACTCGACTTGCTTGGGTGTGAGGTTCTGCCCCGGATTGTCTTCGAGCTGTTTGGCGAGCAAGAGCAGCGAGTTGAGCGGCGTGCGCAGCTCGTGCGACATGTTTGCCAAGAATTGAGATTTGTATTTCGAGGTGAGCGCGAGCTGCTCGGCCTTTTGCTCGAGCTCTTTGCGTGCCGAGTCGATTTCGCGCGTACGGCGTTCGACTTCGACGTTCTGCTCGGAGAGTAGGCGGGCTTTTTCTTCCAGCTCCTCGTTGGTGTGCTGAAGCTCGTCCTGTTGGCTTTGCAGCTCTGCGGTCAACGATTGCGACTGCTTGAGCAGCTCTTCCGTACGCATGTTCGTCGCGATGTTGTTCAAAACGACGCCGATCGATTCGGTCAACTGATCGAGGAAGAGCAAGTGGATCTCGCTGAACTTCTGGAAGCTCGCGAGCTCGATGACGGCGCGAACTTCGCCTTCAAAGAGCACCGGCAGCACGACGATGTTGAGCGGGCCCGAAGCGCCGAGTCCCGAGCTGATTTCGATGTAGTCGGGCGGCGCATTCGTGACGAGGATGCGCTCACGTTCGTACAAGCACTGCCCGACGAGGCCTTCGCCCGCCGTGAAGTGCTGCTTGAGATGCTTGCGCGTCGTATACGCGTAGCCGGCGATGAGCTTGAGAAGCGGTTGCTCGTCGACGGGTTCGTTCAAGTAGAAGACACCGGTTTGCGCTTCGACCAGCGGAGCCAGCTCGCTCATGATCATCTTCGCAACGGTCTTGATGTCTTTCTGGCCTTGCAACATACCGGTGAAGCGGGCCAGGTTGGTCTTGAGCCAGTCTTGTTCTTGGTTCTTACGCGTCGTGTCGCGCAAGTTCCGAATCATTTCGTTGACGTTTTCGGTGAGCTGTCCGACCTCGCCGCGTGCACTGACCTCAATCGTTCGAGAGAGATCACCCTTGGTGACGGCAGTTGCGACTTCACCGATCGCACGAATCTGCGACGTCAGCTGTGCAGCCAGTTGGTTGACGGAGTCCGTCAGGTCGCGCCACAGACCGGCGGCACCGGGAACCTCAGCTTGTCCGCCGAGGATACCTTCGAAGCCGACTTCGCGCGCAACGGTCGTAACCTGATCGGCGAACGTTGCGAGCGTATCGATCATCGTGTTGATCGTCTCGGCGAGCTCTTCGATCTCACCCTTGGCTTCGAGGAGCAGCTTACGTTTGAGGTCGCCGTTTGCGACCGAGGTAACGACTTTCGCGATTCCGCGAACCTGGTTCGTGAGGTTACCTGCCATCGAGTTCACGGAGTCGGTCAGGTCTTTCCACACGCCGCCCACACCCGGCACCTGAGCTTGTCCGCCCAGTTTTCCTTCGGAACCGACTTCACGCGCGACACGCGTGACCTCGGATGCGAAACCATTGAGCTGATCGACCATCGTGTTGATCGTGTCTTTCAGCTCGAGCATCTCGCCGCGCACGTCGACCGTAACTTTCTTCGAAAGGTCGCCGTTTGCGACGGCGGTCGTAACGCGCGCGATGTTACGGACTTGGTTCGTCAGATTGAAGGCCATCGTGTTGACCGAGTCCGTAAGGTCCTTCCAGGTTCCGGCGACACCGGGCACCTGCGCTTGACCACCCAAAATGCCTTCCGATCCGACTTCGCGCGCCATGCGCGTGACTTCGGATGCGAATGCGTTGAGCTGGTCGACCATGACGTTGATCGTGCCTTTGAGCTCGAGAACCTCGCCGCGCACGTCGACGGTGATCTTCTTTGAAAGATCGCCCTTTGCGACGGCGGTCGTTACTTCGGCGATGTTACGAACCTGCGCGGTCAGCGAGCCGGCCATCGAGTTCACGGAGTCGGTTAGGTCCTTCCACGTACCGGCGACACCGGGGACCTGGGCTTGACCTCCAAGTCTTCCTTCCGTACCGACTTCGCGCGCGACGCGCGTGACTTCGGATGCGAACGCGTTGAGCTGGTCGACCATCGTGTTGATCGTACCTTTGAGCTCGAGCATTTCGCCGCGCACGTCGACGGTGATCTTACGTGAGAGGTCGCCTTTTGCGACGGCGGTCGTAACTTCGGCGACGTTACGCACCTGACTGGTCAAGTTGCCGGCCATGAAGTTCACCGAGTCGGTAAGGTCTTTCCACGTACCGGCGACGTCCGGAACGACGGCTTGTCCGCCGAGCTTTCCTTCGGTACCGACTTCGCGCGCAACGCGCGTGACTTCGGATGCGAATGCGTTGAGCCGGTCGACCGTCGAATTAATCGTGGCCTTGAGCTCTTGAATCTCGCCGCGAACGGCGACCGTAATCTTCTTTGAAAGGTCGCCTTGCGCGATTGCGGTCGTGACTTCGGCGATGTTACGGACCTGCGAAGTCAGGTTACCGGCCATCGAGTTCACGGAGTCCGTAAGGTCCTTCCACGTACCGGCGACGCCTTCGACGACGGCTTGACCGCCGAGTCTCCCTTCCGTACCGACTTCGCGTGCGACGCGCGTGACTTCGGATGCGAATGCGTTCAGCTGGTCGACCATCGTATTGATCGTCGCCTTCAGTTCTTGCATTTCGCCGCGTACGTCGACGGTAATCTTCTTTGAAAGGTCGCCGCGCGCAACGGCAGTCGTGACTTCGGCGACGTTTCTGACCTGCGAGGTCAAGTTACCGGCCATGAAGTTCACGGAGTCGGTAAGGTCTTTCCACGTACCCGCGACGCCTTCGACGCGCGCCTGGCCACCGAGTTTTCCTTCGGTACCGACTTCGCGTGCGACGCGCGTGACTTCGGATGCGAATGCGTTGAGCTGGTCGACCATCGTGTTGATTGTGTCTTTGAGCTGAAGGATCTCGCCGCGAACGTCGACGGTAATCTTCTTCGAAAGGTCTCCCTTTGCGACGGCGGTCGTGACTTCGGCGATGTTACGAACCTGTGCCGTCAGGTTACCAGCCATTCCGTTGACGGACTCGGTGAGATCGCGCCAGGTACCGGCAACGCCGCGGACGTCGGCCTGTCCGCCGAGCCGTCCTTCGGAACCGACTTCGCGTGCGACGCGCGTGACCTCGGACGCGAATGCGTTCAGCTGATCGACCATGACGTTGATCGTGTCTTTCAGCTGCAAAATCTCGCCGCGCGCTTCGACGGTGATCTTTTTTGAAAGGTCACCGCGAGCCACGGCGGTGGTGACTTCGGCGATGTTCCGAATCTGGTTCGTCAGCGTACCGGCCATCGAGTTCACGGAGTCGGTCAAGTCTTTCCACGTACCGGCTACGCCGCGGACCTGGGCCTGGCCACCCAGTTTTCCTTCAGAACCGACTTCGCGTGCGACGCGCGTGACTTCCGAAGCGAATGCGTTCAGCTGATCGACCATCGTGTTCAGCGTGCGGCCGGCTCGTAAGAATTCACCCTTGAGCGGACGGCCGTCGATTTCGAGCGTGACCTGTTGCGAAAGATCGCCACGCGCGACCGACGCCAGCACGCGTCCGGTCTCGATGATCGGATGCGCGAGGTCGGAGATCAGCTCATTGACCGAATCGATTGCAGCCGACCAGTCACCGACTGCACCCGAAACCGAGACGCGCTGCGCAAGCCGTCCGTCACGTCCGACGGTCTGACTGATGCGCTGCAGCTCTCGTACTAGTCGCGCGTTCAGCGTTGCGACGTCGTTGAATGCTTCTGCCAAATCCGGATCGGTCGTGCTGGACGACAAACGGGCGGAGAAATCGCCGCGTCCGAGGGCGCGTAGTGCACTGAGCACCTCGCGATTACCGGAGGCGGGCGCTTTTGACGCACGCGATCGCGCACCGTTCGAGTGGCCGTTGGATTTCGCGCCGTTGGAACGCGACGGAGACGAAGCTGATGACTTCGCCTTCGGACTGGGTGCGACCGTAAGAGGCATAAGCAGACTCCGTGAAGTCAGAAAGGAGGCGTGGTCCCATGAGGGAAGCGCACACCTCGCACTGGCCAGTTTTGCCCGGAAATACCCGAAATCACGAGCATTTAAACGTTAGCTCTGTGGTCGCAAGGGCGAGAGTGCGTTTGGCCGCTTCCTCGCATGGGCAAAACTGCGGCATACCTGCAGGGGTGCTCGTTTGAGTTTAACCAATGCGCTCGCCGTGACCGATGACGATCTGACGCAGTCGGTTCAGGGAGTTCTCGAACTCCTATCGTCCGCGAGTCGTCTCCTATTGCCAGCCGAGGACATCGAGAGCGCGCTACCCGTGCTCGCCGAATTGCTCGTGCCCGCATGGGTCGACGGCTGCACCATCGGGCTGCTTGGGAGCGAAGACGAGGTTCGCGTCGCCGCGTCGGCCGGTCGCGCGCCGAGCGAGACGGCGCTAAACCGGCGCCTCCCCCATGCGCCGATCACGTCGCTGCGAAGTGAGGGAGGCTGGGCGCTCGAGGTCGCGATCACTGGACGCGCGACGCCGTACGGCTTCTTGTGGCTGGCGGGAGCCGGCGATGCGCCTTCCTCTTTGATAGGAAGCTTGGCTGAGGAGCTCGCCCTTCGGATTGCGATCGGCATCGACACGGCGCAGGCCATTGCCCGAGAACACCACGTAGCCGAAACGCTGCAGCGCGCGTTGCTGCCGGAGGTGTTGCCCCGCAACGGTTCGGCGGTCCTCGACGCGGCGTATCGTCCCGCCGCCGGCGAATCGATCGTAGGCGGCGACTGGTACGACGCCTTCGAGCTCCCGGACGGCCGCATTGGTATATCGATCGGTGACGTAGCCGGCCACGGACTCTCGGCAGCGGTCGTAATGGGCGAGGCACGGCAGGCTGTGCGCGCGTCGACGTACGATGCTCGCTCGCCCGGCGAGGTGCTGAGTCGCGCCAATCAGATGCTGCGCTCGATGCCGATGATGGTCACGGCGCTCGTCGGCATCTTCGATCCGCGCACGTCAGTCTTCACCTACGCGAGCGCCGGCCATCCGCCGCCGCTGGTCATCACTCCCGATGGCCATTCGTTCATGCTTCCGAACGGTGACTTACCGCTTGGTGTCGTCGACGATTTAGCGCCCACACCGTGGACGTTTACGTTTTCACCGGGGACGCTCGTCGTGCTTTATACGGACGGTATCGTCGAGTTCGAGCGCGATGTCTTTTTCGGCGAGTCGGCTTTGATTCGAGCGTCGCTCGACGAGCTTGCCGAGCTTTCCGCGCATCCGGCCAAATCGGTTCAGGACCGCGTCTTTGGGTCAAAGCAAAACGTCGACGACGTTGCCACGATGACGTTGTTCATCCAGCCGCGCGCGGTCGAGGCCTTCGATTGCGTCTTTTCCGCCGTTCCATTTGCGGCGCCGTTCGTTAGGCGGGGCCTGGAGCGTTTTCTGATCGATCAGGGGATCGGCGACGACCACCGGTTTGCAGTCATAACAGCGGTCGGCGAGGCGGTTGCCAATGCAGTCGAACATGCCTACGCGGACGTTCCCGGGACGGTCCATCTTTGCGTGCGGGTCGACGAGTCCATAATCCGCGTACACATCGAAGACTCCGGCCGTTGGCGCGCCGCGACCAAAGAAGAAGAACGCGGTCGTGGCATTCCGTTGATGCGCGCGTTGATGGACCGCGTCGAGATACGTACCGATAGCGCGAGTACGCAAGTTCGCATGCAAATGCAAACGACATAACATTGCGTTAGTCCCCAAGCAAAAATGGGGATAATGTGCGAGATGTCACTGGAACGAATCTTGATCTGTCCGTGCGGACATTATCTCGAGTGGCACGGCCGGCACGGCTGCGTCGCGCCTTTGCAAAGCGATGAACCCATGCGCTGCGAATGCATGTTGACCCGGCCGCAGATGGTGGATCGTTTGGTGCGCGTTGAACGCGACGAGATTCGTGCGCAATGGATTGATGTCGGTCCCGGTTTCAGTGGCGGCTCCTAGGGAAGAATCGGATTGGATCGCTTGCGCGATCCCAACCCGAAAAAGCATCACACACCCTCAAAGCGCGGCGGACCGGACTTAGCGTTCGGTCCGTCGTTTTAATTTTGGTGATCAATGTCGCGGCAAACAGCCTCAATTATCGTGCACGCTCCCGTCGAACGCATTTACTCGTTGTGGACGAACTTTCCGGAGTATCCGTCTTTCATGTCGCACGTGCGTAGCGTTTCGTATATCGATCGCGAGCGCACGCGCTGGGTCGTCAATATCGTCGGACGCCACGAATGGGCAGCCCGTAACGAGAATTGGATTCCCGGCCGCCAAATCGGCTGGCGTTCGATCGACGGATTAGAAAACAGCGGACTGGTCGCGTTCACGCCGCGTCCAGATGGCGATACTGACGTCGAAATAACGATCGAATACACGCCGCCGTCCGGAATGATAGGCAAAATCAGCGAGATTCTCGGCGCCGGGAAAGCGTTCGAGCTTCAGTTACGCAGCGATCTCGCGCGTTTCGCCGAGAGCCTGGAGTCGAAGATCAGCCCCAAGGCTCCGTCATCGGCGGGTGCTCAGGCGGCACCGGCGCTTCAGGCGTAGCGGGAGCTTGACCCGGCGGATACGGCATCTCGGGCGGTATCGGCTCGGGAGTGGGTCCGGGTCCGGTCGGTGGAACGTCGGGCGGAAGGCGATGCATCTTCACTTAGAGCTGCGACGTTGCGTCTTCGATTGCGGCACGGAAATCGTCATGAACGAGGAGCGCGCGGTGTAATCCGGTCGCTTCGAAAATCTTGCGAATCTTTGAATGGTGGGGGACGATCACGTGCAGTCTTTTCCCAAAATGTCGATGCGCGCTCACGAGCGCAGTGATGCCGGACGTATCGATGTACGTACACTCGACGAATGCGACGAGAATTGGGTCGGGCGATCCGGCGCCTGCTCGCTCGATCGCTTCGCTGAGCTCGTGATAGTTCGTGATGTCGAGCTCGCCGAGGACATGAACGAGTGTCAGCCTTCCAAGCTGCTCCACCGTCACCGGCGCAAATGTCGTCGTCATAGAAAATGACCTCTCCGAGAACCTTGTACCCAAGCCCTAGACAGATTAGGCTTTGCGGGCAGAAGGTTTGCCCGAAAGACTCACGGGGTATTTCAACGCTCAATCGCACTCCGGGCGAGGAGGCCTTTTTCTATGGAAATGGTTCGACGTTACGCACAAGGGGCCGCGGGAACGACTGCCCTCGAAGAGCTGGTTGTTTGCGAGTGCGGACATGCGATCGGAATGCACGACAGTATGGGATGCCGCGCGCTGCGCCCACGTACGTGCACCTGTTCGCGGGATCGGGGCTGGGTGCTCGACGCAGCAGTAGCACGTTCGATTTCGGATCATCGCTCAGTCTTTCCGAAAGCCTAGCAAGCGTCGTTGTAGATCCTGGGACGGGGTAAAAGCCTTCACCAGGAGGTGCCAAACGTGGCAGATATGTCCGACCGACCCGTAGTGGTTCAAGGCGGAGGCGGCACGGCCGGTGTTGCAATCGTCGCCGTTATCGCGATCGCGCTCATCGTTGCAGTCCTTTTGTGGCACCCGTGGGCAACGACGTCGAATACGACGATCATTCAGCCGCCTGCGCAAAGCCAGGGCGCAGCCGGATCGCAAGGCAGTTCGAACGGCTCAACCGGTTCGAGCAACTCGAGCGGCAGTTCGGGCTCAACGAGCGGTAGTGGCGCCGGAAGCAATAGCGGAACGACCAATGGAAGTAGCCACTAGCTCTAACTCGCATTCCCAGCGTTTTTTGCCCGGGCTCTAATTCTGAGTTAAAGCGCTAGCAACAGGCGGGCAGTACGATGAGCACGTCAGACAGAGGAGTCCACGTGTTCATTCGTACTGCCATCGCGGTACTCGTCGCCGCCGCGGTTATACAAACCGGCGCCGCGTTCGCGCAAACGGCACCGCAACCCGCACCGCCGCCGGCTGCGGCCCAACGTCATCATCATTCTTCGCTTTTCAAGGGCTTGAATCTCACGTCCGGTCAGAAAGCGAGGATCAAGGCCATCCATCAGAAGTACCGCGCGCAAAACCAAGGCGTCGCCGATCGCAGTCAGCGTCGTGCGAGCATGCATGCGCAACGGCAAGAAATCATGGCGGTACTGAATCCCGATCAGCGCGCGAAGTTCCAGCAGCGTCTCCAAACGCTACGGGAACGTCATCGCCAAGACCAACAAGTGCCGAGCGCTCCGTCGCCGCAGAGCCGGTAATCTAAGCTAAGGTGCCTGCGATGCGCGTCGCCTCGGCGATTGCGCGCGCCAGCACCGAGCGGATCTTTCCGTCTTCGAGCACCAAGAGCGCACCGATCGTGCACCCGGCCGGAGTCGTGACGTCGTCACGCATAGCCGCCGGGTGCCGTTCGCTATCCTGAACCATCTTTGATGCGCCGAGAACCGTTTGCGCGACCAGCTCACGCGCAACGTCGCGAGGAAGCCCGACGCTAACGCCCGCGTCCGCGAGAGCTTCGATTATAAGGAAGACGTAGGCCGGTCCGCAGCCGCTGATTGCAGTGACGGCGTTGAGATGGTGCTCGGGCAGCTCGATGCAGCGTCCGACGGATTTAAAAATGTCCGTCGCTTCGGAGGCCTGATCTTTGGTTACGTGACGTCCGAGTGCGATGACGGTCATACCTTCGCTCACGAGCGCGGGCACGTTCGGCATGGCGCGGATCACGGCGACGTCGTCGCCGATCGCGCGCTCGAGCGCAGCGATCGAAACTCCCGCGGCTACCGAGATGACGAGTGCATGTTTTTTGAGTCCGGCTTTGCGTAGCCGCTCGAGTGTTGCATCGGTTTGCGCCGGCTTGACGCAGACGAGGACAACGTCGGTTTCCGGTACAAGCTCGTCGTATTCATCGGTTGCCGTGATCGAGAAATCGCGTTCGATGCGCGCCGCGGATTGCGGCGTACGCGTCGCAGCCCAAATCTTGAACGGAGCCGAGCCGGATTGCAGGCCGCGCAGCAATGCCTGGCCGATCGCGCCCGCACCGACGATCCCCAATGTTTTCTTTTTCATGCTCAAGCGCTCTTTCGCCGTCCGCAAGGACGTTCCGTTTGCAAACATGAAGCGCCAAAATACGTGGGGACTGGCCTCGGGATACGCATCGGTATCGACGTCGGCGGCACGTTTACTGATGCCGTTGCAATAGACGCGACCTCGCTGGAGCTGATCGGTCATGTCAAGGTCCCGACGACGCATCGTTCGCCGCAGGGCGTAGCGGCTGGGATCATCGAGGCGCTGCAGCGTTTGCTTTCGACGCACAATCTGCAGGCATCCGACGTGCGCTACATTTCGCACGGTACGACGCAAGCCACGAACGCACTACTCGAGGGCGACGTTGCACTCGTTGGGATTGTCGGAATCGGCGGGGGACTCGAAGGCTTGCGGGCCCGTTCCCAGACGTTCATCAAGCCGATCGAGCTCGCGCCTGGTACGTATCTGCGTTCGATGCGCGAGTTTCTTGCGACGTCGGCGCCGAGCGCAGAGGACGCCGATCGTGCTATTCGCGCGTTGCTTGGACAAGGTGCAGGCGTGATCGTAGCCAGCGGTTTGTATAGCGTTGACGATTCTACGGCGGAAGACACGGTGACGGACGCGGCACGGCGCGCGAATGTTCCCGCGGCTGCGGCCCACCAGATCAGCAAGCTCTACGGTTTGCGAACGCGGACGAGGACCGCCGTGATTAACGCGTCGATCTTGCCGCGAATGATTGAAACGGCCAACAGTGTGGAATCGAGCGTCAGCAGTGCGGGGATCACCTCGCCGCTCATGATCATGCGAGGCGACGGCGGCGTGATGCGAATCGATCAACTGCGCAGCCGTCCGATACTGACGCTGGTCTCCGGGCCCGCAGCCGGAGTGGCTGGCGCGCTCATGTACGAGCGCGTCTCGGATGCAGTCTTTCTGGAAGTCGGTGGAACGAGCGTCGACATTTCGGCGATTCGCGACGGTCGCGTCCAAGTGCGCTACGCGATGCTCGGCGGCCACCGAACGTTTCTGCAGTCACTCGACGTCCGCTCGATCGGAATCGGCGGCGGGTCGATGGTGCGCGTTCGCAACGGAAAGATCGACGTCGGTCCTCGCAGCGCGCACATTGCGGGGCTCGACTATGCGGTCTACGCGAGTTCCGGCGCGTGCGCAAACGCGCGGTTGATCGAATTTCGTCCGTTGCCGTCCGATCCCGAAGACTACATCGCGGTTGACGCCGCAGGTCGACGCTCGGCGTTGACGCTCTCGTGCGCGGCCAACATTGCCGGGTTTGTTCCGGATGGAGACTGGGCGCGAGGTGATGTGGAAAACGCGCGAGTCGCGTTCGGACCGCTGGCTGAACGTTTCGGTTGTACGGTCGATGAGATCGCGCGGGCCGTTATCGATGCAGCGGTTGCGAAGACACGCTCGACTGTCGACGAGTTGGCGGCCGATTACGGCCTGGACCTAAAGCGAATGGTGTTGGTTGGCGGCGGGGGCGGAGCTTCGGCGCTCGTTCCAGCGCTCGCGAAGACACTCGGCTGCGAATTCCGCATCGCGCGAAACGCGCACGTCATCTCGCCTATCGGCGTGGCGCTGGCGCTGGTACGTGACGTCGTCGAACGCATGATCCCGAGTCCCACGCCTCTGGACATCGCGCAGATTCGAGCGGAAGCGGAAGATGCCGCCGTCGCGGCCGGAGCGGCGCGCGAGAGCGTCGAGGTCGATGTCAGCGTCGATTCTCAGCGCAACATCGTGCGTGCCGCTGCCAGCGGAGCGACTGAGCTGCGCGCGCGAGATCTCAGGCGTATGGAAGCCGCCGAAGACGAGCGGCGCAGCATCGCGGCCGAGTCGATGGGCGCAGCGCCCGAGGTCCTCGAGCTGGCGGCAAGCACACCGCAGTTTTCCGTTTATACGGCGCGAATGCAGCCGTCGGGTTTGTTGCGCTATTTCGGATCCGCGAAAGATCCCGTGCGCGTCATCGACCGCGAAGGCGTGATTCGGTTACGCGTGCCGGACGCGCGGATCGTCCCAACGACGATCGCGCAGGCCGAAGATGAGCTGCGTGAGATTCTCGAGGCACTGACGTCGTACGGCGACGCTGGGAAGATGCTTCCCGCGCTGCACTTGCTGCTGCGTGACCGGATCGTCAACTTGAGCGGGATGGTCGATCCGGAGCTCGTGGTCACGATCGCATCCGACCATCTTCGTACGATGAGCGCCACCGAACCGGGCATCATCGTCGCCGAGCATCGCGCGTGACCGCGCGCGCCCTCGCCAAGCGTTTAGGCGCCAAGATTGTCGAGCGCCGCGGGGGGATCGGTGAGGATCGCTGGATCATCTCGGAATTCGATGCACGTGAAAAGACGATCGTGATCTATCTCGACACGCTCGAGATGCTCTCAGAGTTGGTGCTCGTCAACGATTTGCCGTTCGATCCGGAGCATCTCGACGAGATTGCGATCGCGCACGAGTGCTTTCATATGATCTCCGGGAGTTCGCACGGTCCGCAAGGCGAAGAGGACGCGCATAGGTTTGCGCGCGAGCTCCTCGATTTGCCGGCCTCACCGGAGTTGCTCAACGAGCTTTTGAGCCGTCAATCAGGTCAGCCGTGACCGGTGCGCTGCTGCTCGCCGCGATGGCGATCTTCGTCATTCTGATGATGACGAAGAAGCTTGCGACGCCGCTCGCCTTGATGGCGCTTGCGGTAGTCGTCGGGATCATTCTCGGAATCCCGTGGATCGGGAAGCCCGATGATAGTATCCTGGGCGGCATCATCGCAAGCGGCGCAACGGCGCTCGCAGCGACAATCGTCGCGGTAGTTTTCGGGAGCTGGCTCGGCGCCGTCATGGACGAGACCGGAATCGCGCAAACGCTCGTGCGCAAAGCGGTTGAGCTCGGAGGTGATCGCCCGTACGCAGTGGCCTTTGCCGTCTGGTTCGTCGCGATCTTCGTTGGAACGGTTACCGGCAGCGCGCCCGCAGCGATCCTGGTAGGATTGATCGGGATTCCCGCGATGTTGGCGGCAGGCGTGCCGCGCACGGTTGCAGCCTCTACGGTGGTCGTCGGGCTGTGGTGCGGAAATCCGCTTCAATTGCAAACCTGGAAATATCTTTCGCAAGCGATGGGCGTACCGCAAGCCGACGTCGTCGGATTCCTGGTGCGCTATTTCCCGATCGTCCTGATCGGCGGCTTGTCGTTCTTGTTCGTTCAGTCACGGATTTCGGGCCGTGTCTACAATTGGGCCGTGTCCGCGCCGCGAACGCGTCAAGCCGCACGCACGGCGCCATGGTACGCGCTTATCACGCCGGCGATTCCGATTGCACTGGTGCTCGGGAGCGCTGCATTCGGGATTTCGTTCGATGTCATTCCCGCGCTTATCATCGGAATTCTCTACGGCGTGCTGACCACTCGACCACGCGCATTCAATGAAGTGATGCTCAAGACCGCATATCGCGGCCTGGAACTGGCCGCGGCGCCAATGTATCTCTTCATCGTAATCGGGATGCTGCTCACGGCCGTACGCATGCCGGGAATCGTCGACGCACTTCATCCGATCGTCAGTGCGATCGCGCCCCACAATCCGTGGGTGTATGCGATCGGGTTCGGCCTGCTCGCGCCGCTCGCGCTCTACCGCGGTCCTCTCAACATCGTCGGAATGGGAGTTGGAATCGCGGGCGTCCTGCTCGCACTTGGAACGTATCCGGCGCTGCTCGTGCTCGGCACCTTTGCGTCGATCAATGGAATCGTCGGCGTCTCGGATCCGACAGGGACCCAAACGGTGTGGAGCGCCGAATACGCGGGCGTTCGCCCGGAGGACGTGATGCGTCAAACGCTGCCATTCACGTGGGCAACAGCGTTCGCCGGCGTCGTCCTCGCCGTATTGCTCTATTTGCGCTAGACGGCGCGGATCGTGCGGTAGCGCGCCTGCCAAGCTGTGGCGTCGATTTTTTGCGCGAGATCGCTGATGGGCGCGCCGACGATCCCTTCGCGCGCCGCTTGCTCGCCAACCGCAATTGCCACCTTGCGCGAAACGTCACGTAAAGTTGAAACGGGCGGAAGAATCGCGGCGCCGAGCGTCGAGGCGTCGACCATCTCGGCGAGGGCGCTGGCCGCAGCAACGAACATGGCATCGCTGATGACGCGTGCGCGCGTAACGATCGCACCAAGGCCGAGGCCCGGGAAGATAATGGCGTTGTTGGCTTGTCCGATTGTGTACGAGATGCCGTCGTGCAACACCGGATCGAACGGGCTTCCCGTCGCGATCAGCGCGCGCCCGTCGGTCCACTCGACCAGATTTTCCGGAACCGCTTCGGAGAGTGCCGTCGGATTCGAGAGCGGCAAGATGATCGGGCGCGGCGTTCCCTGCGCCATCGCATGCACGACCTCTGCGGTAAACGCGCCGCTTTGCCCGGAGCAGCCGATCAAGACGGTCGGGTGAACGCGACGGACGACTTCGGCGAGCGTGATGCCGCGCTGGGGATCGGCAGTCCAATCACGAACGTCGTCTCGCTTGCGAGCAAACGGCGCCTGGAAGTCGCGAATGTTCGGCATGTCGCGCACCAGCAAACCATTGCGATCGATACACCAGAAACTGCGAGCCGCTTCCTCATCTGTTACGCCTTGCGTTGCGATCGCGCGGCGAATGAGATCCGCGATACCGATTCCGGCCGTTCCCGAGCCGAAGATCACGATGCGCTCGTCGCGTAGCCGGCCGCCCGTTACCTCGAGCGCAGAGAGAATCGCCGCCAGCACGACGCCGGCCGTTCCCTGAATGTCGTCGTTAAACGTGCACAGTTTCGAACGATACTGATCCAGAATCCAACGCGCGTTCGAGGCCGCGAAGTCTTCCCAGTGCAGAAGAGCGTTGGGAAACAGACGGTGCGCGGTCTGCACGTAGCGATCGACGAAGGCTTGATATAGCGCGCCGCGCACGCGTGCATGCCGGTAGCCAAGGTACAGCGGATCGTCCATCAACGACGGGTTGTCGGTCCCGACATCGAGCATTACCGGGATCACGCGCGTCGGATCGATTCCGGCCGCCGCCGTGTAGACGGCGAGCTTGCCGATGCAGATGTCCATCCCGCCGACGCCCCAGTCGCCGATCCCAAGAATCGCTTCGGCGTCGGTTGCGACCAGCAGGTCGATGTCGTCGCTTGACGCGCCGGCATTGCGCAGCGATTCTTCGAGCAGCTCCGGGTGTTCGATCGAGAGAAACACCCCGCGTGGGCGTTGATACTGGCGGCTGTACTGCTGAATTGCCGTTCCGACCGTCGGTGTGTAGACGATCGGAAACATCTCGACGACGTGTTGACCGAACAAGTAGAAGAACAACGTCTCGTTGCGATCCTGCAGCGCGGCAAGAAACTGGTTCTTCGCAAGATCGTTCGGCAGACGTGAGTACATGTCGTACAAACGAGCTGCTTGCTGCTCGATCGAAACGACGGCCGGCGGCAGCAATCCCGTAAGTCCCAGAGCGGCGCGCTCCACGTTCGTGAACGCAGTCCCTTTGTTGATCGCCGGGAGATGTAAAACATCCGATCCACGCGCGGAGATTTCGAATTCCCCGCGGGCATTCGTTGTATACGGTCGAGCTGCGGGCACCCCGTTCCCTACGAGACGCTAGCGGCTATTGCCTTGAGCTCCTTGATATCGAGATCGCCGACCAGCGCAAAGGTCAGGCCGGCGTTTTTCCACGACAACAGCGTCGTCGAACCGTCGTTCATATAGAGCGCATCCCGGTTCTCGATCTTGATCGGAACGGGCTTCGTGTGTCCGAAATCTGCCGTAACGTTTGTGGCATTCTCGAAAAGCGAAAGCGAACGTACCCCGTCCGAATACATCAGCTGCAACGTCTTCACGCCCTTGACGATCGTTACGTCGGCGCTCACAACCGTGAATCCCTCCGGTAGATAGCGCGGGCTTGCCGGTGTAAATCCCGCATCTTTGACCACGCGTTCGATATCGGTTGCGTTTGATGTCGGCGTTTGGTTTTCGACGACGTGATAGCCGGCCGGGATCGGCGTCGAGAAAAGCGTATTCGGCATGGCTTGCGTGTAGCGAACGTTCTCGAATTGCGTGCGCGATCCGATCGTCCCGTCGGCGCGATACGTTTCCTTTTGCAGGATCAAGTGCGTTTGAGCATCGATCCAGACGCGCATCACGCGCACCCCGGTGAAGCGGTTGACGAGCGCGCACGGAATCGTCGGCCGGCCCGCGACGATCTCCGGCGCGGCGATTATCGGACGGTAGTTCGCCAAGAGCAGTGCGAGGTTTCCGTTCGTGATCGTCTGCGGATCGAACGTCGGTCCATGCGAAATGACGACGCGCTGATGTTGCGCGTCGTACGAAAATGTTTCGGCGCCGTGAATGACGACGCTGTCGCCGTACATCTCTTGGGGCGCGAGGTAGAGCTTGTGAGTTTGATTAGGCGCGAGGTGTTCTTCGCGCGCGATCGTCGCGACGGTGCCGGACGGCCCGAAATGGATCGTCTGCACTTGCGCCATGTAAGAGATTGACTGGCGCGCGTGCATTGCGTCGCTGAGCAGCTCCGTGGCTCGCGCGTCGTCTTGATTCGGATTTGCCGAAGTAGCGGCTGTCGCGCTCGGCGCCGGTGTTGCGGCGCCCGCGGAACAAACTCCGGCGATGACCGCAGCTAGGCCGCTAAGATACGCAAACGTTAGCGCTTTAGCGCGACGCATCAACGGCTTGCATCACCGGTACGCCGTCATTCGTCGAGTTCAGCGACGACAAAATGACTGCGCTCCGGTCACCAAGCGGATTCTCCTGTGCCCGAACGTCATGCTCTTGCAGATAATAGCTGACGGGGAGCCCAGCGCTCTGCGACGCCGGCGGCGACAAGACGGGCGTGAGGAAGAAGGCGCCGGCGGCGATGGCAGCGGCGAACGGAACGATCACGATCGGACGCAAGAACTTATGCAATGCATGCCAGCGATTTGGGCGCAGGTCCGCGATGCGTGCCATGATCGCGCTTTGCATGCCCAGCGGAAGATCGAGCTCTTCGGCCCGCGCGACTGCGCGCAGCCGGTCGGTTATGGTTGCCTCGACGTTGAGTTCGTGCTTGCATTCTTCACACGTCTCGAGATGTGCTAGTACGCGAGCGTCGTCCGCGGGGCCGAGCTCGTGGTGGAGGTAGTCGATGAGTAGGTCGCTCGTGAGATGCTGCATTATCGTGATTGAGAACGCTCGTTTTCTTGTTGAACCAAACGCCGAAGCAGTGCGCGAGCACGATGAAGCCGAGACCGGACCGTTCCGATCGAACACCCCATTATGTCCGCGATTTCCTGGTAGCTGTATTCCTCGATGTCGGCTAGTATGATCACTTGTCGTTGGTCTTGCGAAAGCTTCCGCAGAGACCGTGAAAGCGGTTCGGAGAGTTGCCTGTCGACGTATTCCTCGATTGGGTCGACGGCGAGCGGGCGCTGGCCACCGAATTCCTGGGGAGCGTTGTCTTCAGGTATCTCCTCTTGGAAACGTCCCTTTCGCCGTCTTAGTTCGTCGCGATAGAGGTTTGTGACGATTCTATAGATCCAGGAGAGGAACGAGGTGCCTGGTTGGAACGACCGCCAAGCCCGGTAGACGCGGATAAAGGCCTCTTGCGCGAGATCACGCGCGTCGGTTTCGTTTCCGACGAGGCGGAACGCGAAGTTATAGGTCGCCTTCCCATACTGCTCAATCGCCCGCTCGACGAACGCCGTCTGTTCCGCCGACGGGGGCTCGGGCCTCTTTCGGGGCTGTCCCACGGTCAGGCTGATTCTGGGGCCCGAGAAGTGGCCCCCTCGCCCCGACAGGGGCAGCCGTCATGCGGGTACGAATGGCAAGACCCCCCAGCCGCCGTTCGAGTACGCTCAGGACGGCTTCTCCGTCCTTAGAAGCAGATAATGATTTCGACGAAGGTTCCGCTCGAAAATAGTGATACGGTCGACTCGATCGTTTCGCTTTTGGTGCGCTTTCCAGAGATCTCGTCGCTGTGGTCGCATCCGACCGACGGGACGTTGCGGCTTACGTACGTCGTCGCACGACGGCTGACCAGGCTCGAGCAGCGGGAGCTTGCTGCGGTGCTCGACGATCACGTCCGTGCGTTCGTTGCGCTCGAGGGGCGGGATGTGAGCACGATTAGCGTGCGGTGCGAGACGGACCACGCGGTGACGTTCGTTCACTGCACGCGTGATTCGGCGTCCTTCACACGCGAAGAGCTGTTGCTGCAGATAGGCGTGCTCAGTGCGCGCTATGGCGACGCTCTCGTGAAGAATCCGGTCGAAGAACAAGACGAAGAAAACGCGGAGCTCGAGGACTTGCAAGTCGAGCACGCGATCGATGCGATGCGCGATCCGGATCAAAAGCGTTCGCTCGTCGGATATCGCGACGAACGGCGCGTCATGGTGTATTTCGTAAAAAATCGCAAAGCGAAGGCTCCGGCGCGCCGATAAGCAACGCGCTCAACGTTCTCGTTATAGGCGATGTCGTCGGCTCACCCGGCCGCGAGACGCTGAAGCGTTGCCTGCCGTCGACTCGCGAGCAGCATCAAATTCATTGCTGCATTGCCAACGGTGAAAATGCTGCGGGTGGATTCGGCTTGACCGTTCCGACGGCCCAAGAGATGTTCAGCGTCGGCGTCGACGTGATTACGAGCGGCAACCACATTTGGGACAAGCGCGAGTTTCGTTCGCACCTCGAGGACTCCGATCGCATCATCCGCCCGGCTAATTATCCGCCCGGCACGCCCGGCCGCGGCTCGACGACGATCGACGTCGACGGCGTCCGCGTTGGCGTGCTCAATCTGATGGGCCGCGTATTCATGCCCACGGTCGACGATCCGTTTCGCGTCGGGCGTGAGCTCGTCGACGAGCTGCGCGAAGCGACGCCGATCATCATCGTTGACATGCACGCCGAAGCGACGTCCGAAAAAATGGCGATCGCTCGGTTCTTCGATGGTCAAGTTAGCTTCGTCTACGGGACGCACACACACGTGCAGACCGCAGACGATCAAGTTTTTTCCGGTGGGACGGCCTATCTGAGCGACGTCGGGATGACCGGACCGACTGAAGGCGTGATCGGAATGGAAGCGGCCGGAGTCATCGACCGCTTCACGACTGCGTTTTCAGAACGGTTCAATGTGGAGAAGGGAGGTTTGAAGCAATTTTGTGCGGCGGTTGTCGCAATCGACCGCACAAGCGGCAAGGCCCTCGATATCAAACGCATCTTTCTCCGAGGGATCGCATGAATGAAAATCCCGGCACACCTCCGTCCCGAAGTCCCGGAACGCACATCCTCAAAGTCTCCGCACAGAGCAACCCGAACTCGGTCGCCGGCGCGCTTGCCGGCGTACTGCGCGAGCGTGACACCGCCGAACTGCAAGCCATAGGCGCCGGCGCTACGAACCAAGCCGTGAAGGCAATCGCCATCGCTCGCTCGTACCTCGAGGCGAGCGCTTACGATCTCGTGTGCGTGCCGGAATTTATCGACGTGCAAATCGACGGAAAGGAACGAACCGCCATTCGTCTCGCAGTCGAGCGTAGATCCAAATAGATCTTGCTCGTCGATTTTCACTCGCATACACGCAATAGCGATGGGAGTCTGTCGACCGCCGAGCTGGTCGAGTCGATGGACCGGCGCGGCGTCCGCATCTTTTCGATCACCGACCATGACACGACGCGTGCGTACGGTGAGCTGCCGGAATCACGCGCGCAGATCGTCCCGGGCATCGAGATCAACACAACCCGCGACGGTGTCGACATTCACATTCTCGGCTACGCTTTCGACCCGTCTTCCGCGGCGCCGATCCATGCCACACTCGAGGCAAATCGCCAAGCCCGGACCGTACGCATCAAAACGATGATCGAGCGGCTCGCGCGTGCCGGCTACCCGCTAACGGAAGAGATGGTCGCTGCGGAGGCCGGCGGTAGTGAATCCCTTGGCCGGCCGCACGTAGCAAAGGCATTGGTCCGCTCCGGGATGGTCAAAGACGTGCAGACCGTCTTCAATGATCTGGTCGGGCGGGACGGCCCCGGATACGTCCCTTCGGCGCATATCACGGCCCCGGAGGCGATCGAGGCGATTGCGCGCTCGGGCGGCGTCCCGGTCCTCGCCCATCCTGGGCGGCTCTCCGACTACTCGATCATCGACGAGATGGCCGCGCACGGCGTTGTCGGCCTCGAGGTCTTCTATCCATCGCATACCCCACCGATGATCGCTCATTTTCGAGCCCAAGCCGAGCGTCTCGGACTGGTCATGACAGGGGGCTCTGACTTCCACGACTCACGCTGGAATTCAAGCGTGGTCGGCATGGACGTCGAAGAGGGGGATATCGCGCCGTTTCTGGAGCTAATCGGCCGATAAAGTAATTGTTGTCCAGGCCCCCATCGGGGTATGGTGGACACTTCGAAGCCCCCAACAGGAGTCTGATTTTGCACGTCATCGAATCGGCCCGCGGCGACATCAAAGACGCGAGCCTCGCACAAGCCGGCCGTTCCCGGATCGAATGGGCAGGTTCGTTCATGCCGGTACTCGGTCAAATTCGGGACCGCTTCGCGAAAGAGAAGCCGCTCGCCGGCGTTCGCATCGGTGCGTGTTTGCACGTTACGACCGAAACGGCAAATCTGATGCTCGCGCTCAAAGCCGGCGGTGCACAGATTGCGCTTTGCGCCAGCAATCCGCTCTCGACGCAAGACGACGTGGCCGCGGCGCTCGCCGAGACGTACGAGATTCCGACTTTCGCGATCAAAGGCGAAGACAACAAAACGTATTACAGTCACATCGAAGCGGTAATCGCCAGCAAACCACAGATGTCGATGGACGACGGGTGCGATCTCGTCACCGCGATCACGACCAAGCACAAAGAGCTGCTTGCGGGCATGATTGGCGGCTGCGAAGAGACGACGACCGGCGTCATTCGTCTGCGCGCGATGCAGAAGGACAACGTTCTGCCGTATCCGGTGATTGCCGTCAACGATGCGCTGACCAAGCACATGTTCGACAACCGCTACGGAACCGGACAATCCACGCTCGACGGCATCATTCGCGCAACGAATGTCTTGCTTGCCGGCTCGACCGTTGTCGTGTGCGGTTACGGATGGTGCGGCCGCGGCGTCGCCTCACGCGCTAAAGGGCTCGGCGCTCACGTCATCGTCACCGAAGTCGATCCGCGCAAAGCGATCGAAGCGGTGATGGACGGCTTTATGGTCATGGAGATGAACGACGCTGCGAAGCTCGGCGACGTATTCGTGACCGTCACCGGCAACTATCACGTCGTCAACGAAAAGCACTTCACATCGATGAAAGACGGCGCGATCGTCTGCAATTCTGGGCACTTTAACGATGAGATCGATCTCGAGTCGCTTGCCCGCATCGCGACCGAGCGTGAATCGCCGCGTACGTTCGTCGAGCGCTACACACTGGGGAACGGTAAGAGGGTCTCGATTCTCGCCGACGGCCGTCTCGTCAATCTTGCGGCCGGCGAAGGTCACCCCGCGGCCGTGATGGACATGTCGTTCGCAAACCAAGCGATGGCGGCCGCGCATCTCGTCAAGCATCACAAGAGTTTAGAGAAAAAAGTCTATCCGGTTCCCGAATCGATCGACGAAGAAGTTGCGCTTCTCAAGCTTGCAGCAATGAACGTTCGCATCGATACCCTGACTCCGGAACAGGCAAAATATCTCGCATCCTGGTCGGAGGGAACGACCTAAATGGCGTATCGCAGATTGTTCACCAGCGAATCGGTAACCGAGGGTCATCCCGACAAGATTGCCGATCAGATTTCCGATGCCGTTCTCGATGCCATTATGGAGAAGGACCCGAACGGCCGAGTCGCCGTCGAGACTTTTGCGATCACCGGCCAGATTCACATCGCAGGAGAGGTGACGACCTCGAGCTATATCGATATTCCGCGCATCGTCCGTAAGACGATTGCCGACATCGGATATACGAAATCACACGTCGGCTTCGACGCCGAAACGTGCGGCGTCAGCGTCTCGATCGACGAGCAATCGCCCGACATCGCGATGGGAGTCGACCGCGCGCTGGAAACCAAGGAAGCCGGTTCGCACGAAGCGTTCGATCTGATCGGCGCCGGCGACCAAGGTATGATGTTCGGTTACGCGTGCCGCGAGACGAACGAGCTGATGCCGCTGCCGATCACGCTCGCGCACAATTTGACGCGCATGCTGGCATCGGTTCGCAAGAACGAGAATATTCCGTATCTGCGCCCCGACGGCAAGTCGCAGGTTACGGTAGAGTACGACGGTCAACGTCCCGTGCGCGTTGATGCAGTCGTCATTTCAACGCAGCACGAGCCTGACGTCCCGCTCGATACACTCCGTCAGGAAGTAACCGAGCGTGTCATCGATCACGTGATTCCCAAAGCGCTCCGCGATAAGGATCTGCGCGTGTTCGTCAATCCGACGGGCCGCTTCGTCATCGGTGGGCCTAAGGGCGACGCCGGTTTGACCGGGCGCAAGATCATCGCCGACACCTACGGCGGCATGTCGCGCCACGGCGGCGGTGCTTTCAGCGGAAAGGATCCGACCAAAGTCGACCGCTCGGCTGCATACATGGCGCGCTATGTTGCGAAGAACGTCGTCGCCGCGGGACTTGCCGATCGTTGCGAATTACAGGTTGCGTATGCAATTGGCGTCGCGCATCCGGTTAGCGTCCTGGTGGAGACCTTCGGAACCGCCAAAATCGACGAAGAAAAGATTGCTGCGCTCGTCGCTAAGCATTTCGATTTGCGTCCGGCGGCAATCATCCGGCATCTCGATCTGCGACGTCCGATCTATCAACAGACCGCGGCGTACGGGCATTTCGGGCGGCCCGATCTCAACCTGCCGTGGGAGCAGATCGACAAGGCTGCTACGTTGCGGGAAGCCGCCGGCCTCAAGGGCGCTCCGCCCGATCCGGAACTAACGCTCGTCGGGTAAGGTTCTGCTGGGCGGATGGCTCAGCAAGACCTGGGTTCGAATGTCGTAGAGTACGGCAGCGCACGCGTGATCGTTGTCATCGGCGTCATGCTTGCAACGTTGTTGCAGACGCTCGACACGACGATCGTCAACGTGGCGTTGCCGACGATTCAGGGAAATCTCGGCGCGACGATTGATGAGGGTGCTTGGATCGTCACGGGTTACATCATTTCGGCCGTCGTCATCATCCCGCTGACGCCTTGGCTTCAGCTGCGTTTCGGGCGCCGGCAATATTACGCAACGGCCATCTTCGGCTTCACGATCGCATCGATGCTGTGCGGCATCTCCAGCTCGATCGAGCAGCTCATTTTCTGGCGCATCGTGCAAGGCGCGTTCGGCGGCGGTTTGATCGCGACGGGTCAAGCGACGCTGCGCGACACGTTTCCGAAAGCGCAGCTCGGCGCCAGCCAAGCCATTTTTGCGCTGGGCGCAATCGTCGGTCCGAGCGTCGGCCCCTATCTCGGCGGCCTGCTCACCGACAACTACGCGTGGAACTGGGTCTTTTTCATCAACCTCGTTCCGGGAACGCTGGCCGGCATCATCGTTCTCATGCGATTGCGCAATCCGACGGAGCCGCGTAAGCTGCCGATCGATGCAATCGGCTTGAGTTTGCTGGCGATTGGCCTTGGCTCGTTGCAGTACGTTCTCGGTCAGGGGGAGCGCAGCGAGTGGTTTGATTCCGGTGTGATCCGGTTTTTCGTTGCGTCGACCGCAGCTGCGCTGATTGCCTTCGTATGGTGGGAGTTGAGGACAAACAATCCCGTCGTTGACCTTCGCGTCCTGAAGTTTCGCAGCGTGTGGTCGGGCTCGATGCTCGCGTTTACCGTCGGTGCGTCGCTTTACGGCGCAATCGTTATCTTGCCGCAGTACGTTCAAGGCATCCTGGGGTTCACGGCGACGCTTTCGGGCGAACTGATCTTCGTCCGCGCGATCTGTATTGCGATAACCACGATTCCGATCGCGAATCTGGTTGGGCGCGGAAAATTGGATGCGCGCCTGTCGCTTGGGATCGGTTTCCTGTTGCTCTCGGTCTCGAACTATCTCCAGTGTCTCGACACGACCTCGATCTCGACGTTCTGGACGTTTCTATGGGCTCAGTTGACGGGTGGGGTTGGACTCGGGATGCTCTTCGTTCCGATCTCGATCGCCGTGCTTTCAGCCGTTCCGCAAGACGTTGCGCCCAAGGCCGTCGCGTTTACGTCGCTTTCGTTGCAGCTGGGCGGTTCAATCTCGACGGCAATTCTCGTGACGTTGCTCGACCGCCGGGCAGCAGCGCATCTCTCGGACTTAGCCGGCAACGCGACGCTGCGCAATCCGGCCGTCGCCGAGTGGCTAGCGCACAGACTTCCTCTCGCGCAGCTCTTCGGCATCATCAATCGGGAAGCGTTGACGCTAGCTTTTGCGGACGCTTCGATGTTTCTCGCTCTGCTGAGCCTCGTGCTCGCACCACTCGTGTTCCTGATACGTAAGCCGGCGCCGCACAATCCTCAACAAGCGCAGCACGTTTCTATCGAAGCCGCTTAGCGGCGCTCTTCGTGCACCGTCCGGTTCGCAGCGATCCAAACGACGACACAGGCGATGCCAATCGTACTCGCGGCGATTGCGGTTCGTGCGTCATAGACGTCGGCGATTATTCCGCCCAGCAGCGCTCCCGGCAATGTTCCGCCGAGCACGATCAAGCGCGCGGCGCCGAAGACGCGACCGACCGTCTCCTCTGGAATGATGCGCATGCGCCAACCGAGCGTCGCCGACACGGTCCAGCCGCCGCCAACGGATAGAATCCCGAGGACGATTGCGGCGAGGACGGTACTGTGCGACCACAGCAGACCGAATTGAAGAAGACCCCAGAGATATCCGATCACCATGATCTTCCCGAACGGTACGTGCACGCGCGAAACCAAGAGCGCACCAAGCACCGTGCCCGCGCCCATTGCGCCGAAAACGATACCGACGCTCAAGTCGTTGCCACCGAGATCGCGCTTGATGAACGGAACGTATGCCGTAAAGCCGATGCTGCCAAAAAAGTTAGATATGAATGACGCAAAGGTCACGATCCGCATCGCTTTGTCGGCGAACAGAAAGCGAAACCCAACCGCGATGTCGCTCGCGACGTGATGCACGCGCGGGAAACCCGTGACCGTTTCCGGTCCGAGGTCGCGAATGATGCTCAGCGAAAAGATCGATGCGAGATACGTCGCCGCGTTTACGATCAGCGCGGGGAACGGACCAAAAAGGCCAAAGATCGCGCCGCCCAGCGGCGGAACGGCCGTGTTCACCGCCGACTCCGTGCCGATGAGTGCTGAGACGGCGCGAGTCGCACGATCTTTGCCGAGCACGTACGGTATGCTGGAGGCTTGACCGCCGTTGAAGATTGCGCCGCAAGCCGTGTGCAGAACAATTCCGACGTAGAGCAACGGCAACGTTAACCAACCGCTTCGATAGCCGAGCGCGAAGCTGAGAATGATCAGCGAACGAACGACGTCGGCGGAAATCATCAGACGCTTGCGGTTGAGACGATCGGCAAGCGATCCGCCGACCAGACTGAAAACGCCGAAGGAAAACCATTCGAGCGAAAACGTTAGACCCAAGTTGAGCGCCGAGCCGGTCAGCTTGAAGACGAGCAGCGGCAACGCAATCGTGCGCAGCCCATCACCGATGTAGCTGGTCGCTTGCCCGAAATAAAAGAGACGGAAGTCGCGAGAGCGGAAGATGCTCTCGCGCGCCATCCTTAGTGGCTCTCGCGCGCGACGAACGCCCCGCTATGGCCGACCAGAAAGTCGAGATCGGCGCCGCGCTCCGGTCCGAGCACGTGGTCGACGTACAGTCTGCCGTACCCGCGTTCGAAGCTCACTGGCGGATAGTGCTGCGCGCGCCGGCGAGCGTCGAGTTCGGTCTCGCTTACGGCAAGATCGAGACGGCGTGCGTTGACGTCGAGCTCGATGCGGTCGCCGCTTTTCACAAGACCCAGGGGCCCGCCATTCGCGGCTTCGGGCGCCGTGTGCAAAACGACGGTGCCATACGCAGTTCCGCTCATGCGGCCGTCGGAGACGCGCACCATGTCGGTGATTCCCTTGGCGAGAATCTTCGGCGGCAGCGGCATGTTGCCGACTTCCGGCATTCCCGGATAGCCTTTGGGACCCGCGCCTTTGAGGACAAGAACGCACGTTTCGTCGACGTCGAGATTCGGATCGTCGATGCGCGCGTGAAAGTCTTCGACATTTTCGAAAACGACGGCGCGTCCGCCGTGTTTGAGCAGCTTCGGTGTCGCTGCGGACGGTTTTATCACTGCGCCGGTCGGCGCAAGGCTGCCTTTGAGTACTGCGATGCCGGCGTGCTCTTGGAACGGCTTCTCGAACGTAGCAATGACGTCGGAATTCCAATTCTTTGCGTCGGCTATGTTGTCACCCATCGGCTTGCCGCTCACGGTCATAGCGCGATCGTTCAAGAGACGATTCTTCGAAAGCTCACGCATCACGACCGGGACGCCGCCCGCATAGTAAAAGTCTTCCATCAAATACTTGCCCGACGGCATCAAGTTGACGAGTAGCGGCAGATCGTGGCCCAGGCGATCAAAGTCGTCGAGCTCGAGCGGAACACCGAGACGTCCCGCAATTGCGAGCAGGTGGATCACTGCATTCGTCGAGCCGCCGATGGCTGCATTGACGCGAATTGCATTTTCGAACGCCTCGCGTGTTGCAATCTTCGACATGCGCAAATCTTCGCGCACCATTTCGACGATGCGGCGTCCGGCCAACTGCGCAAGCGCGTAGCGGCGCGAATCGACCGCCGGAATCGCAGCGTTGCCGGTCGGAGCCATGCCGAGTGCTTCCGACATGCTCGCCATCGTGGAAGCGGTGCCCATCGTCATGCAGTGACCGTTGGAACGCGATTGCCCGGCTTCGGCTTCGAAGAACTCTTCGGTCGTCAGTTTCCCGGCGCGCACGTCTTCGCTCAGGCGCCATACAGCCGTACCCGAACCGATGTCTTCACCGCGCCATTTTCCGTTGAGCATGGGGCCACCGGTGAGTTGCAGTGTCGGGAGGTCGACGCTGGCTGCGCCCATCAATTGCGCCGGCGTCGTCTTGTCGCATCCCGAGAGCAGCACGACGCCGTCGACCGGATTTGCGCGCAAGCACTCTTCGACGTCCATCGACATGAGATTGCGAAAGAGCATCGCGGTCGGACGCATGTAGGTTTCGCCGAGCGAGATCGTCGGGAATTCGAGCGGCCAACCACCGGCTTCCCAAACGCCGCGTTTCACGGATTCGGCGATGCGGCGAAGATGAACGTTACACGACGTCAGCTCCGACCAGGAATTGCAGATGCCGATGACCGGGCGTCCGTCGAAAACGTCGGGTGCGAAGCCTTCGCTGCGCATCCAGCTTCGGTGAATGAAGCCGTCGCGATCGTTCTTCGAAAACCAACCGTGACTGCGAAGCTCGCCTGAGCCCTTTCCGTTACGCTTGCTGCCGTTCGACTGTCCGCCCATAGAGGTTCCTTCCCGTAGCTGTGCCGCGGATTGCGAGCACGACGAGCGAACCCGCCGCAAACGCGAATGCCGCACTAAAGAACAAGATTTGATAGCCGAGGACCGTGCCGCCGAAATGAACGAGCACCCAGCCACCGATGACCGGCGCGACCACCGCCGGAATGTTGGAAGCGAGTCCCCAGATACCTAGATCGCGCGCAACGTCGCGCAACTGCGGCACCGAATCGATCGCGAGCGCCCACGCGCTCGAAAAGACGCCCCCGTAGCCGAAACCGAACAACAGCGCGAAGATGTAAATGAAGTGCATGTTCGGCACCATAGCAAAGCCGAAGGCCGCAAGCGCCATCGGGGCGCCGCAGAATGCGACGACCAACTTACGGTCGACGCGATCCGAGAGCTTGCCGAGTGACATCGTCGACACGATCGCGCCGAGGATCGAGCAGCCGGCGACGAGTCCCGTCCCGGCTTGCGGATTTGCGGTGTGAATGACGTCGCGGAAGAAGTAGAGCGCGAACGTCATCAAAAGCGAGAGCCCGAATCCAACGAACAAGCGTGCGATAAAGGCGACGATGAAGTCGTGCCAGTCACGTACCTTCGCGTGCTCTTCCTCGTCGTGGTGCGCGCCTGGACGGATGGCATAGACCGAAACGGTCCCCAAGGCAACGAAGATGGCCGTTACGATTAGAGTGCCGGCGGGGCTTATGACCGCCGCAATGCCGAGACCGATGACCGTTCCAATCAACGTCGCGGCGCCGCGCATTCCGGAAACCTCGCCCCAGGCAGCGCGCGGAACCGTATCCGGCAGCAGGGCTTGATATGCGGCGATCGCGGTCATGACGCCCAGAATCGATCCGCAGATAAAGACCCCGAAGGCGATGGTCGTGGTAGCTCGTGCGGCCAGCGCGAGACAGATGATGTCGACAGTTGCTCCGGCGACGATGATCGTCTTGCGTGTTCCACCGCGTTGACGCCGCAAATGATCGGAGATCGTCCCGGCGATCGGCGGTGCGATCATCGAGACGACCGCGCACAAGGAAGCGATCGTCGCAAGCGCGGTTGTATAGGAGGTAGGCGCGAGCTTCAGGAGACGCGCCGGTACCGCTATTGCCAAAAGTGCTGCCTCTTGAAAGGCGAGCGGAACCCAGAACGCGTTAAGCAGTGCCGAAGCGCGTAATGGATACGGAGCGCTCATCCAGTCTGCATTTGAGAACCGAGGTTCCGCCGTCCTGGTTGGCGCAGATGATCGCCATGCAAACAAAGCGACCGCCCGGCTCAAATTGGGGCGATTACGGCGATACGGACCGCCGTGGACGCCTTAATGAGCTAACGCCTAAGCGTGTGCGTCGTGCTGCGGAAGAGATTCGCACGGGGATGCGTTTCTGCCTGAGTTTACCGCTTGACTTGCCGGGCGGAAATGTATTGCACCCGAGCCGTCATCCGCCCGAGCATCGGTTCGTCGAACGGACGAACGGCATTCCGGCTCACGATTTTCCGCTGAGTTTGCAACGCGAGGGAGCAACCGGCGTCGTCAACGACGACATGGTCGTGCTGTACACGCAATACTCGACGCAGTGGGATGCGTTCAGCCACATCGGCTCGCACTTCGACGCGAACGGCGACGGCGAGCCCGAGATTTGCTACTACAACGGCACCTACCCGGGTCCGGACGTCGAGGAGATGGCTGCGGCCTGCATCGTCGGGCGGGGCGTAATGGTCGATTTGCACCGGGCTTACGGAACGGCAAAGACCTACGTTGACTACGACATGCTTCGCGACGTGATGCGCGATCAAAAGGTGACTTTGAAGAAGGGCGACATCCTCGCGCTTCACACCGGCTTCGGTCAGGTGATTCTCAACATGCACGGTCGCCCGGACAAAGAGACGTTGCACAACTCGTGCGCGGCCTTGGACGGTTCTGATCCCGAGCTGCTAGAGTGGATCACGAAGTCGGGCGTCGTCGCAATCGTTGCCGACAATTTTGCAGTCGAAGCCTATCCGGCCCGCGTGCGCGATCCGGGGACGCCGTTCTTACCGCTGCACGAACACTGTCTTTTCAAGCTCGGCATTCACCTCGGCGAGATCTGGTATCTCACCGAGCTTGCGCTGTGGCTCGAAAAGCACGATCGCTTTCGGTTCTTTTTGGCTGCGCCGCCGCTGCGCTTGCGCGGCCACGTCGGCTCGCCGGCAAACCCAATTGCTGTAGTCTAGATTTGTCATCCCGAGCGTAGCGGCCCCGAAGGGCGCGTAGTCGAGGGACAGCTACAAGGGCGGCCGGCGCTTGTGAAACGACGTTCGGGCTTGATACGCGTTGCCGATCGCGACCAGCTGCGGTTCGCGCCATGCGTTTGCGATGATGCCGAGTCCCGTTGGCAGGCCGTGCTCGGCAAAACCGTTGAGCACGCTCATCGCCGGAATGCCGGCCAGATTCGATGAGGTAACGGGATCGACGGCGCCCGGCCACTGGGTGTATGTCTTGCTAAAGCGAGGACCGACCGGATAAGCAACGGTCGGCTGCGTCGGATGCACCAGCGCGTCAAACGGCGCTATCATCCGGCGAATGGCTTTGTCGATCTTCGCACGTTGGCGCATCGAGTCGACGAAGTCTACGGCTAGCGTCGCATATTGCTCGTAGCCGCCGATCTTATCGTCCGGCGAGTGCAGCAGCTTCGAGCGTCCGCTTTCGATTAAATCGCGAAATGCAGACGCGCATTCTCCCGACAACAGTGTGCCGAACACTTCGCCGTAGGGAAATTCCGGATGCGGAACGTCTTCGGTGACGTCGGCGAAATCGCGGAGCACCTCGAGCGAACGCTTGAAATTCGCGACGACGGAGGGCTGCGTCTTGTCCATCGACTTCGCGATGATGCCGATGCGCGGACGGCGTGTAGCAGCACGGAACGGGATGCTCTTTGCACTCGAGTCGTGCGGATCGGCGCCGGCGATCGTGCGCAAAATCAATCCGGTATCGCGCGCCGAGCGCGCCATCGGCCCAAGTTTATCCGACGTCCACATGAGCGCCATCGCACCATAGCGGCTTACGCGGCCGAACGTGGGACGCAGTCCGCTGACACCGCAATTCGTGCTCGGGTTCATGATCGAACCGTCCGTTTCGGAACCGATTGCAAAGCCGACGAGGCCCGCTGCAACGGCAGCTCCCGGACCACTCGAACTGCCGCCGCTCCAATAGGCGCGATTCCACGGCGTGCGTCCGGGGCCGGTCAGCGATGCGTCGGCTTGATCGTAACCGAAGCCGCCGGCAAGCTCGACCATCGATAACTTTGCCAGCAACACCGCGCCGGCCGCGCGCAAGCGCGCAACGACCGTTGCATCATAGTCGAAGGTTTGCGTGCGATACGGCGCCGCGCCCCATGTCGTCGGTCCGCCGACGGCGGCAAGCAGATCCTTGACGCCGTACGGGACGCCGTGCAACGCGCTCAAGGGCTGACCTTGTGCGAGTGCTCGATCCGCAGCTTGCGCTTCGGCGCGCGCGCGATCGTGCAGAATCGTTACGACTGCGCCGAATCTCGCGCCGTAGCGTTCGAGACGATCGAGATAGATGTTGGTCAGCTCGAGCGAGCTGATCTTTTTCGCGGCGACCAGTTTCCCGAGCGCCGTAGCATCGGAAAACGCGAGATCGTCGTGCGTCATTCGCCGATCTCGAAGAAGGGCGACATCGGATCACCGTTCTCTAGTCCTTTGTGCACCTTCGCGCCGACCTTCCACGTATCGTCGTTGCTCTTGGCGATATCGTGCAGCTGCTTCGGGGTCAGCGACGGATCGAAGCGGCGCATGCGATTCGCGAACTCGATGGCCGCGGGCGATGGCGCCGGATCGGCCTTGGCGATCGTTTCGGCTTGTGCGACGGTGGCCGTACTCGCGGCAATAGCGGCCGCTGCTAAGAATTCCTTACGCGTGCTTCCCATTGTGAGGGGCCACTTCGTAAACCATGTGTAGGGACCTCGGACGGGGGAAGGGTACGAGTACCGCCGGGCGAACCACGGGCGGTTGCCGGTCCCGGATAGCTCAGTTGGTAGAGCAGCTGACTGTTAATCAGCGGGTCGTTGGTTCGAGTCCAACTCCGGGAGCCAATTCATGCGAACGCCGGATGACGGCATCGAGGAGCCCGAGCAATCGGGCTTCTCTTTTTGATGCGGAGTTTTTCGGTTTGTAGCGAAACGGTATGCAAATGGCCGGCGCTACGATGTTCGACAAGATCTGGGACGCGCATGTGGTCGCAACGCTTGAAGACGGCAGCGATCTCCTCTACATCGACCGTCACATCATGCACGACTTGACCTCCTTGAAAGCATTCGCCGATCTGGAGCGATCCGGTCAGAGCTTGCGGCGGCCGGATCTAACGCTCGCTGTGCAGGACCATTTGCTTGCGACCAATGAGGATCGCAACGATCTCAGCTACGACAAGGGCACGGTCTTCATCCAAGCGCAGCGACGCAATTCAAGGGCGTACGGGGTTGCGTTGCTCGATATCAACGATGCCGAGCAAGGAATCATCCACGTCGTCGGCCCCGAGCTTGGCGTAACCTTACCTGGGCTTACGCTCGCGTGTGGCGACAGCCATACATGTACGAACGGCGGTCTCGGTGCACTGGCATTCGGCCTCGGTACGAGCGACGTTACGCACGTGCTGGCGACACAAACGCTCCCGATGAAGCGTCCTGAGCCGATTCGTGTAACCGTCGAAGGCCGGATGGGGCCTGGGTTATACGCCAAGGACATGATCCTCTATATCATCAGCCAGGCCGGCTCTGCGGCCGGCAACGGCATGGCGGTAGAATACGCCGGCGCAGCAGTGCGTGCGCTGTCTATCGAGGCACGTTTGACGCTTTGCAATATGTCGATCGAGTGGGGAGCTCGTATTGGGATGGTCGCTCCCGACGACGTCACGTATGAATATCTTGCCGATCGGCGCTACGCTCCCAAAGGAAGCGCTTGGGAATCGGCGCTTCAATATTGGCGCACGCTTCCGAGCGACGTCGACGCTCATTTCGAACGTGAGATTAGCGTCGACGCCACACGCATTGCACCGCAGATCACGTGGGGAACCAATCCCATGGACACCATTGGCGTCGACGAACCTGTCCCAAATCCCGAAATGGAGACGAGCTCCGAACGCCGCGAAGCGATGGCGCGCGCGCTCCGTTACACCGATCTGAGACCCGGCACCAGCATGGAAGGTTTGCCCATCGACGTCGTCTTTATCGGCTCATGCACGAACAGTCGCATCAGCGACTTGCGTGTCGCCGCCGACGTTGCGAAAGGACGCAAGGTAGCTCCAGGTATCCGTGCGATGGTCGTACCCGGGTCATCGTCCGTCAAGCGACAAGCCGAAGCAGAGGGCTTAGATCGGATCTTTAAAGAGGCGGGCTTCGAGTGGCACGCGTCGGCGTGCTCGATGTGCGCGGCGGTTAATGCGGATTTCGTGCCGCCCGGTGCGCGTTGCGTTTCGACTGCAAACCGCAATTATGAAAATCGTCAAGGCCGAGATTCTCGCACGCATCTGGCGAGCCCCGCGATGGCGGCCGGCGCTGCGGTAAGCGGGAAGATCGTGGACGTCCGAAAGCTTATGCAAAACTGATGGAAAAGTTCAAACACATCAGCGGCGTCGCTGTTCCTATGCTGCGCGACAATATCGACACCGACGCGATCATCCCCGTTCCTTTTCTCAAGGACCCGAACACGGATTTTGGCGCGCATCTCTTTCATAATCTGCGCTACGACGTCGATGGTCGCGAAATTCCGGCCTTTATCCTAAATCGACGCGAATATCGCAGGGCTCAAATCGTCGTGGCGCAAAAAAATTTCGGATGTGGAAGCTCACGCGAGCATGCCGTCTGGGCTCTCATGGGATTTGGGATTCGTTGCGTCATTGCTGAGAGTTTCGGCGACATCTTCTATAACAGTAGCCTGCGCATGGGACTGTTGCCGGTGATCTTGCCTGGCTCGGCTATCAGCGCTGTCGGCGACGCAGTTGAACGTTCTGCCGGGCGCAATCCGATGCATGTGGATCTTGAAGCTCAGAGGATCACGACCCCTGACGGCGTCGAGTTTCACTTTGAAATTGAACCTATGCGCCGTCGGATGCTGCTTGAGGGCCTTGACGCCGTTGGCGTAACGCTGCTGCAAGCTGACAAGATCGAAGCGTTCGAAAAGCAGGCCCGTGCCCGGCGGCCATGGATGTATGACGTCGGATTCGAGAACGGTACGCCAGTTTGAAAGGAGCCGCCGTGGACTCAGTTGTCCTCTTTCATCTTCCTGGTTGAACTACGTGTGTAATCGTCAAGGAGTTCCTTGGCAAGAACAACGTTCCGTTCGTCGCGATCAACCCGTTGCAGGACGAACAATCGACGCAGCAATGGAAGGACCTCGGCTCCCCACTCGTCCCGGCCGTCAAGGTCGGCAGTTACGTCGGCACGATTCTGCACGTTTCGCAGCTGTTCTCGCTGCTTGGACTAGCAATGCCGGCGGAATTCGACGAGAGACGTTTCGCCTGGGATATTGAGACGATGCTCGAGACGTGGCTAAGGCTCGTGCAGTCATTGAGCTGGGACGCGTTCATCATGCCGACGCCGGCGCGCAGCCGTTCGACGCGCGACCTGGTCGGAGACGTGTTTGAGAAAATCGCCGAAGGTCCGCGCGCACGGAATGAAGGCGACTATCGGCTAACGATTGACACGGAGCATATCGCACAACGGTTGCAGTCGACGACTGACGCGGTCCGATATATGGAGGGACATATCGCCGATTGGCAAGCGTTTCTCATGGAGCACTACGACGCCCAGACGAGTGACGCTGGTCCCGACGTCATGGTTTGGGAGCAAGGATCAGGACGCGACAAAAGCAACGGTAAACCGTGGCCGTTCAGCATCGTCTTGGGTTTCTTGCGAAACCATACGGCGATGCATTTGAAGCAAGTCACGACGGCATTGGATCGCGCCGGGATCGAGCATCCGAGTGACGGGCTAGATGCTTTTAAGGGTCTGCATCTCCCAGCGGACGTCTATGGCACTAACGCTGCGGAGATGGGACGGCTAGATCACGTTAGGCTCGTCTAATTATTTTGGGGGCAAAAATTGATCTTCGAGATTCTTGACGCCATCTAGGCCGACCAGATCGTTGTAATCGGTGAATGAGATCATGCGATCTCTCGCGCGCTTTGTTGAACCGTCTTGCTTTAGGATCTCGAGCCCCCAACGCATCGCATAGCAGACTGAATATCGAAGAATACCGGGATATACGGCAAGCTTAACGCCCATTGTGGCGAGCTCTGCGACGGTATACTGCGCCGAGACGCTGCTCTCGTCTTGATTAATCATAATGGGACCGTCGACGCCTTTTACGATCGCTTCGATTTGGTTCTTCGTCCACGCACCCTCGACGAACCCCACGTCGGCGCCCGCCCCCAAGAAAGCATTTGCGCGGCGAATTGCCTCATCGAGTCCGTGAGCGGACGCTGAATCGGTTCGACCGATTAGGACAAAATCCGGATCGCGTCGTGCGGATGCCGCCGCCGCAATCTTTCCGACGGCTTCATCGAACCCGACGACCTCGCGGTTTCCTGCGAGTAGACCACAACGTTTTGGATTCACTTGGTCTTCCAACATTATTCCAGCCGCTCCGGCCGCTTCAAGAACGCGAACAGTGTGGTAGGCGTTGACCGCGTTTCCATAACCTGTATCCGCGTCAACAATTAAAGGTAAATCCACGTTTCGCGCGATGTTGGCCGTAACGGTTGCAACGTCGGTGAGGTTGAGAAATCCGACATCGGGGAGCGCAAGTGCGCTTGCGGATACTCCATTGCCGGTTAGAAAGACGACTTGGAAGCCTGCACGGGCGACCTCAAGCGCCGACATTCCGTCGAATGCGGCCGGCATTACGACGATGCCGGGATCTGCAAGGGCTCGGCGTAGCGCTGCCGTTTCGGCGCTCATGAATTAGAGAGGACTTTGCGCGTTCTGAAGAATCCCCTTTGATGCAACAACGTGGAACATTCATCGCATCAAGCGCATGCGTACTCATGCAAGCCGTGATGTCGCAGCCGGTGCTTGCAGCGACCGCGAATCTGAATATTGAGGTAGCCCAGTATCCCGGATTCGATTACGGGATGCCCGTCGCAATCGCGCAGCATTTGGGCTACATGCAACGTGAGGGAATTGTCTTAGGAGAGATCACGGGATCGAACGGCGGGGGGACGAGCATTCGCAACATCTCGCAAGGCGGGCTTTCGCTCGGGCTGGTCGCGACGTCGGCTGCAATCAAGGCGATCCTGGCCGGAGAAGATCTGAAGATTATAGCAGGTGGCGTCCAAACTCCCGGCACGTGTTGTTGGGTCGTGAAGAAGAATTCGCCTATTAAGTCTATCCACGATTTCGTTGGAAAGCGCGTCGGTTTTACGCAGCCGACGTCGAGCAGTCAGGCGATGATCACACTCTGTCTGCAGGCAGCCGGTATCGATCCTGCGAGCGTTCAGCTCATTGCGGCCGGTGGTGTGGGCGACAACTTAGTCCTTCTAAACGGTGGCGGGCTCGACGTTGCGTTCACCGTCGATCCGACCTTAAGTCAGCATGAGAGCGAGATTCGGTTGATTTTTTACGTGCGCGACTACCTCCCGCACTACATGCAAACCGTATGGGTCGCGACACCACAGTTTCTTCGCGAGCAGAAAGATCTTGTCGCGGGGTTCCTGCGCGCTTGCGCTCAGGCGGTCGACTACATCGTCGGTCATCCATTGCAGTCAGCGCATATCTACGCGCAGCTCGGAGGATCGGACGAGCATTATTTGAGCCTTGGCCTCGCACACGAACGGCCTACGGCGTATTTCGGCAAGGGCGAGTTGAACATCGAAGGGATGAAGCTCGCGATTGATTCGATGCGTCTCGGAAAGCTGATCGGTCCTGAAAAAGTCGATCTCCCGCGAATCTGCGATCAAAGCACTTTGCCGCCTTCGCAGCGCGTCGCACTCAAGCCGATCTAGGTTACGGGTTCCCTACACGGGGGCCAAGGCTGCGCGCGCCTAAGTCTAAAGCGTCGCGAAAGGAAGTCCGCACCCAGGGGTGACCCGGCTCCGTCTCCAGGAACTCGTCAAGGATCGCTTTGGAATCAAGGCCGAGTCGATGCAGTCTAACCGCATCGATCTCGCTCTTGCGCGCGCGACGGCGGCACTGCGTGTCTCACCGGATGCGGCGGTGGATTGGCTGGCAACCGCTGGGACGGATCAGGCGGTGTGGCAAGACCTCATCGAGCTGCTGCTGGTTCGCGAGACGAGTTTTTTCCGGCACAACGCCTGGTTTGCGAGTCTCGAAGACCAGGTGCTCGCGCCGCTCATCGCAGCCAAGCGGGCCGGCGTAAAGCGACTCAACGTTTGGAGCGCGGGTTGTGCCTCCGGCGAAGAGCCCTATAGTATCGCAATCGCGCTCGATGGAATGCTGCGCGGCGAGAATTGGGAAGTGCGCATCATTGGAACGGACGTCAACGAACGCGCGCTCGATGCCGCGCGCACCGGGCGATACCGTGCATGGGCACTCCGCGAAGTCGATGCCGCGTTGCGCGCGCGCTATTTTACCGAAGTCGAATCCGACGTCTTCGAGATCGCGAAATCTATCCGCGAGAAAGTCTCGTTCTACGCGGTGAACCTGGCCGACACTCCGGGTATCGCGAACATCGATCTGCTCGTTTGCCGCAACGTCCTCATCTATTTAACGCCGGAGCATCAAGCCGGGCTCGCGCGCCGGTTGGCTGAATGTCTTGCCTCAGGTGGCTGGCTCGCGGTTGCGCCGGTCGAGGCGAATTCGGAATGGTTTCCGGGGCTGAGGCCTCTGCGGCTGCCGAGCGCGATCTTCTTTCAATATGCACGCACCGGCGAAGAATTGAGTCTCGTTTGAGTTCCGATCGCGATGCACGCAGAATTCGCGCGCCGCTCGACTGGAGAAATGCCTACGCGCGTTTGCGGTCGGCCGAGGAGCGTATCAATGCGATCGACCTGCGCTCGCAAGAAGAAATCGAAGCGCTCGTTCGCGCGCGCGCACGACAGCTCGAAGCACTGGCGAACGCGCCTCCGTTACCCGACGCCATCGACCTCGTGATATTGCTGGTCGCCGGTGAACGCTATGCATTTGACGTCAAAGAGGCTTCCGAAGCAATCGCCATCACGCATGTAACGGCCTTACCCGGTGTGCCGACGTTCTTTCGCGGATTGATAAGCCATCGCGGCAGCGTCTATCCGCTGCTCGACATTCGGCCGCTCGTGGGTGGTGCGCTGTTGCGGAGCGTCCAATTTTCTCAAGCGATTTTGTTCACCTCGGGCGGCGCGGCCGTTGCGGTAGGCGCGCATGCGGTCGAATCACTCCAGCGTGTCGACGTAGCCGGAATCGATGGGTGGCAGGCGGCAGACGGTGCCAAGATCGTCGATATGCGGGCACTAATCGCGGACGTCCGGCTCGTCGTCGACGATCGCATCGGCGTCGCAGAGCATTCATCGAGTGGGGATTCGGGCAATGCAGGCTGATCGCGCGGAGGCCCTGCGTGCGCGGCTGCTCGCCACCTTCCGGCTCGAAGCAGAAGAGCATTTGCAGACGATTGCCGCCGAGCTCGAGGTTCTCTCGGACGATTCGTCATCCGATACTCCGACGCACGTCGAAACGCTCTTTCGTGTCATGCATACGCTCAAAGGCGCGTCGCGCTCCGTAGGCCTCGAGTCATTCGAGGCGGCGGCGCATCGCTGCGAATCGATTCTGCGTTCGCACGTCGATGCCGGAACCGCCCCGGATGCGGGCACGATTCGCTCGCTCCGTGAGGCCGCGGAGATGTTCGCGGGCTTCCTCGCCGGAGCGGTTGATGCGAAAGATCTCGCGCAGGTCGGCGGTGAGAAGAAGGCGGCTCAGGTCGCGGATACGCCGGTTCGTACGCATGCCGTACCGATCACTCAGCCGGCGACTGACGTCATTCGCGTCGAGGCGTCGCGTCTCGACCGGCTCGTCGTATTAATGGAAGATCTGTTGAGTCCGAAGCTCGCCGTAGCTGCACATGCGACGCAGGCGATCGAAATCGCGGAAGAAATCGTCCGGTTGCGCGAAACCGCGAAGGGCGAGGTTCTGGAAGGGCTGCGGACGCTCGAGGCACGCGCGCGTCGTCATTTGGATGCGCTTCGCTCGGACCAGCGCGCCCTGCAAACGACCATTGACGACCTTTACGATGAGTTATTGCGCGCACGCCTGACGCCGGCGCAGACGATACTCGAGGCTTTTCCCGCGATGGTTCGAGATTTGTGCCGCATGACCGGGAAGGAAGTAGTCTGGAAGTCTTCGGGCGAGCACTTGGAAGTCGATCGGAAAGTGCTCAATCTCGTGAAGGACCCATTGATTCACATGGTTCGCAACGCGATCGATCACGGCATCGAATCGCCGGAGGAACGCGCTGCAAACGGGAAGCCGCGCGCGGGAAACGTCTCCGTAACGATCGCGCCCGCGGACGGAAACAAGGTCAGCATCGAAGTCCGCGACGACGGCCGCGGATTTGCGATTGATGCGATTCGCGGTGCTGCGCTGCGTTCGCATCTCTCGACACCCGACGCGGTCGCCGGTATGAGCGACGCCGAAGTAACGGAACTCGCGTTTAGTGCCGGCGTCAGCACGGCGCCCGTGGTGACCACGATCTCAGGTCACGGGCGTGGCCTTGCGATCGTCCGCGATTCGATCGAACGCGTCGGCGGACGTGTTTCGACCCGATCGTCGCCGGGGAAAGGCACGGCCATACGACTCGATCTTCCGGCGAGCATCGTCACGTATCGTGCGTTGCTCGTCAGCGCGGGCGGACAGCAATTTCTTTTTCCAATTGAATCGGTCGAGCGGACGCTCCTGATCTCGCGCGAAGATGCGCTGCCTGCGCTTGAGGCCGGAACGTTCGTGCAGAAAGAGCGGTCTCTGCCGTTTGGAAGCCTCGATGCGACGCTCGGTCTGATCCGGCACGGCAGCGACGACGAGGTTCGGCGTGAGATGCCCGCGTTGGTAGTCGCGAACGGCGACCGTCGTGGCGTCGTGCTCGTCGATGACGTGATCGGTGAGCGCGAGATCGTCGTGAAGCCGCTCTTGCCGCCGTTGCGTCGCGTGCGAAACGTCCTCGCTGCGGGCCTCTTGGGATCGGGAGAGCTGGTCCTCGTTCTCCGTCCCCTCGACGTTCTGACGTCCCTTGGTTCGCACGCAACCGTTCGCGATGAAAGCGACGCGCTCGCTCGACCGCGCATCCCGCGCGTTCTCATCGTCGACGATTCGATTACGACCCGCACGATGGAACGGAATCTCTTCGAGGTTGCCGGCTATCTCGTCTCGCTTGCGGCCGACGGTATGGAGGCGTGGGAGCTGTTGCAAACACAAGAGTTCGATCTCATCGTCTCGGACATCGACATGCCGAGAATGGACGGTTTTGAACTGACGTCGCGCATTCGGGGACACGCAACGCTCGCGAACCTGCCGGTCGTGCTGGTGACAGCACGCGAAGCCCTCGAGGACCGAGAACGAGGTCTTGGGGCCGGGGCGAATTCGTACGTCCTGAAATCAGGTTTCGATCAAACCGTGTTGCTTGAGATCGTTAGGAGGCTCCTGTGATACGTGTCTTGCTCGCGGAAGACTCGGCAGTCCAGCGCGAGTTTTTGAGTTACGTGCTGGAAACCGCCGAAACATTCGAGATCGTCGGCAAGGCCGTCGACGGTGCCGAAGCAATAAAACTCGCGGGCGAAGTAAAGCCCGACGTAATCCTAATGGATTGCCACATGCCGAAGGTCGATGGAATAGAAGCGACGCGGATCATCATGGAGACGTGTCCCGTCCCGATCGTCGTTGCCAGTGCGCGTTCGGAGGCGCGCGACGTTCAGATAACGTTCGAGGCGATCCAAAACGGTGCTCTCGCAGTCGTTAGCAAGCCGCCCGACCTCGGTTCGCCGGATTTCGACCGCGTCGCCGATGAGTTGGTCCGCACGCTGCGCCTCATGTCCGATGTAAAGGTCGTACGCCGGTGGCCACGCGATAAACGGCTGTCTGCGACTCGCGAGCGCGCAGCAATGCTTCCCAGCCCCAGAGTCATCGTGATCGCCGGCTCGACCGGAGCGCCCGGTGCGATTGCGGAGATTTTGACCGGTCTTGGTCGCGGTACGTGGCCGCCGATATTGCTCGTGCAACACATTGCCGAAGGTTTCGTCGAAGGATTTGCACTGTGGCTGGCCGCGCACACGGGCGTCGACGTACACGTGGCTGCCGACGGCATGACTGCGAAGCCGGGGAACCTCTACATTGCACCCGACGGTACGCAGATGTCTATCGAGCGTCCTTGCGTGATCCGGCTCGACTCGAGTGCACCGCCGGAGGACGGTTTTCGTCCGTCAGGGACGTTTTTGTTACGTTCTGCCGCGCATAATTTCGGACGGCTTGCAATGGGGATCGTGCTTACCGGAATGGGACGCGACGGTGTTGCCGGACTTGTCGAGCTGCAAGGTGCGGGCGCTGTTACCGTCGCGCAAGATGAGGAAAGCTGCGTCGTCTTCGGTATGTCAAAGGAAGCGATCGCAGCGAACGCGGCCGCTCATGTCCTCTCACCGGAGGGGATCGTCAACTTGATCAAAGATTTCTCGCCGACGCCGTTGACCCGGACGTGACGCTCGATCGTTTCGGTTAGCTTCTGTGCGAGGCGCGTGAGGTCGTGCGCAGCGTGCTCGACTTGTTGCGTCGCGGCGACCGACTGCATCGAGGCTTGCTCGATGCTTTGCATGGCAACTGCGATCTGATCCATTCCGATTTCTTGCTGAGCTGCAGATGCGCTGATCTGTTGCGCCGCGTCTGAGGCCGAGCCGATACTGGTTGCGAGAATCTCCATTGCTTGTCCCGAGCGTTTGGCGACTTCCATCCCGCTGTCGGCTACCTTCATGCCTTGCTCGGCCGCAAGGACGGCGTTTTGCGCGGACCGCTGAATATCGCTGACGATCCGGCGCACTTGCACGGTAGCCTCTTTGCTGCGTGAGCCGAGTTCCTTGACTTCGCCCGCAACGACGGCGAAGCCGCGGCCGGCTTCTCCCGCTTTTGCGGCTTCGATTCCCGCGTTGACTGCAAGGAGATTCGACTGTTCGGCTAACGTCGCGACCGTCGCGTTGATCTCGGCGATGGCTTGCGCTTGTTCGCTGAACGCGATGATGCGCTCGGCAAGAATCTCCATGCGCTCCTTCGCAGCTTCGCTGCCGCGCACGCTCTGCTCGACGGAGAGCTTTCCGTCTTCGGCCGTTTGCCGCACGCGCTGGGCGAGCTCGGCGACCATCTTCGTTTTTTGTGACGAGACTTCGGCGGTTTGCCGGACTTCCATTACCGTTACTGCGGTCTGACGCACCGCAGCCGCCTCTTCGGTCGCCGACGAGACCTGTTGACTCGTTGCAGCGAGAATCTGCGAGCTGGCGGACGCGAGGCTGGTTGCGGCTCGGCGGATTTCGCCGACCAGCCGTTCGAGAGACTCGGCCATTGCATTGAGGCTCGTTCCGAGCTGGCCGAGCTCGTCGTCAGGGTTTTCGACGGTGACGCGCGCGGACAGATTGCCTTCCGCAATCCAACCCGCGAGCAATCCGTACGAGCGTACGGAATGTTGCAAGCGTAGTTTCGCTTCGCGTGCCATCTCGAACATTTGCCGGTAGATGCGATCCAATTCGGTAATTTCGTCAGATCCGCGAAGCGGTTCCGCGGCTTCGCCCGCTGCCAGCCGGCGCGCATTATCCGCCAGATTTCCGAGCCGCCGTACGAATCGCAATCCGAAGAGCAACGCGAGCACGAGCGTGCTGAAGATGCCGACGGCTGCCGAGAGGAGCAGCACGCGTTCACCAACCGTAATGGCTCGATTTCCGGCGACGTTCAATGCAAAAGCAATCGCAGCCGCCTTCGTGCTCAGCGCGGCTTTGGCGCCCTCAAGCTCCGTCCCAAGGGCCTTTGACGACGGCGAAGTGATCAGCTTCGCCACATCTTTCATGCGATTTTGCTCCAAGAGCTGCCGTCCCGTGATGAAGAGCGCCACGACGGCCCTCGTGTCCTTTACGTAACGCTCGGCTTCCGGCTTCAGAACGGGATCGTTAGCGACAAGGTCCAGCATTTTGTTCTGCTGATCGGCAACGTCGCGCTGCGCGACAAACGAGCCGGCAAGGTCTTTGCGGTTATGCGTTTTTGCAAAGAGACTCGTGCTGCGGCTCATTGCGTCGAAGCCTTGCGTGATCAAATCCGATTCCTGAAGCACACGGGTCACGTGTTCCGAGATCTGGGTCGATTTTAGCGTCGTTCGAACCAGTCCCAATAGCAGCACGAGCGTCAGTACGAGAAATGCGAGCGGAACGATCGTGAGCAGGAGGATCTGAATGCGAATGCCTGCGACGGATTTATTTTTCATCGGACCGTTTCATGGAGCATGAGTTGAAAGCTGGTGGGACCTACGTTCGACCCCGCGATCGCTCCAAGCTTCCCATTGATGAGCGGAACCGGCACTCCGCCGACCAGCGCGGAATAGGCGTTTCCGTAGATGTCGGTAAGGTTGTTGGCCGAGAGTTGTATCCATGCGCTGCGCGCGACCGGGAAGCGCAGCGACGCATTGAACACCTCGAAAGCGGGCTCGTTGTAACTGTTGTTCGGGCCGAAGTAGGTGCAGCCGAGGAGCGCCAGCATGCCGCCTGACGATCTGAAGTTCAGCTCGCCGTAGCCTTGACTGTACGGAACCCGGCCCGGTGAGATTGCATTGAAGCCGTTGCCGCTGGCTTGGAAATTGATGTTGGGAATCACGCCGAGGTTCGTCGTGAACGGACCCGATGTCGTGCTATAGAATCCGGGTGACAAATCATAGGCGAAGGCTCGTTGCAGCGAACCTTGTGCCTTGAACCCAAAGCCGGCGCGCGGCGCGTCGTCCAAATGGACTTCGACGCCTTCGTAACGAGCGTTGCCGAGGTTCTCCGTTTCCGTCACGTAGAGCGGCTCTGCAATTCCGGCGGAGGGACCCGTCGGAGCCGCGTACGTTCCTTGCTGAGACGTTTCGGTCAAGAACATGTTGCGCAGGTGCGTGAAATAGAAATCGGTCGAGAAACGTAATGTTGTTTGTAGACGGCGATCGTAGCCGAGATCGAAGCCGAAAGCTTGCTCGGGTGCGATTTGGCCGTTGTTTGCGTTGACGAAGTAGCCCTGCGCAGCGCCGGGCGGATCGTGAATCGGCGTGCTTCCCGGAGAAGATAAGAGCGAAATGTACGGTGGCGCGATCGATCCGCCGGCGGAGAAGCGCCACACGGAGTCGACGTCCGGATGCCACAGCAGCGCGAGCCGCGGAATCGTTTGCGTGTGGGTTGCATCGCTCCACGTCATGCCGCCGTTCCCCGTGTAGTGACTCGCGTACGACGTCAAGTACGTGCCGAGCGTCATCGAAAGGCCCGGAGTGAATTGCACGAGCGCGCGGCTCAAGAAGGTCGTGAATTGTTGCGAGGAGCCAGGCGGGAGGACGACAGTGTTCGGTGTTGTCGGTGAAATCGCGAATTCGTAGGAGTCGTGATTCGAGCGATCCGCTGCCAGGGTCAGAAGAACGTCGCCTACGAGACGATCCGCTTCGAGCGAATAACCGCGAACGTGATCGGTGAGGATCGTGTAGTTTGCGGAGTCGGCGGTTCCCAGTGTGACCGGCTGGCCGTTGAAGAACGTCTCGACCGAAGGCACCGGCGCTCCGCCCGGAGTCACACACGCGAGGATCGCGTTGATGTCCCCGGTCGGGCAGAGCGCGATTCCGCCCCACGCCTTCTCGGTGACCGTCGCGGGTTGCCCCGGCGTATAGTCCTCGGCTACCGTGCTGTCGTATCCGCCGTAGGCGCGGGCCAGCAGCGTATTCTCACCGATCGTCGTTCGCAGCTCGGCTTGAAAAAGATTCTGCTGCAAATACTCATAGTAATTCGTGTTGGCTTGCGTATCGAAGGGGATCGACACACCGGCCGGGACCGACCCCGTGTATCCGGCCGGTGGCGCGAACGTCGAGAAGTTGAAGACAGGCGTGCCGGAGCCAAGAATCGACCCGGTGTAATTCTGTCCCGATTGTCCGCCGAGATAGCTCACGGTCAGCGTCGTTTGCTGCGAAAAATTGAAACGTAGCTTTGCGAGCTCGGCACGCGCGTTGTAGTCGGTGTTTACGGGCGTGCAGCACAGGTACACCGGTTCTGAAAAGTGTGAGGTTCCCGGTCCGCCGACATAGTTCGGTATTTGCGACGGCGTTATGTAGACGGGGATACCTAAGACTTGTTGGCCGTTGATCGTCCACGGCGCTTTCCCGAATGCGAGCCAAACCGGTGACCCGGCAATGGGATAGTTCTGAAGCGGTCCGGGCGTGCCCACCGTTCCGTATGCCAGCGCGTACTCGACCTTGCCGTTGGAAAAGGAACCTGTGGCACGCGCCGACGTGTCGATTCCGCCGTACTGATCCGTGCCGATCGTAAATGACGAAATTCGCGCAATCGTTGGGTCGAGCGTCCGATAGTTGATCGTCCCTCCGACCGCGTAGTTAATCTCATCCGGCATCGATCCGGGGCCCTCGGCGATCTCGACGTTTTGCAAGAGTGCTGGCAGGACGAGCAACGGGTTGAACGTGCCGAGCGCGCCGACTGAAACCGGATGGCCGTCGATTAGCGATTCGGTTTCGTAATAAAGCGCACCGCGCAGCTGCGGGTATTCAGGCGCTCCAAGCGACGCGTTGTTCGAACCGCCGCCGGCAGCGTTTGAGGTCAATGTTACGCCTGGAGCCTCTTCGAGTAGCTTCGTGACTTGGGTGCTGCCTTGGTCAACGAAGTCTTGCACCGGAATTATTTGCAAGGCCGCAGGCGTTTGATTGAGCGGTATTTTCCCACTCAATGCAGTTGAGACTTGCCCGATGACTTGCAGTGAGGAAAAGGACGAAGCCGTTAGCGTGACATCGACCGTCGCGTTTGTTCCCTGCGCAACGCTAAGGTCGTTACGGACGAATTCCGCGAATCCAGCTTTCGATATTCGTACCACGTACGTGCCGGGCTTCAGGTCTCCGAATGTGAACGTACCTCGGGCGTCGGTCTTCGTGGCGAGGTGAATCGCGCCGTCAAGCGCGACGGCTGCATCTGCGATCGGCTGGCCGCTCGACGTGCGAACGTGACCGGTCACCGTGGGAAGCGTCTGCGCCTGCGAAGTCCCGAACGTGCACACGCTGAGCGCGATGGTAAGAGCTGAGAATATGCTTCCGTGCCAAGTTCGGAACATGCGTCGCCCTCCTGCACCCAGTTCAGGGGTAGCGACACCGTGGACATATTGACTAAGCGACGTCTATGACGCGCCTAATGTACATCCGGCTTGACCTGGGTTAAGACGTCTGTTCTCGGCGAAAGGGCCAGCTCCTCATGTGGCGATCACGCGAGTCGTTGCCGTAGCGGAGCGCGAGTGCCCCGAGCGCCGCTAGGGTGAGGGCAAAGGCGAGCAGTTCCATATGCATATTCTAGGGTATTTCATCCATCGCAAAGAACGAATATTCTGATAGCATCAATCTCAAAACAAGATTGGAGAGATGCGCCCGTGCTGGAGCTCAAAGAGCTGCGAACCTTTCGCGAGGTCGCCCGGACCCTGAATTTCACGCGGGCGGCCGAGCACTTGAGCTATGCCCAGTCCGCCGTGACGACACAGATCCAGTCCCTCGAGCGGGAGCTCGGGCAGCCCCTCTTCAGGCGCCTTGGCCGACGCGTCGAGCTGACCGCGGCCGGGGAAAAGCTCGAATCCTATGCGGCCCGCATGGTCGAGCTGGCTGAGGAAGCTGTCAACGCCCTGCGGGAAGAGGAGGCGACCGAGACGCTACGGGTCGGTACGGCCGAGTCGCTGTGCACGTACCGCTTGCCGCCGATCGTCCAGGCGCTTCGTAAGCGGCATCCGCGCGCGAGCGTTTACGTCGAGGTCGAGGAGTGCGGCGTCGTCCGCAACGGCATTCAGAGCTGCCGCTACGACATCGGCCTGTTCATTGATGAACCGAAAGACTATGCGGGCTTCCGCACGCACAATTTCGGCGAGGTCGAGTTGGTGTTGATCGCTCCCAAGGGACATCGGCTCGAGGACCGCGCGAACGTACGTCCTGCCGATCTCGTGCGCGAAACGATTCTGGTTCTGGAGCCGACCTGCGCGTATCGCACGCTGTTCGAAGCGTTTCTCGCGCGCGCCGGACGGCGCGCGTCGGTCGTTTCGGAATTCAACTCGATTGAAGCCGTGAAGCAGTGCGTAGCAGCCGGAATCGGTATCGGCCTCTTACCGCGCTTTACTATCGAACGCGAGCTTTTGGACGGAAAGTACGCAATACTCCCGATCAATTTGCGCGGCAACGTCGCGACGCTACTCGCGTATCGAGAGGACAAATGGCTCTCGCCCGCGCTCTCGACGTTTATCGAGTGTTCGGCTACGGGGCTCGTCGTCTAGCTAGATATCCAGCTCCATCGGATCACCCCAGTAGGAAAACGGATGGGGATGATACCCCGTGATACGGCCATCGTAGACGGAGAAAAACGCGCGATCGTAAAGGATGATCGCCGGAGCGTCCTCGTCGATGATGCGCTGGAACTGGGTTGCGGCGGCCTCCTGCACTTTGGGATCGTACGAATGCAAGTAGCGATCGTCGAGTGCATCGACCTTGTGATTGCAGTAATGCGAAGCGTTCGCTCCGTTGGGAGGAGCGCCGGCGCAATCGTACACGCCGTTGATGTTCGCAAACACCGGGCCCATCGACTGCGAAAAGAGCGCGACATCGAACTTGCCCGTTTGGATGATTCCACCATTCGCATAGATTGCAAAGAACTGCGATGTCGACCACGTGTGAATCGTGATGCCGACGTTGATTTGCGCCCAGTCTTCTTTCAAGATCGCGGCGAGCGTCGCGCTCGGCTGATAACCCGAAGGAATCGCCATGTCGAGGTTGAGGGCAACCCCGTTTTTGTGGCGGATTCTGTCAGGGCCGACTTTCCATCCATCGGCATCCAGCATCTTCGCAGCAGCGGCGGGATCGTACTTGGTTAGTGGAAGTTCGAGATAGTTACGCGTGATAACCGGGACCACCGATTCCGTCATCCTCCCATTACGAAGAAAGACCTTATCGAACGACGTCGCGCGATCGGTCGCCATGCGTAACGCACGCCGAACGACTGCCTCCGAGACTGCGGGGTGTGTCACGTTGAAGAACAGCCCGCCCATGAATTGACTTAAGCGCGTTGCGTTTTTCTTGCCGGGTACGGCTTTGGCGGTTGCCACCTGCGTGCCGTTGATCAAGTCCGACAAGGAAAGTTCACCCGACTGCAATTCCGTGAGTCGCGTATTGTCGTCCGTGATGATCTTATAGATGACCTTGTGCAGCTTCGGCAGGCCACGCCAATAGTATGGATTCGCTTCCATCTCGACGTCGCTGCCGCGATTGTAGGCGGTGAAACGGAAGGGGCCGATACCAACCGGAAGCCCATTGTAGGCAGCGGTGTTGATCAACGTACTCCCGCCAAGGATGTGTTTAGGGAGAATCGCAGAGCCGCTTTGCGTCGAGAAATAATCGGAAATAAACGTCGCGTAGGGTTCTTTGAAGTGAAAAACGACGGTATATTTGTTCGGCGCGCTCGCGCTGATGAGCCGGTCCCACGGGTCGCGAACGAAGATGTTATTGCCGGGATTCTTTCCAACGGCGACGCTGTAGAGCACGTCGGATGAGTCGAATGGCTGCCCGTCGCTCCATTTGACGTTGTGACGCAGATGGTAGGTGATCGACTTCCCGTCTTTGCTAATCCCGTGATTGGCCGCAGTTGGTACCTCGGTGGCCAGCTCCGGAATGGGATTGCCGTGCGCGTCGAAGCGAAAGAATTCCGCCGCGGTCAACTCCACGAGCGCGGTGATGTTGCCTGACGACGCGAACCAAGGATTCAGCGACGAGACGTCGAGGCCGTCGGAATAGCTGAGGACATGCGCCTCGTAAGCATCCGCGCGTGGCGTAACCGCAGGGCCGAAAAGGAGCGCGAGAAGCGCGACAAAAGCGATCGTGCGTCGAATCATGGGCCCTCGTTCCTAGTGCGTCGTTATTGCTCCCGCTCCGAGGGGTGACGGCGCGAGCCGGACGAGCATCAAGACGACGTCATCGACCGGCTGCGACGTGCCCATCACTCGGCGTTGCACGAGCGCCGCAGGATTCGCAAGTGGCTCACTGACGAATGCATCGACCGCCGTCAGCAGCTCTGCTTCAGCCGCCTCGATGTTGCGGTTGAATTCGGTAACACCATCCGTATAAAAAAGCACGGCGGCGTTCGCTTCGAGCGCGACAGCATGCGTCTCGTAGTCAGCATTCGCGAGCACGCCTAGCGGCAGGCCGCCATAGGGTAGAAAGTGCGCACGGATTGTCGGACCTGCGACGATCGGCGGTGGATGGCCGGCGCTGGCGACGCGCATGGCCGTTCCCTTGGGATCGATGAACGCAACGAGAGCGGTCGCGATCGTCTGCTCCTCGTCGCGGAGCGTGCGATTCACTTTGGTCAGAATCTCGGCGGGATCGGTCGTGCTGAACGCCGTTGCAAGAATCCGCTGTCGAATTTCAGCTGCGGTGACGGCCGCGCTTACGCCATGCCCGAGCATGTCGCCGATCGAGACGACGATGTGACCGTCCGGTATCGTGAATGCATCGTACCAATCACCGCCGACGAGCGCTTCCCGGCCGGCCGTAAGGTAGAGCGCGTCGAAGGTGACGTCGCGATGTTCCGGCAGACGCTTGGGCAGGAACGCGCCTTGCAGGGTGCGCGCGATCTGCTCGGCATTTTCCAACTCACGCCGTTCCGCCTCGCGTTGCATCTGCTCGGCGAGCGAACGTTCCGAAGTGACCGCGCCGAGAATGAGTCCGGTAATCGACAATACGGCCATCAGCGTCATCAGATACGCGAGCCGTTGATCGAGCGTGCCGCCGGCGAAAGGCCCGATCTCGTGCTGCGTTCCGATGATCGCGATCAGCGATACGACGATGACGGACAGTGAGGTGACGCGTTGCGTGAAACGCAGTCCCGACCAAATGATGGCTGGGAAGACCAAGAAGCCCAGCCGCAGATTGTTGAGAAATCCCAGCCACGCGACCACCAACAACATAAATGGGAAGAGGGCAATCTCGAACTTCCGGCCGCTTGCCACGCGCAAGTCGCGCGACGTCAGCCATGTCAGCAAGAACGGTGCGAACAGCAAGACGCCCATCGCGTCGCCGTCCCACCAGGTACGCCAGACGATCCCGTAATCGTGCCAAGGGACGATACCCGCGCTCGCCAGCCACGTGACGCCGTTTGAGGCTGTGACGATCATCGCAACCGCGCCGAAGATCGCGAGCACGAGGACGTCGTTGACGCGTTCGAGCCGCGGATCGAAGCCGGCCCGCCGGAGAAAATAGGCGGCCAAGAACGGCCCGAGCGTGTTTCCAACTGCAATTCCCGCGGCGGTGAGCACGGGTTCGTGCGTCATCAGATTCGCGAGGAATGCACCGAGCGCCACGCCCGGCCATAGAGCCATCCCTCCGAGCACGAGGGCGCAAACGGCGATACCGCTCGGCGGCCAAACCGCGGTGACCTGGCGGACGGAAAATGCGAGCGAGAAGCCGATCTTCGCAAAGACGACGTACGCGACTGCGACCATGAGGATCGCGAGCGCGTAACGAACGCCGTTTTCTCGGCCGGAAAATGAAAAACTCGACACGTCTTTACTCACCGGGAAGTTCGCGTTAAGTATGGGGCCTCTCCCGTTTAGCGCGACCGTCGAAAACGCGTTACGTGACGTCGAGGAACGGCTCAGCGCCGATCCGGCGTCAATCGATTTGCGTTACGAACGCGCAAGCTTGCTCCAAATCCTCGGGCACACAGAGCTGGCGCGTATGGAATACGTCGGTATTCTTGCAAAACAACCCGGTGACGCTCGAGCCCTCAATGCGCTTGGGCTGCTTCTCTACAAATCTGGTGCGAGGACGGCGGCGCAGGCTGCGTTTGCCGAGGCAGCGAGCAAGCATCCGGATGACGTCGCAAGTCACCTTAATCTCGCGTACACGTTCGTCTTCGGTAGCAAGTTCGATCACGCGCGCCGGCACTACGAGCGTGTCCTTGAGCTCGATCCCGAGCACCCCATGGCGCATCAAGGACTCGCGTACGTTCTTGACGAGCTGGGCGATTCCGAAGGCGCAAACCGTCACCGCGGTTCGGGCTTTCGCGAGGCGATCATGGAAGGCTCGTATCGCGGCGACGGCGAGCCCGTGCGCGTGTTGTTGTTATGTTCGACGCTGGGCGGAACTGTTTCGACCGCGCAGTTTCTCGACGAACGCATCTTTCTCACGACCGCGCTCGTGGTCGAACTGTTCGACGATGAGGTTTCGCTCCCGCCGCATCACGTCGTCTTCAATGCGATCGGCGATGCGGATCGCTGTGCGGAAGCACTCGTTCGCGCAAAAGAAATTCTCGCACGAACGGATGCACCGGTCGTGAACCATCCCGATCACGTGCTCGTGACGGGACGCCTGGAGAACGCGGCGAGGTTGCGCGCCCTCGAAGGAGTTGTGGCTCCGCAGGTCCGTCAATTTTCGCGCTCGTCCGGCACGCAGATCGCACTCGCATATCCGATCTTGTTGCGCGCTCCCGGTTTTCACACCGGCCGCTTTTTCGTCAAAGTTGATCGTGCTGAAGAGCTTGCCCCGGCGCTCGAGAGTCTTCCGGGCGACACCATTCTTGCGATCGAATATCTCGACGGACGCGGTGCAGATGGGAAATATCGCAAGTTCCGTGCCATCATGGTCGATGGCGATCTATATCCGCTGCACCTCGCGATATCGCCCGATTGGAAAGTTCACTACGGATCCGCACAAATGAACGACGCAGCGCACCGGGCGGAAGAAGAGCGCTTCCTCTCGGACATGCCGGCGTTTCTCGGTGAGCGTACGATGCATGCCTTGCGGAACATCGTGCGGGCAATGAATCTCGAGTTCGGCGGCATCGACTTCGGCATCGATGCGAACGGAAACGTTCTGCTCTACGAGTCCAATGCGACGATGACAGTTGTCATCCCGGAACAACACGACACCGCGACCTACCGCCGGCTTCCGGCCGAGCGGATCGTGGTCGCGGTTATCAAGATGTTAGCGCGACTAAGCGCGCGCGTTGACCGTCTGCGAAGCCCCTGAGAAAACTGCGTCGGTCGCTGCGCCTTGCGAATTGTAGCTCGGCAGCGCGCCTGCGAGCGACTCCTGCGGGAGCGGCAGCTCGTAGTACTGCTGGAGCGGCACGCTATCGTGCGAGGCCGAGATCGTTTGTGGCGTCGAGGTTTGGCCGCCTGACGCTTGTTGCGGGGCACTCGCAATCGCCGCGATTTGTGCGCGTGCTTCGATCGGGCTGAGCATCCCGGATTGCAGCTCTGAGAGGATTTGCTGGATCTGCGCGCTTTGGGCGCTGGACAGATTCAGATCCGCTAGGGTGTTGCTCCCGACGCTCGATGTGGTTCCGTTAACTACCGCGAGGGACATAGTTGCTCTCAAACTTCCGTGTAATAGAGTCAGCTGGTCTTGCTATTGGTATCGGCGTCCCAAGGTGGGTTCTTTAGCCTTCCGGGGGATGATTTTAGGGGTAGACTGAACCGGGGGCGGGGGATGGCGAGCGGGGCACCAGCTGACTCGATTTGCAGTGACGGAGTCGCGATCGTCCGCGAGTTTTTAGCCGTGCCTAAGAACGCTGCCGCGGGGAGGGCTGTCCTGCGGTCGTTCCTCGAGGAATGCGCGGTTCGGTCGGAGTGGATCCACGAGGTCATGATCGCGGGCGGCGAAGCGCTGGCCAACACGGTCCAGCACGCCTACCCGGCGGGGACGCGCGGCAAGATGGTGCTCTCGATCTACTGCTGCACGGAGCACAAGATCATCGCGCTCCAGGTCCGCGATCGCGGAAAAGGCACGATGACCGAAGAAGGCGACCTGCCCTCAAGGCGAGGGTTCGGTCTCTTGATCATGCGGGCGTTGGCCGAGGCCGTCTCGATCGAGACCGTCGATGGGACGACGGTGACGATGGTCTTTAAAAAATAGAGGCCGGCGCTTCGACCACGATGGCGAAGCTGGGCGCTTCCTCTTCGAAGGGCTTACTGAATTCAGGCATCGCCTGGGCGGCGGGTGCTGCCGGCTGCGGGTCGCGGACGCGGCGCTTCCGCAGCATCTTGGCACGGCTCGGATTCGCGCGAACGAGCTCGAGCGTCGCGCGCAAATAGGCGTCGACGACGTTGAGCAACTGTCCCGTCGTAAGCGAAAGCCGCATGACGCCGTTGGATGAACCATTGCTGCCCGGCGTGTTGTCGGTGTGCGCGATCATCAAATCGCTCGGTGATTGCGCGACACGTGAATCGTTGGTCGCCGATTCCGATTGGTGCGTAAACACCATGTCGTGAACATGCGCAAAAGTCGGGTTAAAACCGTCTGGAATAACGATTCCGCGGCGTAGCGCGAACTCAGAAAAGTTGGCGCGGAGCTTGTCGTGCGAGCGCACCGAGAGCTTCGGTTCGGAGCCGAAGTAGAGCTCGATATACTGCGCAACGCGCTCGAGAACGACTTTGGCAAAAAGATAGAACGTTTCGAGATCGATGTGCGCGACATCGAGCAGATCGGCCATGTCGGTGTCCATCGTCGCCATCTCGTCGTCGTACGTGATCGCGCCGCCCTCGAAGGCGGGGTCCATGCGTGCAATCAGTTGAGCCAAAAGCTCTTTATAGTGTTTGGCCGTCGGGACGTGGCGCTCGTGGACCAGCTCGAGGTAACGATAACCGCGCAGGATGTGGCCAAACTGCCCGTGCAGGGCGGCGGCATCCCGGCTGGAGTGGCTCGAGAGCCGATCCCATTCAGCCTTCTGAAAAGAAAAGAGCTCGTCGCCTAGAGCTTCCATTAAAACGCCCTTCAACGAGGCGGACGCACGCTCATGCGGAGTTCTGTATAGTCCAGGTCAAAGGCGAAACGCGATAGGAATGCATTCCCGACGCGCGATGCCGGCGACCCGGGGCTCTTCGTTATGTCGGCGAGGACGCTCGTCAGCGAAATGCCGGCGAATTCGACGTGGCCGATGTGCCCGATTGCGCGCGTTCCGAGACCGCCCACGCCGACGACATGGCCGCGCATCTTCGTAGTGACCAGATCGGGGTGGGTCCGTGCGAAGTCCTCAGAAAGATCGATCGAGGCGTTATCACCTGTGTCGAGGACCAGGTTTTCAGCCAAGGTCTCGAGCCGGAACGCGACCGAGGGCGTGAACCCATCGAAGCTGAGCGCGACATGGGTACCGTCGATCGCCGACCCCGGCGGTTCGAAGGCAATCGTCCGAAGTTTGGGATCGACGCGAACGACCGCCCGGGCGAGGACGTCCGTCCCGATCAGGACGTCGGCTCCAAAACCGCCGACGTCAGGCAAGATCGCGAACAGTGCGGGACCCAGGTGCATCGAGCCGAGCGAGAGCGAATCGGCGCGGACGATGCCGCTGCTCATCGTCCCGAGCCCCGCGATCTCGAACGAACCGACGAGCTTCTTGCCCAGCCGGTCGGCAAGGTCCAAACTCATTGCGAGTCCGGGCGATCCTGTGTCGAGGACGCAGCGCGCGGCGATGTTCTCGACCCTGCACGGGAAACGCGGAAGATCGCCGGGTTCGAGCCCGAGCGTTTGGGCGCTCGGGGCAAAGGTGACCGGGGGGCCCGCCGGCGGCGATAGTGGGGCGTCCGCGATGTGCCGGTCATCGAACGTCTCGCTGCTCCCGTCGCCGCGGGCGACACTAAAAGGAAGCATGAGCGGCCCGACGCGTCGCTGATCCTCGTAGCGGTAGATGACGTCGTTGCCTTGCGCGACCGCGACCAAGAGCCCCGTAGCCGGGTCGAGCAGCGCGGCAAGTTGAGCGCCGTGCGGCGCCGTGACGGCGTACGGCGCAACAGACGCGTCACCCAGACGCCGCTCGGCGAGCGCCACGACCGTGCCGCCGTTCGCCGTGAATGTGGGTGACGTAAACGCATACGAAACGATCGCGCGCAGTGTGATCTGGAACGGATCGAGCAGCGTCGACTGCAAAATCGGCGTTTCGTTGTACCAAAAAAACGAAACACGTCCGCGCGCGGAGTTCACGACTGTTCCTCGGCAAACGACGCCGCGGCAACTTTGCGTTACGACGAGATCGCGTTGTTCGTCGATTTGCGTTTGCGTGTCCGCGATGCGGCTGACGACGTGGAAGCGCCAGGGCGCGCCCGATGACTGCATCGCGCGTTCAAGCAAGTCCGATTTGGCCGGCGTTGCGCCAACCAGGAGCATGACTGCGAACAGGCACAACCAACGCATGAGATGGACTTGCGGCCGCTGGACGGATACCTCCTCGATGGAAAGCCTTCGAAGCGCGAAGCGATCGAGCACATCCTTCGCGATCGTCTCGATGATCCGCGCGCAGCGCCATTTTATCGGGCATTTGAGGCGATTGGTGAGCGCGCGGCTGACGAAGCGCTGATCGCGATTCGGGCGCTGGCTGCCGGTAAGGCGCCGGAGGACGAGCTGATCCGGCGGTTGCGTGATCTTGTCCGGGCCGCCCGTGCCGGTCAGGGAGAAGACCCACGCGAAGCGTTTCTGCGCGAGCTTTCGTGACGTCGGAGCTCGCAGCGCAAGTCATCTGCACGGGCTTTACCGGAACGAGTGACGTGGATGCGCCGCTCGACCGTATCGCCCGCCTCGGTATTCGCGCAACGATTCTCTTTCCGCGAAATCTCGAGCATCCCAATCAAGTTCGGAATCTGACGTCCGCATTGCAGCACGCGCTCGGCGATACGATGCCGGCGCTCATCGGCATCGATCAGGAAGGCGGTGCGGTTGCGCGACTACGCGACGGCGTCGTTGCCCTGCCCTCGATGATGGCGCTTGGTGCGACGGGCGACATCGACTTGGCGCGCCGGGCGGCGCACCGCTTGGGCAGCGACTTACGTGCGCTCGGCGTCAATCTCGACTTTGCACCGGTTCTCGATCTTGCGCTCGAGCCGTGCAACACGGTTATCGGAACGCGTTCGTTCGGAAGCGATCCGCACCGCGTCTCTGAATTCGGGCGTGCCTTTGCGCAAGGCTTGCAAGCCGGAGGCGTTGTCCCGGTCGGCAAGCACTTCCCCGGACATGGCGCGACGTCGACCGACTCTCACGTCGCGCAACCGGTCGTGACGGTCGATGCGACGACGTTGCGCAAACGCGACCTTGTACCGTTCGCAAACGTGATTCGGGCCGGGATTCCGGCCATTATGACCGCGCACGTGGTCGTGCCGGCGCTGGATCCGGATTCGCCCGCCACGATGTCGCGCGCGATTCTATACGATCTTTTGCGTGAGGAGATGCAGTTCGGCGGCGTCGTGTTCAGCGATTGTGTCGAAATGGCCGCGCTCGGCGAAGCCGATGCGGCGGTCGCACCGCGCGCACTGCGGGCGGGCGTCGATTGCATTTTGATTTCGCATCGGCTCGATCTGGCCGAGGCGTCGATCGAAGCGATCGTCGCATCGGTCGAAAGCGGCGCGCTGTCATCCGAGCGGCTCGCGGAAGCGGCGGCGCGGATGCGCGCTTTACGTGCTTCTATCCCCTCGAACGGGCCGTATGACGCGGATGCGGAAGTTGGTCGAGAGATCGCCCGTAAGGCAGTTACGATCGTGCGCGGTGGCATCGCCCTCGAAGCGCGCGTACCGGTTACCGTGATCTCGTTCGAACAAGGTGAATCCGCCTCGCTCTCGGCCGCGCTTCGCAAGCGCGGGCACAAGAGCGAGATCATGCGCGTCTCCGTCGAGCCGCGCGACGACGAGCTCGAGCTGCTTGCGATGGTTCTCGCCGGAATGCCCGGAAGGCAGATCGTGATCGTGATGCGACGCGCTCATGTGCATTCGGGTCAAGCCGCAGCCATAAGGCGTTTGTTGCAGGCTGTGCCCAGTGCGATCCTGATCTCGGCGCGCGAGCCGTATGACGCTGCACTGTTCGAGACCGCCGAGAATCTTGTGTGCATCTACAACGACACGGAGGTCAGTATCGAAGGCGTTGCCGACGTGATGACTGCGCGTTCTGCGAACTCCTGACGTCGCGCTGCGTGCCGCTGTCGGAGCGCGCCTGTCCGCAGCGGTCGTGCGTGTCGAGCACGGTGGACGGCTAGCCTTCGAGGGCGCCTACGGCAGGACGCGTCGAGACGACGGCGATCCAGTTTTTGTCGACACGCGATTTGACTTGGCATCGCTCACAAAGATCGTGGTGTCGACGGTCGCGCTTGCGCACGTATCGAGCGGTAGGATCGAGCTCGATGCTCCACTCACCGGTCTCATCCCGGAATGGCGTAACACGCCGCACGCTCCGATTACGTTGCGCATGATTCTCTCGCACGACGCGGGCTTCGCGTCGGGTGCCGACTATCGAGGGCTGCTGGAAAGCGGCGTTCGGGTCGAAGAATACGCGTTGACACGCGAGCTCGTCGCCGCACCGCGCGAAAAAGTTGTGTACAGCGATCTCGGTTTTATTACGCTCGGCGTCATTATCGAACGACTGCGCTCGCGCTCACTGCAGTCGATCGTCGCGGAAACGCTGGCGGGAAGCGGCACGCCATCGCTCGGTTTTCGACCGCCGCAAGCGGAGCGCAAACGCATTCCCGCGACCGAACGCGACGAGTGGCGCGGTCTCGTACAGGGAAGCGTGCACGACGAGAAGGCGCACGTGATGGGCGGCGTCGCGGGACACGCGGGACTCTTCGGCGATGCACGTGACGTCGCGCGCGTCGCGGAGATCTATCTCGGCGCGCTGCGAGGTGGCGAGGCTGCGCCGCTCGACCTCGATATCGTCCGCGAGTCGCTCAAAGAGCAGGCGTTCGATCCGATTGCAAGGCGAGGACTCGGCTGGGTGCTGCGAACGTCGAACGAGAACTCGTGCGGGACGAAAATGGGATCGCGTGCGTTCGGCCACACGGGTTTCACCGGGACGTCGCTGTGGTGCGATCCCGATCTCGACGTGGGCGTCGTCTTGCTCACCAATGCGGTGCACTTCGAACGCGGCGATCTTCGCGCGCTTCGCGCAGCAGTTTGTGATGAAGCAGTCGACTTTGTGGAGCGATGCGCGCACTCGGCCTGATGTCCGGCACATCGCTGGACGGGATCGACGCCGCGCTCGTCGAGCTCGAGCCGCGCGGCGAGGGCTACGCCGTAACGGTCCAGCGTTTCATCAGCCAACCATTTGACGCTCGGCTTCGCGAGCGATTGGAAGCCGCACTGCCGCCCGAGCGCGGAAGCACGGCGGCGGTCGCGCAGCTTCACGCGGATCTGGGCGCTGCCTTTACCGCGACTGCCGTCGCCGCAATAGAAGGTGACCGCATCGATTTCATCGCGACGCACGGCTTGACGTTGTATCACGATGGTCCGCGCTCGACGACGCTGCAAATCGGCCGTCCGTACGAGTTGCGCGATGAGCTGCGGGCGAGTGTCGTGTGGGATTTCCGTTCTGCGGATTGCGCACTTGGCGGCTCAGGGGCGCCCTTGGTGCCGTTCGTCGATGCGATCGTGTTCGGGTCGAGCGAAGAAGATCGCGTCGCGGTCAACATCGGCGGGATCTGCAACCTGACGATTCTCCCACGCGGCGGCACACCAAACGACGCCGTCGCGTTCGATGCGGGTCCCGGTACGATATTGCTCGATGCATTCGTTCGCGAGCGAACCGGCGAGGTTATGGATTTTGACGGCATGCTCACGTCGAAGGGGACCGTCGACGAGAGCCTGCTCGACGCGTTGCTCGCCGATCCATACTTTGCGCTCGAGCCGCCGAAATCAACCGGCCGCGAACAGTTCGGCCGGCAAATTCTCGATGCGCATCGGCAAACGCTGGGTGGGCTTTGCGTTGAAGATGGATGCGCAACGCTGGCTGCCTTTACGATTCGTCCGCTGGCAGATGCAATTCGCCGCTACGGTGCTCGCGGAGCGCGCGTGATTCTCGGCGGCGGAGGTTCACGCAACCCCGCGCTGGTGCAAATGTTGCGCCATGCACTCGACGACGCACCACGCATCGCGCAATCCGACGACTTCGGAATAAGCGCGGATGCGAAGGAAGCCGTTGCATTTGCGATTCTCGGATACGAGACGCTGCGTGGACGTCCCGCAAATCTGCCGCGCGTAACGGGCGCGCGCGCACCCGTGGTTCTTGGTTCGATCGTGCCCTACGAACTTGCGGTGCTCCTCGCAAAGATCGGGCGCGAGACGGGAGGCACGCGTGGCTAGCGTCGTGGTCGGTGTCGATGCGGGTGCTACGAAGACCTCAGCGGCGCTCGCGAGCGGCAAAATGATCGTGCGCCGCGCGCAAGGCGCCGGCGCGAACGCCACGATCGCGGGCATCGATGCTGCAGCCGTCGTCATCTTACGCACGATTCGCGAAGCGTGCGGCGACCAGACGTCCGAAACGATTTCGGCGATTCATATCGGAGCTGCGGGCGCTGGTAGCCCCGACGTCGCGCGTGACCTCGAAGCAATCGTTCGCGTCGCTTTCCCTTCATCGAACGTGCGCGTTGGCGACGACGTCGAAATAGCTCTGCGGGCTGCGATTCCGCAGGGACCAGGTATCGTGATCGTCGCGGGGACCGGATCGATCGCCCTCGCGAGCGATCCCGAGGGGAATCTTCACCGCGCGGGCGGTCTCGGGTATCTACTCGGTGACGAGGGTTCGGCGGGTTGGATTGGATTCGAAGCTCTTCGTTTGCTCGGCCGCGTCTACGACGGACGTGCGCGTGCCGAAGAGACGAGCCGGCTGGTTGCGCGGCATCTCGGTGTGGCGAACCGGTCTTCACTCATACGCGCCGTCTACCACGAACGAATCGACGTCGCAAAAATAGCGGCACTTGCACCGAGCATACTCGCGTTTGCCGGCAAAGGGAATCGTGCCTCAAAGACGATCGTCGAAGCCGCTGCCGGTCAGCTGGCGCAGCTCGTCATCGACGTCGCTTCCGCCGCTCATCTTACGGAAGCAAGAACCAACGTGGCGCTATCGGGCGGATTATTGCGTGAAGAGAATTTGCTGACCGCATTGCTCAAGAGCAAGATCGTATCGTCGCTCCCGAACGCAGCGATCGTTGCGGGTGGCGATCCGGTAGAGGGTGCCGTCCGTCTTGCAGAAAGAGGTTGCGGATGAGTCCGGATTTCTGGACCGCCGTTTTCAGCGGACTGACACTCGTTGTGTTTGGGCTGACGGCGATCGTCGGCATCATTCAGCTTCGCCATTTGCGTGTGGCGAACAGTCTTACGGGTTTGGTAACGATTCTGCAAGATTGGCAGAAGCCGGAAATGCAGAGCTGGGTTTCGTACGTGCGCAACGAGCTTCGCGAACGCTTGAAAGATGTGTCATATCTGGACAACATCGCAAAACCGGGGCCGGTACTGCGCTCAGAACATCCCGAGTTCCACATCTGCGACTACTACGAACAAGTCGGGTCGTACGTGAAATATGGGATGATCGATCGCGAGGCCTATCTCGACGTTGGGTGCGTTCCGATCGTCGCCATGTGGGAAGTTCTTTGGCCGCTGATCGACGTGATGCGCAAGAAGCGGAAGACCGAGAGAGTGTACGAGAATTTTGAATATCTTGCGGTCATCTCGCGGCAATTTATTGAAAAGTATCCCAACGGCACGTATCCGCGCACGTTACCGCGTTGGCGTCAACTCAAGAAGAGCGAGAGTTCAAGCACCTAACATGCTCGGGACGCGGACCGATCCCGACCAAATACGCCGGTATGCGCCGTAACAGCGCGACCTTGTCGAGGACGCGTAAGATCATCGGCGGCTTGAAGTTCTGCTTCGTGTTCAGAATCTGGGTCATCGCCCGGTTTTGAACGAGGAGCTGCGCGCCCTGAATCACTTTCGTCGGAAACTCACGACGGCGTTGAACGGCATTGAGATCGCTCATGCGCAGCATATGATTCTTGAGCGGCCCGGCGAGAATGTTCGCGCCGGCAACGGCATCTTGAATCGCGAGGTTGATTCCGACGCCGCCGATCGGCGACATCGCGTGCGCGGCATCACCGATGAAGAGTAAACCCGGTCGCGCCCAGACCGGTAAGCGGTTGATGCTGACCGTAAGGAGCTTGACGTCATCGAAGCTCTTCAGATCGTCGACCCGAGCGGCGACATAGGGCGCAAGCTCCGCGATTCTATCTCGGAGGTACTGAATGCCGCGCTGTTTGATCTCTTCGAAGCCACCCTTCTTGATCACGAACGCGCACTGAAAGTAATCGCCGCGCGGGATCGTGACGAGGATGCCGCCCGGGGCGATGTTTCCGAAACTTGGCGGCGGGTCGTCCTTTTCATGAGGAAGCCTGAACCATAGAACATCGATCGGGACGCCGTGATCGATGGGTTGCATGTGTGCGCGCTCGCGCAAAATCGAGTCGCGTCCGTCGGCAGCCACGACGAGCGACGCCCGAATCTCGAGCGTGCCTGAAGGCGTCCGTGCGCGAACGCCGGCGACGGTCTCGCCATCGAACAGCAGATCGATTACCTCGGTCTTCATCTCCAAACGAAACGTCGAGAGTCGCCGGCCGCGCTCCGCGAGAAAATTCAGGAAATCCCATTGCGGCATCATTCCTATGAACTTGCACGGCCCCGGGACGTAACGAAGATCGACGATCTTCAGATCGACACCGCTGATGCGTCCTCTCAGCTGGCTGATCTCATCGTGTGGTACCTTCAGAAAGTCATCGAGCAGTCCAAGCTCCTGCATGACCGTGAACGTCGACGGGTGGATGGTATCGCCGCGAAAGTCACGGAAAAAATCCTCGTGCTTCTCGAGCACCATGACATCGACGCCGGCGCGCGCGAGAATGTACCCGAGCATCACGCCGGCGGGGCCTCCGCCGGCGATACAGCATTGTGTACTAGTGCTTTGCGGCTGCGTCGATTGCACGCGCGGCGTATACTTCCGCCATCGCGGCGCGGTATCGGCCGGAGGCGAAGACGTCGGAACGCGCTTCAATCCCCGCGCCTGCATCGACGCACGCGGCCTTCACCGCTGCCGCGTCGCTGGGATCAACGCCGGTGAGCGCTTTCTCGACATTCGATGCACGGAAAGCGTGATCGCCGACGCCGGTGATCGCGATGCGTGCCGAGCTAATCACGTTTCCGTTCAGCGTCAGGTTCGCTGCAGCCCCGACGACCGCGTAGTGCGAGGCTGGATGCGGGAACTTTGCGTATGCGGATTTCGGCGCGGCCTTCAGCGTGATTTCGACGAGCAGGGCGTCCGGTTCGAGCGCCGTTTCGAACATGCCACGGAAGAAGTCGCCTGCATTGACGGTTTTCTTGCCCGAGCGAGATTGTAACGTCAATGATGCGTCGAGCGCGAGCATGACGGCGGGATAATCCGCCGAGGGATCGCCATGCGCGCACGAACCACCAATCGTCCCGCGGTTGCGAACCTGGGTATCGCCGATGTGGCTTGCGGCATCGGCAAGGGCCGGAACCAGTTTGCGAACGTTCGCATCCGCAGCGATTGCAGCGTGCGTTGCGAGCGCGCCGATCGTGATCGAATCGCCCGAGGCTCGAATCCCGTCGAGGCCGGCGATGCGCGAGATGTCGATGAGCATCGCCGGAGTTGCGAGACGCAACTTCATCATCGGAAGCAAGCTGTGTCCGCCTGCAATCAGCTTGGCGTCGGCTCCGTGCTCGGCGAGGAGTGCGAATGCTTCGTCGAGCGAGCGTGGTCGCGAATAGTCGAAAGCTGCCGGAATCATAGCCCACCTGCTTGTTGGATTGCGGTCCAGACTTTTTCGGGTTTGAGCGGCATGTCGAGATGCGTGATGCCGAACGGTGCAAGCGCATCGATGACCGCGTTGACGACCGCCGGAGTCGATCCGATCGTGCCTGCTTCGCCGACGCCTTTCACGCCGAGCGGGTTGACGTCGGTCGGGGTGACCGTATGGTCGAGTTCGAAATTCAGAAGATGCTCGGCACGCGGAACCGCATAGTCCAGCAGCGTCCCGGTGAGCAGCTGACCGTCTTCGTCATAGACGACTTCCTCGAAGAGTGCCTGCGCGATGCCTTGCGCAAGTCCGCCGTGAACTTGTCCCGCCACGATCATCGGATTGATGACTTTGCCGCAATCATCCGTTGCGAGGTAGCGCACGATCTTGGTCGAGCCGGTTTGCGGATCGATCTCGACGACGCAGATGTGCGTCCCGAACGGATACACGAAGTTCGGCGGCTCGAACCGGCGCGTCGCATCGAGTCCCGGTTCGAGGCCGGGCGGCAACTTGTCGCCCATAAATGCCAGGAAGCCGGCTTCGGCGGTCGTCATCGCCTTCGACGGATCGCCTTTGACCATGATCTTGCCGTCACGATACTCGACGTCGTCGGGGCTCGCTTCCCACTGATGGGCTGCGATCTTCATCGCCTTTTCTCTTATCACATCGAGTGCGAGCTTGAGCGCAGCGCCTCCGACTGCGGTACCGCGTGAGCCGAAGGTTCCGACACCATATTGCACTCGGTCAGTATCGCCGTGCACGATGATGATCTGTTCGATCGGAACGCCGAGCTCGTCGGCGACGATCTGCGCGAATGTCGTCTCCTCGCCTTGTCCGTGCGGCGAGATACCGGTGAGCACCGTGACGGCGCCCGTGGGCTCGACACGCACGGTTGCGGAGTCCCAACCCGCGGCCGGCATCGCAGCCGACGGGCCCATCCCGCACACCTCGACATACGTCGACAAACCGATCCCGAGTAACCGGCCCGCCTTACGGGCTTCGGCCTGCGCTTTGCGCAAACCGGGATAGTCGGCCGCTTTGAGTGCTTGATCCATCGTGGCTTCGTAGTTGCCGGAATCGTACGTCAAGCCCATCGCGGTTGTATGCGGGAACGAATCGGCTTTGATGAAGTTGCGCCGTCGCACTTCGACCGGATCGAGATTGAGCTTACGCGCGATCAGGTCCAGCGTTCGCTCGATCAAATACGTCGCTTCCGGACGGCCGGCGCCGCGATATGCGTCGGTCGACATCGTGTTGGTGAAGACGCCGATGCACTCCGTCGAGATGTTCTTGATCGCGTAGCACCCCGGGGCCATGAGCAGCGTCAACGTCGGAATGACCGGCGTCAGCAGCTGAAAGTATGCACCGAGATTTGCGACCACGCGTAAGCGTAGGCCGAGGATCGTGCCGTCGTTTTTGACGGCGACCTCGACGTCGTCGACTTGATCGCGGCCGTGGATCATGGCGGTAAAACATTCGGAGCGCGTCTCGGTGAATTTCACCGGACGCCCGAGCTGCATCGCGATCCAGCCGCACGCGATTTCTTCGGCGTAGACGTTCAGCTTCGCGCCGAAACCGCCGCCGACTTCGGGCGCGATGACACGAATGTGATTCTCGGGCATGCCGAGCGCAACCGCGAGCTGCGTTCGCAGCAAGTGCGGAATCTGTGTCGAGGTCGTTATCGTCAGCCCTTCCTCGCCGGGATTCCACTGTGCAAGCACCGCGCGCGTTTCTATCGGAACCGGCGCCAAGCGCTGGTTGATGAAGCGCTGTTTGATGACGACGTCTGCCGATTTGAAGGCTGCATCGGTATCGCCTGCGGCGATCGGGAGGCGGAACGCAATGTTCGTTCCGAACGCTTCGTGAACGAGCGTCTTTCCTTCGAGCGCTTGGAGTGGATCGACGACGACAGGCTGCTCGTCGTATGCGATCTCCACGAGCTCGGCAGCGTCACGTGCAACATAAGGATCGTCGGCAATGACGACCGCGACCGGCTCGCCGACGTAACGGACCTCGCCGATCGCGAGCGCCGGGTGCGGGGGGACGTTGAGCTCGGGAAGTTTATGCGCGCACGGCAAACCCTTGACACCGGCGTCGGCCAGATCGGTGCCAACGTATACGGCGATGACGCCTGGATGATCTTTAGCACCGGACGTATCGATTGCGCGAATCTTCGCGTGTCCGTATGGGCTGCGCACGAAGCTCGCGTACAAGGTCCCAATCGTTTTGAAATCGTCGGTATAGCTTGCGCGTCCGGTTATGAGGCGCGGATCCTCGCGGCGCCGAATGCGCGCGCCGACCATCGTCGTGAATGCCATTACTTCTTGACCGCCTTCGCGGCTGCTTTGACCGCGCGCACGATGTTGTGATAGCCGGTGCAGCGGCAGATGTTGCCGCCTAATCCTTCACGGATCTGCTCGTCAGATGGATCGGGGTTGCGTGCGATCAGGTCGAGGGATGCCATGATCATGCCGGTAGTGCAATAACCGCACTGCAGCCCGTGCTCGGCCCAAAACGCTTCTTGCATCGGATGCAGCGAACGCGACGTACCGATGCCTTCGATCGTCGTCACGGCTCGACCATCGGCTTGCACCGCAAGAACCGTACAGCTTTTGACGGACTTGCCCTCGAGAAGCACGGTGCACGCACCACAGCTGGACGTGTCGCATCCAATGTGCGTCCCGGTCAGACCAAGGCGCTCGCGTAGCATGTGCGCGAGTAGAAGACGCGGTTCGACGGTAAGTGCGTGTTTCTCGCCGTTAACCTCGACTTCGATCGCGGTTTGCGCGGGCGCCGTAGAAGAAGAAATGGAAGGTTTCGTCTGCATGGACGCTCTCCAAAATCACACGCGTGGGGTCCGCAAACTCGCACCCCTTGAAAGGAAAATCCTCCCTGGACGCGGAGCCTGGATGAACCGCCAATGATCGACATTCTGGAAACGTTGGAGCGCTGGCAGGGCGACGGTCGCCGGGTCGCGATCGCGACTGTCGTTGCGGTCGAGTTTTCAGCGCCGCGCGATCCCGGCGCCGCGATGGCCGTCAACGATCGTGGTGAAGTTGCCGGGTCGGTAAGTGGCGGTTGCGTCGAAGGCGCGGTGTACGAAGAAACACAGGACGTTCTGCGCACTGGGCGGGCGCGTTTGGTTACCTACGGTATCAGCGATGCGCAAGCGATTTCGGTTGGCCTGACGTGCGGCGGCACGATTCACATCTTCGTCGAGATGCTCGATGCGCAGATTCTCCGCCGCATCGCGGAAGCAGTCGGCCGTGATGCGCCGATCGCGCTCGCAATCGGTCTCGACGGAGCGATTGCCGGACGCGTGCGTCTCGTGAGCCATAACGACGACGCGTATGGCTCGATGGGTAACGATGGTCTCGACCATGCGGTGAGCGGGGAAGCACGCGCGCTGCTCGCGGCAGGCGATACCGTCGTTCGCACCTTCGGCGACGAGGGTGAACCGGTCGGGACGGACGTTCGCGTGTTCATCCGTTCGTTCGCGCCGAAGCCGAATATGTACATTTTCGGCGCCATCGACTTTTCGCGCGCGATGGTCCACGTCGGAAAAGATCTCGGATATCGCGTCAGCGTCATCGATGCGCGTCCCATCTTTGCGACGCGGCAGCGTTTTCCGCAGGCTGACGAAGTCGTGGTCGAATGGCCCGATGAATTTCTGAACAAGGCCCCGATCGACGAACGCACCGCGCTCGTGATTCTCACGCACGACGCCAAGTTCGACATTCCGCTTTTACAGGTTGCTCTGCGCACGCAAGCCGGCTACATCGGTGCGATGGGGAGCCGCCGCACGCACGCCGAGCGGGTCGAGCAGCTTCGCGCCGCGGGCGTTACGGCAGATGACCTCGCAAGGATCCATGCGCCGATTGGACTCGACATCGGGTCGCGTACGCCTGAAGAAACCGCCATCTCGATCGCGGCCGAGATCATAGCGACGCGTTCCGGCCGTAAAGGCGGCAGTCTCTCAAAAGGCACCGAGCCCGTACACGGGACTCTTCGGGCTCCGATCGCGGCGCGATGATCATCGAGGATTCCTTTGAAGTCGACGCGCCGGTCGATCGCGTCTGGGGTGTGCTCAAAGACATCCCTCGTGTCGCCGGTTGCATCCCGGGCGCAAAGATCACGGAGACCGTCGACGACCGGACGTATCGCGCGAACGTCGGTCTCAAAGTCGGTCCCGTCAACGTGAACTACGATGCGACGATCACGGTCGAACAGCTCGATGATGCAGCACGCCACGCGCAGTTTTCGGTCAACGGTAACGAGGCGCGCGGGCGGGGCGGCGTTCGCGCGAAGATTTCCACGGACGTCGAAGCTGCCGGCTCTGGTTCGCGCGTCAAGCTGCGCGCGGATGCGAAGATCAGCGGCGTCATCGCGACGGTCGGCGGACGCCTGATCGAAGGTGTTGCCAAAAAACAAATCGCGACGTTTGCGGATAATCTGAGCAAGCTCTTGTGACGGAAGGCTTGCCGCCAACCGAAGCCGTCGATGAGGCTACGCGCGGACTCGACCGCATGCCGACCACCGATCTCGTTGCCGCCTTGATCGCAGCGCAAGGGCGGGCGTTCGATGCCGCGCGCGCCGCAGTGCCGCAGATCGCACGTGCGGCGGATGCGATCAGCGCCCGCCTGCGTTCCGGTGGAACACTGCACTATGTCGGGGCCGGGACGAGCGGACGGCTCGGTGTCCTCGATGCGGCTGAGCTACCGCCGACGTTCGGCGTACCGCCGTCGCTTGCGCTCGCGCACATCGCGGGCGGATTCGAGGCGATCAGTGGAGCCGTTGAAGGCGCTGAAGATGATACGCACGGATTCGAGGCCGATATCCACGCAAAGGATGCGGTGATCGGAATCTCCGCAAGCGGTGGTGCGCCGTTTGTGTGTGCGAGTTTGGATCGAGCCAAAGCGAAGGGTGCGCTGACCGTTGCGATCACGAGCGCTCCCGATTCGCGCCTCGCCAAGCACGCGGACGTCGCGATCGTCACGCCGACCGGCGCGGAGCCGCTTTCCGGCTCGACGCGGATGCTAGCGGGAACGGCTCAGAAAATCGTGCTATCCGCGCTTTCGACGGCCGTGATGGTGCGCTTGGGAAAGGTCTACGACAATCTCATGGTCGACGTTGCCGCCACGAGCGAAAAGCTTCGAGCCCGCGCGCTGCGTCTCGTGCGCGAGCTTTGCAGTGTCAGTGAGGAGCGCGCCCGCGAGTTGCTCGAGCGTTCGGGCGGAAGCGTGAAGCGAGCGGTCGTGATGGAACGCCTGGGCATCGATTCGGATTCGGCGCAAACGTTGCTCGATCTCAACAACGCGTCGCTTCGCGATGTTTTGGAGCGCTCGCCTAAACGGTAAAGCCGAGCCGCTCGAGCATTGCGAAGTCGTCTTCGTCCGATCGGCCTTGCGTTGTGAGATAGTTGCCGAGAATCAAGCCGTTCGCGCCGGCGCGGAAGCCCAGATCTTGCATGCCGCGCAGCGTGATCTCGCGGCCGCCCGCAAGACGAATCAACGCGTTTGGCAGCGCAAAGCGTGTTAGCGCAATGAATTGCAACGCTTCGTTCGGCTCCAGGACCGGCCGATCGGCAAGCGGCGTTCCCGGTCGCGGATTGAGGAAGTTGACCGGGACTTCCTGGGGCTCTAGCTCTTGCAAAGAAAGTAAGAAATCAATGCGGTCGTCGAGCGTCTCGCCCATTCCGATGATGCCGCCGCAGCAAAGCTCGAGTCCGTGCGCTTTCACAAGCAAGCACGTGTCCCAGCGTTCCTGGAACGTGTGCGTCGTGCAAATTGCCGGAAAGTGCCGGCGCGACGTCTCCAAATTGTGATTGACCTTGTCGACGCCGGCGTCGTGCAGCGCCGCAACATCAGCGTCGGTAAGAATTCCGAGCGAGACTGCAACGTTCAATGGCAGCTCGGCCTTGATCCGGCGCGTAGCTTCAAGGATACGCTCGAGGAGACGCGGCGACGGTCCGCGGACCGCCACGACCATGCAATACTCGCTCGCACCGCGGCGGGCGGCTTCGCGAGCCGACGCGAGGAATTCGTCGACGCCGGCGAGCTGCTCCGGCTCGACACCGGTCGAGTAGCGTGCAGCCTGCGAGCAGAATGCACAATCTTCCGAGCATCCGCCTTTCTTCGCGTTGTAGAGGATCTCGAGCGAGATGCGTTTTCCGGACGCGGCGTTGCGAACGTCACCGGCCAGTGCCAAGAGTTCCGGCACGCGCTCGGACGGCCAACTTGCGATCTCGCGCAATTGCTCCGCGCCCAGCGGGAGCCGATCGATGATACTCATCGGATTGCGCGCAGCGGCTTACGACGCCACACCAGCTCGTAGTAGGCAAACTGCAGCGCGACGTTCACGACGAACGCCGCCGGATAGCCCCACCACACGCCGGGAAGGCCGATGCGATGCGAGAGTACCCAAGCGACTGGAACCTCGATCCCCCAAATCGAGAAGATCGTAATGCACATCGGAACGAGAACGGTGCCGCTCGAGCGGACGATGCCGGAGATGACGGTTGCGTTTCCAAAGATCGCGTAGCTCCAAAGCGTGATGTTGAGCAGATCGCGCGCGATGTGGTGCGTGTGCTCGCTCGTCAAAAACATTCCGAGGATCACATTCGCGAAGCCGTACACGATCAAGATCAAGACTCCCTCTACGATATAGTTCAGGGCGACGCTGGACCGAATGACCGCTCCAAGAAGTTCGGTTCGTCCGGCCCCGATCGCTTGTGCACCGAAGATCGAAGCTGCGATGCCGATCGAGAGTGCTGGAAACTGCACGTAGCTTCCGATCTGGTTGACGGCTGCGTACGCTGCCGTGGCATCCGAGCCGAAGCGGTTTACGAAGGTGATGACCGCGATCTCAGCCAGCGATACCATGATCATTTGGACGCCCATCGGCGCGCCGAGCCGAAGCAGCGTCACCACGAGCCGCATGTTCGGGGCCATGGCTCGGAGTAGTTCGCGGCTCGGCGCGAGCGGATTGTGCTCGCGCACCAGCGTTATTCCAAGGATGATGAGCGTGAGCGCGGTTGCGATTATGCTGCCGGCGGCGGCGGCGACGACGCCAAGTTTGGGAAGCCCAAACCATCCCAAGATGAGCGCCGGCGTGATCACCATGGTGAGCACGGTGCTTACGATCAACGAGTAGAACGGAGTCTTTGAATCGCCGGTACCGCGCAGGAACGTCGAGTACAAGAGGTACGTAAAGAGCAACGGAAACCCTGCGAAGAAGACCCGCGCGTAATCGGCGGATATTTCGAAGATGTCGGCCGGCGTGCCGATCAGGTGCAGCAGCGGTCGCACGAAGATCACGCACAACGCACCGCCGGCTACGCCGAGCGAGAGCCCTACGCCGAGCGTCGTTCCGGCCACGCGTTTCATTCGTTCCGTGTCGCCGGCGCCGTGGGCTTGACCGATCAGAATGCTGCTCGCGTTTCCGACGCCGATCAAAAACGAGATCATCAGGAAGATGATCGGAAACAGATTGCCGGCCGCCGCAAGCGCTTGTGGTCCGAGAAAGCGTCCGAGGTAGATGAAGCCGATCGTTTGACCGAGCGATTGCAGCACGTTGCTGAGCATGAGCGGTACGAGAAAGACAAGCAGCGATTGCCACATCGGCCGCGAATCATCAAGGGGTGAGGGTCGTCGCGTTTGGCGCACTGTTGTCGTTTCTGTTCGGCTTTGGCGTCGCATCGGCGCAATCGGCTGCCCCGGTTGTAATCGTTCCGATCGACGATCGTCCCGTGACTCGACAATTGCCGATGATGCTGGGTCGGATTGCCGGAATCCCTGTCGTTGAGCCCCCGCGCGCGCTGGTCGGTAACTATTTGACCCCCGGCGATCCGGAAGGACTTTATCGCTGGTTGACGTCCGACGCGACCGTGGGAGCCGACGCGTTCGTTCTTTCGAGCGACATGATGGTGTACGGCGGACTCGTCGCATCGCGCATTCCCGGTGTCCCCGCCTGGCTCGGATATTCGCGCCTACGCTATGTGACGGCGCTGCGCGCCTTGCGTCCGAACGCGCTCTACTATGGTTTCGGCACCGTCATGCGTCTCGCACCGACCGGTGTCCCCGCAATCGGCGGTGCGGCCTCGTTCTTTGCGGCCGGTAGGCCCTACGAGCTCATCACGCAGTACGCGAACACTCCGAGCCCCGAATTGGCAGAGCGCATCGGGCCGATATTGGACGCATACGTCGCAACGCGCAGACGCAATCTCGACGTCGACTTATTCGCGTTGCAGCTTACTGCCGAAGGCGGCTTCGATCGTTTTGTGCTTGGACAAGACGACGCCGGACCACACGGTTTACACATCGCGGATCTGGAATCGCTCGAGCGAGCGCGCGCGCACTATGGGTCAGGTCTCTTGCAGCGTACCTCGATCGAACCCGGCGCCGATGAGCTTGCGATGATCATGGAGGCAAATGCGTTCGCAGCCCGCGTGAGCTGGGTGCCGCGCTTCAGCATCACATGGTCGCAGCCCAAGGGTCCGGGATTGGAGGATTCGATCGAATATGCGCCGTTCGAAAAAATCGTACGTGAAGTGATCCGCTCGTCGGGCGGGACGGTGGTCTCGAGCGGTCCCGACATCCAGCTCTTTGTGCGCGTGCGCGATACGAACGCAGCGCAAGAGAAAGCGTTTGCCGATCAGATTGCGAGCGCAATAGGTGACGGGAAGCTCGTAACCGTCGTCGATCTCACCTTCTTCGGCGCGCCGCTCGAAGAACAGCGTCTGCTCGTCGAGGAGTTGATTGGGCGTAAGGTTGCCGGGAAACTGGCGGGATTTGCCTCGTGGAATACGGCTGCGAATTCACTCGGCACGGCGATTCCGGCTGCAATTGCAGTCGGCGTCGGGCAGCGCCTGGGAACGTTCAATAGGCTCGCCCTCGCGGATTTCTTGCTGGACCGTTACATCGACGACTACGCGTTTCATGATTTCGTTCGTCCCGTCCTCAACGACGAGCTGACGAAAGACGACGTCGACCATACGTATCTTTTGCCGGACATTGCCGCGCGGACGGCGAGTGAAAATCGCGCGCTGCTATGGCCGCACGCGGTCGATCTGTTGAATTCGGTTTTCCCGGATTACCGCGACGGCGGTTTGACGATTACGTTGCCGTGGAACCGCACCTTCGAAACCGAGATCGACGTACGCTTAGGGTTACGCGGCTAGACGGAGCGCGAGCCGGACCGTCGTGCCGTCTTCGGTTCGCTCCAATTGAACCTCGTCGCTCAGCGCGTACATCAGCGTCAAGCCTCGCCCGCGATCGGCGAGTATGTCGAATCCGGGAGGCGGCTCGAGCTTCGGCAACCACATTCCCTGATCGCTGATCTCGACCGTTATCGAGTTTGTACGGCGACGCGCACGGAGGAAGAACTCTTCGCTTCCGAGCGCTCCGGCGTGCTCGATCGCATTGTTCACGGCTTCGCCGACGGCGACTTGCAGATCGAAGCGCCGTTCTTCGTCGATGCCCGCCTCGCTGACGACGCGGTTGATGATATGCCGCGCGCGGCGCGCCGAAGCCGGCGTCGCCGGCAAACTCACTTCGATCTCGCGCAGCGGAGCTTGCGCGGTTGAGACCGTGAGGAGCGCGATGTCGTCACGTTGACGTCCGATGATCGTGCTTGCGACGAGCGAGAGTGCCGAGCGTTGCTGCGTCCCGCGCGCTTGTCGTGAGAGCGCAGCTTTCATGCGTTCTTCCGCGGCTTCGAGCTCGCGATCTGATTCGATGAGACCGTCCGTATAGAACACAAGAATCGATCCGGGCGAAAGTGCGACGCTACGCGTCTCCCATCCGGGTACGGTACTGCCCGGCATGCCGAGTCCGAGCGGGATGCCGATGCCTTCGAGCGTGCGGATCGTCCCGTCAGACGATGCGAGGAACGGCGGCGGATGTCCGGCCGAGGCGTAGCTCAAGCGCAGTGTGTAACGATCCAAGATCGCGAACATCGCAGTGACCATCGTCTTGTTGTCGGAAAGCTCGACGGCCGCATTGGCAATGTGCAACACGCGCGCAGGTTCGAGCTCGTCGATCGCAGCCGAGCGCAGCGCTTCGCGAACACGCCCCATCAGAACCGCGGCCTCGAGTCCGTGGCCGCCGACGTCGCCGATCGAGAACGCGATGCGGCCGTCGCCGAGATCGAACGCGTCATACCAATCACCACCGACATTGGCTTCGTTGGTGTCCGGTTGATAAACCGCATCGAGCGTCAAACCCGGGACGTGTGGAAGCATGGGCGGAAGAAGCGCGCGTTGCAGCGTGTCGGCAATTCGGCGTTCGCGCTGATAAAGCTCTGCATAGGCTTCCTCGCTGCGCTTTTGATGATCGATGTCGGTGCACGTCCCGAACCAGCGCGCGATACGGCCCTGCTTGTCGCGGACAGGATTGGCGCGCGTCAAAAACCATCGGTACTCGCCGTCGCCCCGCCGGAAGCGAAGCTCCGCTTCGAAAGCGCTCCCCAGTAAGATCGCGGTTCGCCAGTTGTGAAGCGTGCTGGTGAAATCATCGGGATGAACGGCGCGAAGCCATCCTTCGGCGAGCGATTGCTCGCGATCCATACCGCTATAGTCGTACCAGCGCTGATTGAAAAAAATCGCGTAGCCGTTCGGACGCGTTGCCCAGACGATCGTGGGCAGTGCTTCCGCGATCTGCCGCCACTCCGGAAGGTGCGGGGCGCCGCTTATGTTCGCTGGCATAACTCGATCAAGACCCCGCCGGTCGACTTTGGATGCAGGAAAGCAATGAGATTTCCGTGTGCACCTTTGCGCGGCGTGGGATCGATCAGCTGGATTCCGGCGCCGAGAAGGCGCGACAATTCAGCCGGTAAATCCGGAACGCGATACGCAATGTGATGCAGTTTCGTCGGCGCATCTCCTCGATAACGTGCGATTGCGGAGCTCGGGTCGAGGGGACGCAGTAGCTCGATGACCGCCTCTCCGGCGCGCAAGCCGACCGCCTCGACGCCCTGATCCGCAATTACTTCGCGATAAACTTGTTCGAATCCCAAAACATCGATGTAAAGCTTTAGCGTAGCGTCGAGATCTGCGACGACGATTGCCACGTGATCGATTGGATACGAATTCACGCAACGACCTCGCCGGCTGTATACCGGCCGAAGACCGCGCGTAACACACTCGAAATCTCGCCGACCGTCGCGCCCGCATCCAACGCCTCGACAAACGTCGGCATCAAATTCGCTTTCCCTTGCGCGGCGGCGCGAACGTCGGCAAGTCGCGCCTCGACACGAGCCGCATCGCGCTCCGCACGATAGCGGCGGACGTTTTCGATCTGGTCGCGCTCGAGCGATGCGTCGACGCGATGTAAGCGTACAGGCACGCCGTCGCTTGAATCGGTGAATGCGTTGACGCCAACGACGACTTGCTTGCCCTCTTCAATTGCAATTTGCGCGCGATAGGCCGAGTCTGCAATGCGCGCCTGCATCCAACCCCTCTCGATCGCGCTGACACTACCGCCTTCGCAATCGACCTCCGTAATAAGCTCCCTTGCTCGCTCGAAAATCTCACTCGTTAATGCTTCCACGTAATACGAGCCGGCAATCGGATCGACCACGTCGGCGGCGCCGCTTTCGAAAGCGATGATCTGTTGCGTGCGCAGCGCGGTTCGAACCGACTGTTCGGTCGGTAGGGCAAGCGCTTCGTCTTTAGCATTGGTGTGGAGCGATTGGGTCCCGCCGAGAACTGCAGCGAGCGCCTGAATGGTGACGCGAACGATGTTGTTCTCAGGCTCTTGTGCGGTGAGTGTCGACCCGCCGGTTTGCGTGTGAAAGCGTAGCATCTGCGAGCGAGCGTCGCTCGAGCCGAACTCATCGCGGACGATAGTGGCCCAAAGCTGCCGGGCTGCCCGGAACTTTGCAATCTCCTCGAAGAAGTCGTTATGCGCGTTCCAGAAGAAAGAGATGCGCGGCGCAACGTCTTCGACACGCAAGCCGCTCTCGAGCGCTGCCCGCAAATACGCTTTGGCGTTCGAAAGAGTGAATGCGACTTCTTCGACTGCGGTCGAACCGGCTTCGCGGATGTGGTAGCCCGAGATCGAGATCGTGTTCCACTGCGGAACCTCGCGCGCGCAGTATGCCATTACATCCGTGACCAAACGCATCGAAGGCCGCGGCGGAAACATGTAGGTGCCGCGTGCGGCGTACTCTTTGAGCACGTCATTTTGGACGGTGCCACCCAGCTTTGCGAACGGTATTCCGCGGCGGCGCGCAACGACCAGATACGTTGCCAAGATGATCGACGCCGGCGCATTGATCGTCATCGAAACGGTGACGTTGTCGAGCGGGATGTCCGCAAAGAGGCGTTCGGTGTCTTGGACCGCGTCGATCGCGACGCCGACTTTACCGACCTCTCCGCGGGCTTCAGGCGCGTCCGAATCGTAGCCGAGCTGCGTCGGAAGATCGAACGCTACCGAAAGACCGGTGGTGCCTTGCGAAAGCAGATAAAGATAGCGCGCGTTTGATTCCGCGGCGGTGCCGAATCCGGCGTATTGCCGCATCGTCCAAAGACGGCCGCGGTACATATCGGAGCGGATCCCGCGTGTGAACGGAAACGCCCCCGGCGCTGCGGCTTCGGGTGGCGCGTCGCTTGCATCGTACACCGGTTCGAGGGGGATGCCGCTGGCGTTGGATTCGCGTGCCATATTAATTGAAGGTTACCAGAACGGCGCCCGTTTCGACGGTTTGTCCGGCGCTGACCTTGACCTCTGCGACGGTCCCGGCGCGCGGCGAGCGGATCTCGTTCATCATCTTCATAGCCTCGATGACGGCCACGAGCGCGCCCGGCTCGACGGCGTCGTTCGGCTTGACCTTCATCTCGACGACGACGCCGTGCATCGGCGCGACGACCGCGTTTGCGCTCGAGGCCACTTTGCCGCTGCGGCTTTCGAGTTTCGGTGCGCGTCGCGGGGGCGCTGCGGCAGCCCCGCTTTGCGGACGGTCGAGCATGCGCACGCGAAAGAGCTTGCCGTTGACCTCGATACGAACGACGGAATCCTCGGTCGAAGCGGCTTCGCCGGCGGCGGCAGGTGCGGTCGCTTCGAGCTTGAGCGACGCCGCAAACGGTTCGAGCGTTGCCGTCCCGTACGTTGCGCTTTGAACCGATGGTTCATCGACGAGCGCGCGCAGGAGCGGGATCGTCGTCGCGACACCCTCGACCGTGAATTCGTCGAGCGCACGACGCAAACGCGTGCGTGCTTCATCGCGCGTCGGCGCCCAAACGACGAGCTTTGCGATTAGTGAATCGTAATCGGGCGTGATCATCATCCCGCCAAAGGCAGCCGAGTCGACGCGCACGCCGGGGCCCCCGGGTTCACGGTATCGCACGATCGTCCCGGGCGCGGGCGCAAAGTTGTTGGCCGGATCCTCTGCGTTGACGCGGACTTCGATCGAGTGACCGCGCAGCTCGATTGCGTCTTGTTTGTAGCCGAGGGGTTCGCCGGCCGCAACGCGGATTTGCTCGCGCACCAGATCGAGTCCCGAAATCATCTCGCTTACCGTATGCTCGACCTGAATGCGCGTGTTCATCTCGAGGAAGAAGAACTCATCGCCTGCGACGAGACATTCGATCGTACCAGCGCTGTCGTAACCGATTGTCTTTGCTGCGCGCAAGCCGGCTTCGCGCATTCCGCGGCGCACCCGTTCGCTGATCGTGGCCGGAGTTTCTTCCCAAACCTTTTGATGCCGGCGCTGCAGCGAGCAGTCGCGTTCGCCGACGTGGACGACGTTGCCGTGTTTGTCGGCGAGGACTTGCAGCTCGACGTGTTTCGGATTGTCGAGATAGCGCTCGGCGTAAATGGTCGAGTCTTTGAAGTAGGCCTCGGCCTCGCGCTTGGCGACGGCTAGCGCCGATTCAATTTCATCCTCAGAACGCGCGACGCGTAAGCCTTTGCCACCGCCACCGGCCGCGGCCTTGAGCGCGAGCGGTAACCCGAACTCCTTGGCGGCGCGTTTCGCGTCGTCGAGATCTTTGATCGGATCGAGTCTGCCGGGGACGACGGGAACGCCGGCTTTGACCATCGCGGTACGCGCGCGCAATTTGTCGCCCATCGCATCGATTGCGTCGGGATGAGGACCAACCCATACGAGTCCGGCTGCAATGACGCTACGAGCAAAGTTCGCGTTCTCGGCGAAGAATCCGTAACCGGGATGCAGTGCATCGGCGCCGGCGCGCTTTGCGACGTCGAGAAGCTTCTCGGCGTTCAAGTAGCTTTGCGAGGGCGAGGAGCCGCCCAGCGCAAACGCTTCATCCGCGTAGCGCACGTGCAGCGCGTCGCGATCCGGATCGCTGTAGACTGCAACCGTCGCGATGCCCATTTCTTTAGCCGTTCGCATCACGCGCAGTGCGATCTCGCCGCGGTTAGCGACTAGGAGCTTCGTAATCTTCATCGTATTGACGACCGCTCATTATCCATCGCGATTGAACGGCGGGCGTGGGCGGATCTTCCTCATCGTGCAGCGCGATCATGATCGCCGCGGCTTCGTCGTCGCTTGGCGCAGGCGTGATTTTGACTTCGCTCAAGATTTTTGCTCGAGCGTCATCCCCATCGCGTGGTAGCCAGCATCGACGAAATGGACGTCCGCGGTTACGGCTTTCGAGAGATCGCTCGCGAGATAGACGGCGGTGTTCCCGACGTCTTCGGCGGTGACGTTTCGATGCAACGGCGCAGCCGCGCCGACCGCGTCGAGCATCGATGAGAAGCCTTTGACTTGCCGCGAGCTGGCCGTCTTGATCGGTCCGGCCGAGATTGCGTTGACGCGAATCCCGCGATCGCCGAGATCGTAGGCAAGGTATCGAACGATCGACTCGAGCGCGGCTTTGGCGATGCCCGCGATATTGTAATTCGGGACGATTGAGGTCGAGCCGTAATACGTAAGCGCCACGACGCTGGCGTTATCGTGCAGCGTCGTTCGCAACGCCCCTACGAGCGCGATCAACGAGTACGATGAGATGTCGAGAGCCAGCGAGAAACCCGCGCGCGACGTGTCGTAGACTTTTCCGGCGAGATCTTCTTTGTTTACGAAAGCGATCGAATGGACGAGGACGTCGAGTCCACCGAGCTCATGCTGCGCCGCATCGGCAACGCGCCGCAGGTCATCGTCCGAGGTTACGTCGCAGGGCCAGCACGGGCCGCCACCCAGGTCGGCAGCCAGCTTGCGAACTTCGTCTTCAACGCGCTCACCCTGATAGATGAAGGATAGGCGTGCGCCGTGCTCGTGCAGCGCGCGCGCAATTCCCGTTGCGATCGACCAGCGGTTTGCGACGCCGGTGACGAGCGCAGTCTTCCCCTCTAAGAGCTTCACAGCGGCGTTTATTGCGAGGCGCCCGTCCAAAATCCCGTGGGATCGGCGGTTCGAATCGCTTCGAGCTCCCTGTCGTTCGGTTCGGGAGTCACCGTTGCACCCTGGAATTCCACGACAAATCCGGTCTCATCGATGACGTGTTCGCGTGTGACGCCGGGATGCAACGACAGGACGCGTGGTGGACCGGCATTCAACGCGAAGACGCCCAGCGTCGTGATCAGCGTAACCGCCCCTTTGGGGCGTGACGTAATGTAGGAAACGCGCTCGACGAAGCGCCGGCGCTCGTGCTCCATGATAAAGACGCAGCGCTGCGCGTGCGCCGCGATATCCGAGCCGCCGCCGGAGCCCGGAAGGCGTGTCGCTCCTACTTTCGTCGTGTTGAGATTTCCGAGCGCGTCAACTTCGGCACCGCCGAGGAATCCGACGTTCACGCGGCCGCGTTGCAACATCCCCATTACGTCGAGCAAACCGGTAGCGAACGTTGCGTCGCGTTGGTTCGGCCCGTCGCCCATAGTGACGACGGTTCCGCTTGCCGGGACTTCGCGGATCAAGCCGTTTTCGAATAGTCCTACGGCATTGGGAGCGTGCGTCGATTTTGCGACCGCAAAACCGACGAGCGGAAGGCGCATCCCAGCGAAGACGACGTCCCCGTCGTTGATCTGACGCGCCGCTGCGACGACCATCAGCGTTCGCGCGTTCACGCGCGCAGCTTCTGCATGTAGGCCGCGCGATCGAAGAGATTTTCGATCCATTCTCCCCGCCATGCATCGAAGCCGTCGCGTGTTCGCGTCGCACGGTGATACGTTTCGAAGGCTGCGTGATCGCGCTCGCGGTAGCCTTCGACCGGCGACGGATGCGCGGCTCCTGGTTCGAGAACGACCGCATCCACGAGCAATCCGGGAATCAGCGTACGGTTGGGCTCCCTTCGGATGACTTCGGGCTCAGCAAGTTCTTCCGTCAACACGATCACGCGGTCGGCGGCGCGTACGCTCTCGACGGTCGTCCCGAGATTTCCCCAAACATGCGCGTTCCCGTGCGCGTCGGCGCGTTGCACGACGACGATTGCGACGTCGACCTTGATCGCGCGCACCGCATAAATACGTTCGCCGCCGAACGGATCGTCGATCTCGCGAAACGCGTCGCGCTGCGAGGCGATGTCGGTGCCGAAGAGCGAGTGTGTGATGCCGAAGGGAACGCCCTCAGCCGCCGCGCGCAAACCGGTTGCGTAAGTCAGATTCGTGTAGTCGGTGATCGTGATCTGCGAAGGACTAGCTTCGGCGGCTCGCCGGAAATTGTGTCCCAAACCCGCGCCGACGTTCCCGACCCAGGCGACCTCGAGGGCCTGCACGCAACCTGCGCCGATCAGCTGATCGTAGAGCATGTCGCTAATCGGTCCAACCAGCGTGAGATCGTGCTTGCGCTGACGAATGATCTCGTGCCCGGCGGAGAACGGAATCCGCGCTTCGAGGCCACAGGCAGCGCTGACGCGATCGCCGTCGCGTACCAAACGCGCAACAGCATCGGCGGTTGTTGTGAGCTTGCTCAAACCTCAGTCTTTGTTTCGCGCAGGACGAAGCGCTGAGTCTTCCCCGTCGCGGTCTTCGGCAGCGAATTGACGACGGTTACCCAGCGAGGGTATTTGTGCGGCGTCAGGCGCTCTTTCACAAAGGCTTGCAGCTCGGTTTCGAGATCGCTGGTTTGAAGAGTCGCGGCGCGTAACACGACATACGCGTGCGGCTTGACGAGTCCGTCATCGTCTTCGCGTCCAACGACCGCGCATTCGAGAACGGCGTCGTGCTCCGCGATGACGTTTTCGACCTCAACCGGCGAGACCCACATTCCGCTGACCTTGAGCATGTCGTCGCTGCGGCCGGCGTGCCAGTAGACGCCCTGACTGTCACGGCGGTATTTGTCGCCGGTTCGAATCCAATCGCCGAATAACGTCGCTTTGGTTCGCTCGTGCTTGTTCCAGTAGAAAGCCATCGTCGAATCGCCGCGTACCAGCAGATCGCCGATCTCGTCGTCGGCGCAATCGTCGTCGTTTTCGTCGACGATCCGCACCTCGTAGCCGGGAACGGTGCGTCCGCTAGCGCCGGGCGTTGCCGCGCCGGGCATGTTGGCCATAAACATGTGCGTGATCTCGGTCGTGCCGATGCCGTCGCAAATCTCTAGCCCCATTTGCGCCTGCCAGCGATTGAAAAGTGCGGGTGGCAGCGCTTCGCCGGCGCTGACGCAGACGCGAACGCTCGAGAAATCGGCTTTGGCGCCTTCGTCGATGGCTGCGAGCATTTGCGCGTAGGCGGTCGGCACCGCGAAAAACAGCGTCGGCTTGTGACGGCGGACTTGATCGAAGACGGCTTGCGGAGTCGGACGCTCGGGGAAGAGAATCGCGGCGGCTCCGACGTCCATCGGATAGTACTGCGCGTTGCCGAGACCGTACGCGAAGAACAGTTTTGCCACGCTGAAGGCGCGATCCGAAGTGCGCGTGCACAGCACTTGCTCGCCGTACGTGCGCGCGCAAACCCACATGTCGTGCTGCAAATGCACGACGCCTTTCGGTTCGCCGGTCGTTCCGCTCGAATACAAGAAGAAGCAAAAGCCGTCGCGATGCGTCGGTGCATAATCGACCGGTGCGGCTTTGGAATCTTCGAGAACCCCAGCCGGTTCGTCGAGAACGGCGAAGGGTGCACAATCACTCAGGATCATCTCGCGTTCGGCTTCGCGTAAGGAGGTGTTGAGCGGGACTGCAACGCCGCCAGCTGCGATCGTCCCCCAAAACGCGATCGACCAGGCCGGCGAATCGGGGAGGAAGATGACGACGCGCTCCCCGTTTCGCAAGCCGCGTTCGATCAAGCTGCCCGCGTAGCCGCGCACCGCGCGATCGAGCTCCCGGTATGTCATGGTCGTTTGATCCGTGATCAGCGCGGGCGAATCGCCGCGTCCGAGTGCGACGTTGCGGCCGACGAAATACTGCGCGGCGTTGAAGCGCTCGGGAAGATGGTCGGCCGCGCGCAAAAGTCTAGCGGTTTTCGAAGCGTGCGACGCGCTGTTCGGTGAAGGCCGCGATCCCTTCGTGCGCATCATGGCTGCGGAAGAGAATCGATTGCAGCTCGCGTTCGAGCGCGAGCGCATCTTGCAGCGGCATCTCCGCGCCGGTTTGGATGCTGCGTTTCACGAGACCGACCGCCATCGGGGCTTTGTTGGGCGAGCAAAATTGTCGCGCATACGTGAGGATTTGCTCCGCGAACGACGCTCCATCGCCTTCGTAAATCTCGTTGACGATGCCCATTTCCTCGGCCAGCTCGAAGCTGAACGTGCGCCCGGTCGCGATCAGCTCGATGGCTTTGGCCTTCCCGATGAGGCGCGCCAGACGCTGTGTTCCGCCGGTGCCGGGAAGCACGCCGAGACCGACTTCGGGCAGCCCGATCTTTCCGCCGTCACGGCGCGCGATCCGAATGTCACAGGCCATCGCGATCTCGAGGCCGCCGCCGACTGCGTGTCCGTTAAGTGCGGCGATCACAAGCTTCGGTGTCTGCTCGAGGCGCGCCAGCGTCTCGTTGGCGTGCAAGCAGAAGTAATACTTGAATTGGGGCGTTACGGCGTTGAGCATACCGACGTTGGCGCCGGCCGAGAAGAAGCGTTCGCCTTTTCCGGTTAGGACGATCACCTCGACGCCGTCGTCGAAGCGCGCGTCGAGAATCGCTTCGTCGAGCTGCCGCATCATCTCGTGCGTGTAGGTGTTCGCCGGCGGATCATCCATCGTGATGATCGCGACGTGTCCGTCTTTTGCGTAATGAATGACGCGTTTGCCGCTCTGCTCGTGGTGTTCGCGGCCGAATGGTGTCGGCTCGGCTTTCTTCGTATCGATCGCCATTGCTATCCCTCGTTTGTCCGTCCCTTAGGTGCAATCCAATTCGGATTCTTGAACAATTCGGCCAAGCACGCTTCATCGTCGAGCGTCGGAAGGACGCTCGGTGCGTAAGCCGCCCATTCGTCGTCGCTCAGCCGTCGCCCGTCGACGCTCCAGTGGTCGCCCGCATGATCGCCGATCTTGCGATTGAAGCGCGCGTCGGGAACGTAAAGCTCTTCGACCGGATTGACGCTGTTGACCTGATCGACGGTCCTTCGTATCTCTTCGTAGAACCGGTCGCGCGCACGTTCGTTGAGCGCTTCGACGTTGACGGGTTCCGTCGTTTTGCCCTCGTCATCGCGGCCTTTGATCCCCCACGCATAGGCCCATCGCGCCGAGCGCGAGTGATCGGTTCCAAACAGGTCGAGCGAACCCGATATCCATTTGTTGTAGTATTTCTGCTGCAACGCCACCGGGATCACGGCGGCTTGCACGATGCGCCGGAGTCCGGAGATACCGGTGCCCATGTGAAAAGATTCTTCACGCAGCATCGGAAGCATCGAACGTGAAAGCGGCGCGAACGCCGAGTGCGAGAGCATCGTCAGCTGAAACTTGCCGTCACGATCCATGAAGTTCGTGTACGTGAAAAAGTCGAGCCAGTGGGTAACGTCTTCATTAAAGGCCCGCAGCAAGCGGTTCTTCTTACCAAAGGCTCGGCGCTCGAGCATTTTTTGCGCCTCGATCTTTCCGTCGGCTCCGAAATGCGTGATCAAGAGATGACACATTTGGAAACCGTGCCGCGTCTCTTCGAGCATAATCCTCGCGAGCGACGCAAGATCGTATTCGCTCGGTGCATTGTTCAAGAGAAACCGCTGCTGTTCGTTGGACGCAAACTCCGTGTCGCCCTGATAGATCACCATGTTGAGGATCGAATCGCGGATACGTTGATCGGGAACATCGAGCAGCCGTTCCCACTTCTTGTCCCCGGCGAAGGAGCCGAAGCTGATTTCGTCGCTCGGTAAGTCGCCGTATTTGGCCTCGAGCTTGTAGCCTGGGACGTAGCGGTCGATAAGGTCGAGATCCAGGCCGATCTCGGCTTGCCAATCCTTGAGCAGGTCGACCCAGTCGTCGAACGTCGAGATCCGCGCTGCCACTGCCTTAAGCCCTCACTAGACGGTATTTGACACGGTCGTTAAATTATCGTCATATTAGGGAGAGCCGTGGAGCCTGTCAAGGGAAACCGCCCCGTCACGCGTCCCAACTCGTTCATCTTCACGGTGTTCGGGGACTTCGTCCACGGCTACGGGGACGCGATCTGGGTTGGGAGCCTGGTGCGGCTGATGGCCGAGTTCGGGCTATCGGAACAAGCGGTCCGCGCCGCGCTCTCGCGGATGTCGCGCCAAGGTTGGCTGGAGAGTTCCCGTATCGGGCCGCGGTCGTTCTATTCTCCGACGCCGCTTGGGAAGCGGCGGGTCGACGAGGTCAGCAAACGCATCTACGTGGCTCCGCAAGACGCGTGGGACGGCCGGTGGCGGATGCTCAGCTACACGATTCCGGAGTCGAAGCGCGAGCTTCGCGATCGCCTGCGCAAAGATCTCACCGTGCTTGGACTCGGGCCGCTCTCGGCGTCACTTTGGATTTCGCCGCGGGACGTTGCGGACGCCGTGCGCGATGCCATTCACGCGCTCGGACTCAATGAACGCGCAGACATGTTCGTTGCGCGTTACGAGGGGCCGCTCGCCGACGCGGACCTCGTGATCAAATGCTGGGACCTGGATGCGATCGGCCGCGCCTATGAGGAGTTCATTGCTCGCTACTCGGGCTACGCGCGTTCGCTGAGCGACACGCAGGCGTTCGTCACACGTATTTGGCTCGTCCACGATTTTCGAAAATTCGCATATCTCGACCCAGGTTTGCCGGCCGCTCTTTTGCCTGCGGATTGGCCCGGGGTGCGTGCCGGCGCGCTGTTTCGCGAATTCTATGCGGCGCTACGTCCCGGCGCGGTGCGGTTCTTCGAGTCGGTGTTCAGCGCGCCAAACGAAGCGGCTTAGAGCGGAATGTTGCCGTGCTTGCGGCGCGGACGCTCGACGCGTTTGTTTTGGAGCATCTCGAGCGAGGTCGAGATAACGCGGCGCGTCTCTCGCGCTTCGATGACGTCGTCGATATAGCCACGCTGTGCCGCGACGAACGGGTTGGCGAAGCGCTTGCGATACTCTTCGATCAACTCCGCGGTCTTCGCAACCGGGTCGGCCGCATCCGCAATCTCGCGCCGGAAAAGTATCTTGGCTGCACCCTCGGCGCCCATCACCGCAATCTCCGAGGTCGGCCACGCGACGTTGATGTCGGCGCGAATGTGTTTTGACGACATGACGTCGTATGCGCCGCCGTAGGCTTTGCGCGTGATGATCGTGATCTTGGGAACCGTGGCTTCGGCGAATGCGTAGAGCAGCTTGGCGCCGTGCGTGATGATGCCTCCGTATTCTTGTGCCGTGCCGGGTAAGAAGCCCGGAACGTCGACGAAGGTCACGAGCGGGATGTTGAATGCGTCGCAAAAACGCACGAATCGTGCAGCTTTGATCGAGCTCTCGATGTCGAGCACCCCGGCGAGCACTTCGGGCTGATTGGCGACGATCCCGATGGAGCGCCCCGCGACGCGTCCGAAACCGATGACGATGTTCCGCGCGTAGAACGGTAAGATCTCGAGAAACTCGCCGTCGTCAACGACCGACTCGATCGCGCGCTTGATATCGTACGGCTTGTTGGGCGCATCCGGAACGAGATCGTCGAGCTCAGGGCACAAGCGGCGCGGGTCGTCGTCGCTCGCAAAGACGGGCGGATCATCAAGATTGTTCTGCGGCATAAACGAGAGCAGAGCGCGCGTTTGCGCGTTCATTTCATCTTCGTCGGCAGCCACGAGCTGCGCGACGCCGCTCTTCGTCGCGTGTGTCATCGCCCCGCCGAGTTCTTCAAAGGTAACGTCTTCGCCCGTCACGGTCTTGATGATCTCCGGTCCCGTGATGAACATCTGCGAGATCTCTTCGACCATGATCGTGAAGTCGGTAATCGCCGGTGAGTAGACGGCGCCGCCCGCGCACGGTCCCGCGATCAAGCTGATCTGCGGAATGACGCCTGAAGCTTGCACGTTGCGCCAGAAAATCTCGGCGTACCCACCCAGGCTGACGACGCCCTCTTGAATGCGTGCACCGCCGGAATCGTTGATGCCGATGACGGGGGAACCCGTACGTACGGCGAGATCCATGACCTTGCAGATTTTCTCGGCGAAGGCTTCACCGAGCGAGCCGCCGAGCACCGTGAAATCTTGCGAGAAGAGGAAAACTTGCCGGCCGTCGATCAGGGCACGCCCCGTTACGACGCCGTCGCCCAGAAATTCGCGTTCACCCAAACCGAACGCGGAGGTTCGGTGCACGACGAACGTGTCGAACTCGACGAACGAATCGGGATCGACCAGCGCGTCGATGCGTTCGCGCGCCGTGCGCTTACCGCGCGCGTGTTGACGCTCGACCGCCTCTTCACCAGCGGGCGCTTGCGCAAGTTCGCGCATCTTTAGGAGCTGCTCGCGGACGTCCGGCGAGCCGTTTGTCGTCAGTGGCTCAGCCGCCGATCAGTGGTTCTTCACGCGGGAACGCGGCTTGCGCAATCTTGCTCAGCAGATCGGTCCCCTTGGGCGCGCTCGGCGGTTGCGTCCCGTGAAATTCGCGATAGGCTTCTTGCAACAGCGTTTCGGGAGCGATCTCTTTGCTCGGCTGACGTGTTGCGACGCCGTGCCGCACGCGCAGATCGCCGGCCCATATGCTCGCCGAGGGAACGTCGAGCGCCGCAATCGTGGCATCCATCTCGTCGGCGATCGCCTTGGCGCCGTCCGGCGTCGTGTTGGGAAGGATCGCGACGAATTCTTTGTCATGCCGCGCCAAAAGATCGGAAGCACGCGACGCGCAGGATCCGAGGGCGATTGCGACCTGCGTGAGCATCTCGTCGGTCCAGCGGCGATTGTAGCGATCCTCGATTTGCGCAACGACCAGCGAAAGGGGCGACGGCGAGCGGATCGCGCGCGACCACTCCATGTGCAAGCGGGCTTCGAACGCGCGGCGATTCGCAACACCGGTCGCTTCGTCGACGTCGGTAAGTGCTTTGAGCTTCTCCAGTTGAGTCGTACGCTCGTTGATCATGCTGCCGAGCAGATGCGTGTCTTGCAGAAGCCGTCGCGTAATCAAGCGTACGAGATAGAGGCCAAATTCCGGATTCTGGTAGTAGAGCTTGAGAACCGCGTCGGTCGGCATGTGGAGGCTCTCGACGTCGGTGACGCACACCGCGGAGAGGCTACGCTCCATGGTCGGTGAGAAGATCGCCATCTCGCCCAGCAGCTCGCCGGCGCTGACCGTAACCTCGATCTCCGGAAGCCGCACCGTTCCGCTTACAATGTAGAGAACGTCGGTTTGCGGATCGCTCTTGCGGAAAATGAACTCGCCGGCCACAAACTTTCGCGGCGTCATGAACGGCCGAAGCCAATCGACCGAAAGGTCGTTGCTGAGCGCGGATTGCACCTTTTGCGTGAGCAGCTTGAGCTCGCGCAGGCGCCAAATGTTGAGCGCGAACAAGATTGCAAAGAGCGCCGCGATCGGCCAGGCTTTCGTCCACACGCCGTAGACGATGAACATCGCGTTGCTCGCGATCGCAAACTGACGCAGACGGACCGGCGCGCGCATTAAGAACGTCGCCAGCACAAGTGCGGCGGCGAAGAAACCAAGGATGTCCGGAACGTATGACATCATCGCCGGTTAGCTCTCGCCGGTCCCTTTAGCCGGACCGTGCCCGACGCCTGCCCATAACGCAGCTGCTACCAGATGCCCAGCTGAAGCTTAACGTCGTCGCTCGCCATCTCGCGCGGATCCCACGGCGGGTCGAACGTTATGTCCACTTTGGCGCTCTGCACGCCCTCGACGGACTCGACCTTGGAGAGGACCGCTTGCTTGAACATCGGGCCGACGGGGCACATCGGCGACGTCAACGTCATCGTGACCGTGACGTTTTCTTGCTGCTGTCCTTCGCAGTCGATTCCATAGACGAGACCTAGGTCCAGGATCGGGATCCCGAGCTCCGGGTCCATAACTTCCGCCAGTGATTCACGGACTTGCTCTGGTGTGGGCATCAGCAACCTCCGCCGCTCAGAACCGTCATACGGCTAAGTACCGTTGCATCAGCTCAGGATCGGCGCGCAGTTGGTCGATCGGGCCGCTTGCCATGACGCGTCCATTAGAAAGGATGTAGCCGCGATCCGCGAGGCTCATGGCTACCTCCGCATTCTGCTCGACGAGCAGAATCGTGTTGCCCTCGTTTTTGATGTTGCGCACGACCTCTTCGACGTTCCGGGCGATCATCGGGGCCAGACCTTCCATTGGCTCGTCCAATAAGATGATCTCGGGGTTCGCGATGAGGGCCCGGGCGATCGCGAGCATCTGCTGCTCGCCCCCAGAGAGCCGCGCGAGCGAATTTCGGCGCTCGCCGAGGACGGCGAAGTATTCGAAGACGCGCTTTTCGTTCCACGGTCCTTTGCGTCCGGAGAGCGTAGCGAGACGCAGGTTCTCGGCGACGGTCAGGTTTGGGAAAATGCGTCGGTCCTCGGGAACGAACGCGATCCCCCGGCGCGCGAGCGTGAACGGGTTCTTGCGCTCGATCGGCGCACCGTCAAAGTGAATCGTCCCGGTCTTGGGAGGGACGACGCCCATGATCGTCTTGAGCGTCGTCGAACGGCCGCTGCCGTTGCGTCCGAGCAGCGCGACGACTTCGCCTTTGGCAACTTCGAGGGCGACGTTCTTGAGGACGTGGCTCTTGCCGTAGAACGTATTGATGTCGTCGAGCGCAAGCAGCACTAGGTCATGTCTCCGAGATACGCACGGCGGACCGTCTCGTTGTTGCGAATCTCAGCCGGCGTTCCGACCGCAAGGATGCCACCCGTTTGCATGACGGTAATCGTGTCGGAGATCGCCATTACCGTATCGATGTCGTGTTCGACCAAAACGACGGTGCGGTTCGCGACGATGCGCTTGATCAGCTCGACCGTCGATTGCGTCTCGGCTGGTGACATTCCGGCCAACGGTTCGTCGAGCAGCAGCACTTTCGGCTCGACCGCGAGGACGAGCCCGATTTCGAGACGGCGCTGATCGCCGTGCGAAAGATTTTCGGCGCGCGAGCCTTGCACGTCGGTGAGGCCAATGTCGTTCAATATCTCTTGTGTGCGCTCACCGATGCTGCCAAGCGCCGTCGGTAAGAAGAAGCTGGCCTTCCCATCGTAGACGGCTTGAACTGCGAGCCGTACGTTTTCGCCGACGGTCAACTTCCCAAAGATGTTCGTAATCTGAAACGAGCGTGCGATTCCAAGCCGCGCACGTCGATAAGGCGGCAAATCGGTGATGTCGCGATCTTCAAACCAAATGCGTCCGTGCGTCGGCGGAAGCAATCCCGAAAGCAAGTTGAAGAATGTCGTCTTGCCGGCGCCGTTTGGTCCTATGATGGTGCGAACGCCGCCTGAGGGTATCTCGATCGTGATGTCGTTGACGGCACGGAATCCCGCGAAATGCCGCGAGAGATTCTCGGTGCGAAAGGCGTACCCGGTCCCCAGCGTGGCCGTCATGGCGAGAACACTCGCCGCAGCGCGTTACGCAAGCCGTGGTGCTCGACGTCTTCCACCGCGCCCCAAATGCCACGCGGCGCGATCAGCACGAAAACGACGAACACTGCGCCGATCACGGCTTCCCAATATTTCGTCAGTTGCGAAACGTCGTTTTGCAGCTGCCAATAAATGAACGAGCCCAGCATCGGTCCGAAAAACGTCTGAATACCGCCGAGCAGCGACATCATCACGACGCGCCCGCTGTATTCGATCGAACCGGCATCGGGCGTAATCGACTGCTGGTAGTACGTCCACAAGCATCCGGCGATCGCCGGGAAGAGCGCGGAGATGAAGAACGCATTGACGCGATATTTGCGCACGTCGTAACCGAGAAATTCAGCGCGCTGCTCGTTTTCCCGGATGGCGTGGCAGACTGAACCGAACGGTGACTCGATCACCCACCAAATGATTGCGAGCGCAACGAAGATGATGATCGCCGCAAAGTAGTAGAAGTGCCACGACTGGGTGAGAAAGCCGGCGGGAAAACCCGGCAAGCTCGGACGCGTGATGGCCTGTAAGCCGTCCTCGCCGCCGGTGAACGCGTCGAATTTGTAGGTGACGAAGTAGATGACTTGCGCGAACGCCAGCGTGATCATCGAAAAATAGATCCCGCTCGAACGTGGGACGATCAGCCGCGCGAGTAAGAACGCAATCGCGGCAACGAGACCCAGCGAGAGCACCATGCTTCCGGCAAGACTATCTGCGCCGGCCCAAACGAGATTCGCGCTGCCGATCGTAACGTTGAAGCCCTTGGTGAGCAGTGCCGTCGCATACGCGCCGAGCGTAAAGAACATCGCGTGTCCGAACGAGAGATCGCCGACATGCCCGAAGAGCAGATTGAAGCCCATCGCGAAGAGCGCAAAGATCGCGATCGTCGTTCCGAGATCGATGAATCCCGCCCGTCCGGCGAAGGGATTTGCGCCCGGCAACAGCCACGGCAAAATCCCCAGGACGATCGCCGTCCACAAAAGTGGGTGTCGCAGGACCCTATTCAAAGAGGCCTTCGACGCCAAACAAACCGCGCGGGCGAATCAGCAGAATGATCCCCATGATGAGGAAGCCGGTCATCTCGACCGCGGGCGGCCAGATCAAGTCCATCAAGCTCGAGACGATTCCAATCAACAGTCCGCCGACGACGGCACCCCAAAAGGACCCGATCCCACCGACGATCACGATAACAAAGGTTAAGATGACCCACTCCGACGCCAGCGTCGGCTGAATCGCGTAGACGGGGGCGGCAAGCGCGCCGGCGAGACCGGCCATGAACGAGCCGATTCCGAAAACCAGCGTAAACATCATCGGCATGTTGATTCCGAGGATGCGCACCATCTCGGCGTCGCGAGTCCCGGCCCGAATTATCATTCCGATGTTGGTGCGATTGACGAGAAACCACACGAGCGCCAGCACGACGATCGTGATTCCGACCAGCATCACGTCCTTATAGAGCGGAAACTGCGAGTTGCCGACCGCGAGCGTTCCGCTGAATTTATCAGGAAGCTCGAAGCGGACGGCGTCGTCGCCCCAGATTCGACGCACCATCTGCTCGAAGATCAGCGCAGTGCCGAACGTTAGCAGCAACGTATATTCGGGAATGCGCTTGTAGAGCGGACGAATCAACGTTGATTCGAACAACATTCCGAAGATGCCGATGATCAGAGCCGCGAGCAAAATGCTCGCCCAGAAACCGACGACGGGATCGAGCGAGTATGCGACGTAGGCGCCGAGCATGAAGAACGAGCCATGTGAATAATTGATAACGCCCATGAGCCCGAGGATGATGTTGAGCCCGAGCGCAACGAGGATATATAGCATCCCCAGCGTTACACCGTTGATGAACTGATCCGTAAATTGGTGAAGCGTCAGGGCTAAAAACAAAAAAAGCTCCTCAGACAACCAAGCTTGCGCTTTTTTCGTTCACCTGAGCCTGCATGACCTTCGGACTGTTGTCGGAAGGACACGCGGGAAACAGGCTCCTCATTTCTTACGTAATAGAAAACGATTATGGCCCGAAGAACCACCACCGTCTCGATTGCTGCCGGTCCTAAACGCGCCGGCGGAAATCACCGTTCCAATCCAACGGCTACGCGTACCGCCGTTCGTATCGCCACCGTCTCGCATACGCTCGATCTTCGTCTTGCCGAGCGCTTGCGTGAGTTTGCCTTCCGCCAACGGATTAGCGAGAGCGCCGTCATCGAACACGCTTTGCGCTCCTTCTTTGATGGAGGCAGCGATACCGAGCTCGGCTCTCAGCTTCGGCGCGCCGGCGCAAGCCTGCGCCGCCGAGCCTAGTCCATAGGCCAATCGAGGGCTTTACCGCCTGCTAGGCTAAGGGCCGGGCATGCCGAGGCGTCTTGCCGCGCCCGCCGCGCCGGAAGTGGTAAAGCTGTCCGTGAACGTCTCCGAGGAGATCGGCACGCGGTTGCGCCAGGTCGCATTCGAGCAACGATTGAGCGAAAGCTCGATCGTAGAAGTCGCATTGGGATTGCTTTTCCGGCGCAGTGACGGTCCGACGCTCGGTTCGGTTTTGCGCCAGCACGGCGCGACGTTAAGGCGCAAGCGACAGAAGACGTAGGAAGAGGCGTCTTTCGGTTCCGAAACTCGTTGCACGGGCATAGGGTCATGGAGTCACTGCCCCTTGAGATTAGCTTTGGATGTGCTCGCGAACGGGACCGTATCGACGGACGTTTCGGGTACAGAAGGTATCGAGGGGCCCTCTACGGAGTATCGCGGTATGTCAATGTGGGAGCCGTTCACCGAGAGAGCACGACGTAGCATCGTGCTTGCGCAAGAAGAAGCGCAGCGGCTCGGAAACAACTATATAGGAACCGAGCATATTCTGCTCGGCATCATCTCTGAGGGCGAGAGCCTTGCGGCTAAAGTCCTCGAGACGCTTGGCGTCAATCTTGCTAAGGTTCGACAGGAAGTCGAGGCCATCGTCGGCCGCGGCGGTCAAACCGTACAGCAAGAGATGGTCTTCACGCCTCGTGCGAAGCGCGTCATCGAGCTAGCCTTCGAAGAAGCTCGACAGCTGAATCATAATTACATCGGCACCGAACACTTGCTGCTTGGATTGATTCGAGAAGGCGAGGGCGTCGCCGCGCGCGTGCTCACGAACTTGGGTGTCGATCCGGCCAAGGTGCGCGTGCAAACGACCTCGCTGCTCGGAGCCGAAGGTCAGCCGCCTGCGCCGAAAGGCAAGTCGAAGACGCCGACCCTCGATGCCTACGGACGCGATCTCACCGCACTTGCGCGTGAGAACAAGCTCGATCCGGTTATCGGGCGCGCCAGCGAAATCGAGCGCGTCATTCAAATTCTCTCGCGCCGTACGAAAAACAATCCGGCATTGATCGGCGAGCCCGGCGTCGGGAAAACGGCTATTGCCGAAGGTTTGGCGCAACGCGTCATCAAGGGCGAGATTCCGGAACCGCTGCGCGATCGTCGCGTGATCACGCTCGACCTCGCGGGCCTGGTCGCCGGTACGAAGTATCGCGGCGAGTTCGAGGAGCGCATGAAGCGCGTCATGGACGAGATCCGCGGCGCAGCCGGTGAGATCATCCTGTTCATCGACGAGCTGCACACGCTGGTCGGTGCGGGCGCCGCCGAAGGCGCAATCGACGCCAGCAATATCATAAAGCCGGCGCTGGCGCGCGGCGAGCTGCAGTGCATCGGCGCGACCACGCTCAACGAGTTCCGCAAGCACATCGAAAAAGACTCGGCGCTCGAGCGGCGCTTTCAGCCGATCATGGTCGGCGAGCCATCTATCGATGAAACAATCGAGATCCTCAAGGGTCTGCGCGATCGTTACGAAGCCCACCATAAGGTGCAAATCACGGACGAAGCGCTGGCGGCTGCCGCAAAGCTGTCCGACCGTTACATCTCCGACCGGTTCCTGCCCGACAAGGCCGTCGATCTCGTTGATGAAGCCTCGTCGCGTGTTCGTCTGCAAGCCATGTTGCCGCCTGCGGAAATCCGCGAGGTCGAAGCCGAGATTCGCAAGGTCAAGGCCGAGAAAGAATCGGTCGTCAAGTCGCAAGAGTTCGAGAAGGCTGCCGCGATCCGGGATCGCGAGGAAAAGCTGCGCCTCGAAAAACAGCGGCTCGAAGCCGAGTGGCAAGAGAAGAAAACACAAGTCGACAAAACGCTCAAGGTCACCGAAGACGACATTGCTCACATCGTTGCTTCATGGACAAAGATTCCGGTCAGCAAGCTCGCGCAAGCTGAAACCGAGAAGCTGCTCTCGATGGAAGATGCGCTACACAAACGCGTCATCGGCCAGCATCAAGCCATCTCGGTCCTCACGCGCGCCATCCGGCGTTCGCGAGCCGGACTCAAGAATCCGAAGCGTCCGATCGGAGCGTTCTTATTCCTCGGACCGACCGGCGTCGGCAAGACCGAAGTCGCGCGCAGCGTGGCAGAGTTTCTTTTTGACGATTCCGAGGCAATGATCCGCATCGATATGTCCGAGTACATGGAGAAATACTCCGTGTCGCGACTGGTCGGCGCGCCTCCGGGATACGTCGGTTACGAGGAAGGCGGACAGCTCACCGAAGCCGTCCGTCGCCGTCCGTACTGCGTCGTGTTGCTCGATGAGATCGAGAAAGCGCATCCAGACGTTTTCAACTTGCTGCTGCAAGTGTTCGAAGACGGGCGTCTGACCGATTCGCAAGGCCGCACCGTCGACTTCAAAAACTCCGTCATCATCATGACTTCGAACGTCGGCGCCGTCGGAATGCAGACGAACACCGACGTCGGCTTCCGTCCGCAGCGCGATTCAGGACAAAGCGACGACCAAGCCTACGAGCGGATGAAGAACAAGGTGTTGGAAGAGGTCAAGCACACGTTCCGTCCCGAGTTCCTCAATCGTCTCGACGAGACGGTTGTCTTCCATCAGCTCACGCGTCCGGAGATCGAACAGATCGTCGGCCTCGAGTTCGAGAAAGTCATCCGCGAAGTCAAAGCGCAAGAGATGTTCCTCGAAGCAACCGAAGAAGCCAAGGTGCTCTTGGCCAAAAAAGGTTGGGATCCGCAATTCGGCGCACGGCCGTTGCGGCGCGCGATCCAGCGCGAAGTCGAGGACGAGCTCGCGGAAGAGATGCTGCGCGGCAAGTTCGGCGCGGGCGACCGTATCCTGTGCGAAGTCGATCCGGACAATCCTGACAAACTGCGCTTCAGTAAGATCCCGACGATCGAACCGCCCGCGGCGCCATCGGCGCCGGAGATTCAACCGGCGTAAGAGCCCTGTGCGCAGGCTCCACTGACTGGGTTTGTTACGTGGCGATCGAGGCTTCCGGCCTCGATCGCTTCGTGGTTTGCACGTGATATAGTCCGCCCCGCGCTCGAACTCGTGGAAGCCGGCGGCGTTACGCTGCGCAGCGTCGATGATGCGCGTATCGAGGCTGTCGTTCGCTCCAACGGACACGCGCCCGACGTCGCGATCGAATGGGCCGGCGGAACGGGTCCGCAGGGTTTGCGCGCCGTCTGCGGTTGCTCGGGATCGGGAATCTGCGCACACGTCGTGGCTGCGCTCGAGGCCGTGCGCGTGCACGGCGACGCCTATACCGAGACGGCGGAAGCTGCGCCGGAAAACGGCTCGCTGGATTGGCTGCCGCAGGTTGCGCTCGCCTCGGATAGCCGCGCGCGAAAGATTTGGCCGGTGTTTTCATTTACCGCTGTAGCGAATGGCGATGCGCCGGCTTTGTCGTGCTCGTTGTTCTTGGACACGCCGCGTCTCCACGGTGTGATGCGCGAAGGCGAAGCGATCGCGACGATGCTCGATCAAACGCCTCTCGATGATTGGGATGAGCACGATCGCAATCTCGTGCGCGACGGAATCCTCGGTGATGCGTTCGGTCCTCGCCCCAGCTCGCGTGCGCTCGCTCAGATCATGTTTCGGCTCTCGCGCCATCCGCGTGTGCGATACGACGATCAGCCCGATGCGCGGCGGCATCCGCAAGAGCTGCCCTCGTTCATCATCGATCCGCGTGGTGTGCGTCTCGTTGCGAACTTGCGCGGTGCAACGCCGGTTCCAGGATTCGAAACATCCGACGGACGCCGGTTGAACGTGCGCGAGCTCGTCATCCTCGAGGGTCCGCCTGCCTGGATTGCGGACCAGCAAGGCGCGTATCTGCTGGACGCGACGCTTGATGCGGCGCGCGCAGAGCGCGCGATCACTGCGGCGCGCAACGCGGAGGAGGCCCCACTCGACGCCCAGCCGTCGCTCGAAACGCTCGCGAAGGTCGCACCGTATTTAGCGCTCGAGGAACGTACGCGTTTCGGCATCGAGGACGTTCGCGCCCCGAAAGGCCGTCTAACGATGGCATGGCGCGACGGCGCGCTCGCCATCCGTGCGCAACTCTACGACGAAACTTCGGGCGCAATCGCCGGGCTCTCCGCGAATGGTGCGATCGCGACGATCGGGGACCGGCTCGTGCGATTTCCGTCCGAAGACGCACGCGCGCTGGCGGATCGATTGACCGAGGCTGGCTGCGTCCCGCGCTTCGATGGAACGTTTTCGCTGCACGGCGCCGAGCGCGCTGCAGAATTTGTCCGCGAAACCTTGCCGCAGTGGAGCGACCTCGACGTCGAACTCGATGCGACCCTCGGGAGCGTCGGAACGCCGACGCGGCTCGACGTGCGCGTCGGTGCGCGTCCGCCGACCGGCGCGGAGGAATGGTTCGAGCTTGATATCGACGTGCTCGTCGATGAGGGCGACCCGCTTTCGGCGGAGGAGTTGCGCGCGATTCTGAGCGGCGGCGGGCGCTATGCGGACGTTCGCGGACGGCTCGTCGACGTCGGGGCGCTGCGCGAACGCGAAGAGCTCTTACAAGATTTACTTGGACGCCGCAAGAGCGGACTGGCCGCGCTCGTCGCGTTGCGGGATGAGATCCATGAATCGTTCGGCAGCGTACGGTTGCCACAAGAAGTCGAAGAGTTACGCGAGCGTCTTCGAAATTTCTCCGGTCTTGCGGTTGTCGAACCGCCGAAATCGCTCAGCGGCATATTGCGCCACTACCAAGAGCGGGGCCTGGACTACCTCAGCTATCTTTCGACCTTCCGTTTCGGCGGAATCCTCGCGGACGAGATGGGCGTCGGAAAGACTGCGGTTGCGCTCGCGTATCTGTTGCGGCGCAAGGAGCTCGATGGTACGGTACCGTCGCTCGTCATTGCTCCGACTTCGGTAACGCACACCTGGCTGAACGAGATCGCAAAATTCACGCCGGAGCTGCGCGCGCTCAAGTTGTCGTCCGGCAACGATCGCGCGGCGCTCTACGATGAGATCGAACAATACGACGTCGTCATTACGTCATATGCACTGGCGCGCATCGATGCGGAGAAGCTGGCTCAATTCAAGTTCCGCACCATCATTCTCGACGAAGCGCAGAACGCCAAGAATCCGAGCTCGCAAATCTCAAGAGTCGTGCGCAGCTTGCGTGCCGAGCACCGCCTTGCCTTGACCGGTACGCCGGTCGAAAACTCGCTACGCGATCTCTGGGCAATCTTCGCGTTTCTCGAGCCCGGATTGCTCGGGACGGAAAGTTCGTTCCGGCGGCGCTTCGAAGTGCCGATTGCGGGTGGCGATCAGAGAGCCGTCTCGCGCTTGCACGCGCGACTCGAACCGTTCATGTTGCGTCGCACCAAAGAAGACGTCGCCCCTGAGCTGCCCGAGCGCACCGAAGCAGAGATCGTCGTCGATCTCTCGCCGGTCCAGCGTCAGCTCTATCGCGCAATCGCCGAGGCGGCGCGCCGCGAAATTCTCGACGGCGATCTGCCGCAAGAAAAGGCCAGCATTCACGTGCTCGCGGCGCTGACGCGTCTGCGGCAGGTCTGCGCGCATCCGGGCCTGCTGGCGAAACGATATCTCGAGGAACCCGAGAGCAGCGCCAAGTTCGAAGCGTTGCGTGAAACGATCGACGAGATCCGCGACGGCGGTCACCGGCTGCTCGTGTTCTCCGCGTTCGCTTCCATGCTGCGCCTCATCCGCGACGATCTGCAAAGTCGCGATGTCGGGTTCGCGTATCTCGACGGCTCCGTCAAGGACCGGGATCGGCAGGCCGAGGTTTCGCGCTTCATGAGCGATGATGGTCCGCCGGTGTTCCTGTGCTCGCTCAAAGCCGGCGGCGTCGGCCTTACGCTAACCGCTGCCGACTACGTCATCCTATACGATCCGTGGTGGAACCCCGCCGTCGAACGTCAAGCCATCGACCGTACGCACCGCATCGGGCAACGCCATCCGGTGACCGCCTATCGGATGCTCACGCGGGGCACCGTCGAAGAAAAGATTCGCGCGCTGGCGGCGCGCAAACGGGAGCTTTCCGAGAGCGTGATCCGCGCCGACTCGGCGATCGCCAAGGCGCTCACGCGCGAAGATCTGGAATTTCTTCTCAGCGAACCGGATGAGGTGCGAGCGGGGAGATGAGCAGCGAGCTGAGCTACGTCCACGGCGCAAGTGACGTCGCGTTCATCGGCACGACGATCGGCGCGTATTTCGATGGGATTGTAAAGCGATTTCCCGATCGCGACGCTATCGTTTCCCGTCATCAAGACGTTCGTCTCACCTATCTCGAGCTGAAGCGAGCGGTCGAGGAATTCGCGCGGGGCTTGATCGCGCTGGATGTTGCGCACGGCGATCGCGTCGGCATTTGGTCGACCAACAACGCCGAGTGGATCATCGCGCAGTTCGCAACTGCGAAGATCGGTGCAATCCTCGTCAACGTCAACCCCGCCTATCGCACGTCGGAGGTTTCCTACGCGCTGCAGCAGAGCGGCGTATCCGTGCTGCTCGCGCAGGTTCGGCACAAAACGAGTGAGTACGCGCGGATGCTTGCCGAGGTACGCAACGCGCTGCCGGATCTCCGCAAAATCGTTTTGATCGGCGAGGACGACCCCGGCGTCGAGCTCGACGCGATCCGCTGGAACGACGTTCGCACGCTCGCCGCCGGCGTTTCTCTCGAAACATTGACCGGGCGTCAGAACCGTACGCAGCCGGACGACGCGATCAACATTCAATACACGTCGGGGACGACGGGCTTCCCCAAGGGCGCGACGCTCTCGCATCATAGCCTGCTCAACAACGGCTTTTTCATTGGAGAAGGCTGCGGCTACGCGGAGCTTGACCGCGTCTGCATTCCGGTACCGTTCTATCACTGTTTCGGAATGGTGCTGGGGAATCTCGCGTGTGTCACCCACGGCGCCGCGATGGTGATTCCCGGTCCGACGTTCGAACCGGCCGCGACGCTGGAAGCCGTCAGCGCCGAACGTTGCACCGCGCTGTACGGCGTGCCGACGATGTTCATCGCCGAGCTGGCGCTTGCAAATTTCAGAGACTACGATTTGAGCTCGCTGCGCACCGGAATCATGGCGGGCTCGCCCTGCCCCGTCGAAGTAATGAAGCGCGTTCAAGCCGAGATGCACATGCCTGAGGTGACAATCTGCTACGGCATGACGGAGACGTCGCCGGTCAGCTTTCAAACCGGAAAGCACGACTCGATCGAAAAGCGGACGACGACGGTCGGTCGCGTCCACCCGCACGTCGAGTGCAAGATCGTCGACGAGCAAGGCCACATCGTCCCGCGTGGAACGCCGGGCGAGCTATGCACGCGCGGCTACCTCGTGATGCTTGGATACTGGAACGACCCGGAAAACACGGCAAAAGCGATCGACGCCGCGCGCTACATGCACACCGGTGATATCGCGGTTCTGGATGCCGAAGGCTACGCCAACATCAGCGGCCGCATCAAGGACATGGTGATTCGCGGCGGCGAGAACATTTATCCGCGCGAGATCGAGGAGTTTCTCTACACGCACCCTGCCGTCAAAGACGTCGCCGTCGTCGGCGTCCCGGATGCGAAATACGGCGAGGAGCTGTGCGCGTGGATCATCACACGAGAAAATGCGACGGTCGATCTCGCGTCAATCCAAGAATTTTGCAAAGGCATGATCGCGCATTACAAGATCCCGCGCTACGTTAAGACCGTCGAGGCGTTCCCGATGACCGTGACGGGAAAAATCCAAAAATATAAGATGCGCGAAGCATCGATCGCAGATTTAGGACTCGAGGCGGCAGCGAAGATCGCCACCGCCTAGTTTTCCGAGTGCTAGAAGCTGAAGGTGAGGCCGACCGACGCACCTTGGAGACGTCCGCCCGCGTAGCAGTGCGGGCCGTTTCCGCTGACCGGCGGATTGACCGTCGGATCGAAAGCGGCGAGGATGCTGGCGTCGTGACAGTCCGTCGTTACGCTGCGTCCGCCCGCACCCAGGTCGTAGTGCGCCGCTGAGTGGTTGAGCGTCTCGGCATAGTCGACATACCAACCAACATGACGATCCATGTTGTGCTTGTACGCGACCGTCCACATGTTGGACATGTTGTCCGGGTTCGCGGTCGTCGGCGTATTGTGTTGGCCCGGATCGCCCGGCGTCGGATTCGCACGTGCCCAACCTAAGTTGATGTTCGAGGACGTGTTGAGCCACTGCGTCAGCGCAAACCAGAACCCGGTACGCGTTCGCTCGTTCTGATACATGAGATACGCCGGTACGTAGCGGCGCATGCTCTCGTAGATACCACTGAACGTCGTTTCTTTCGAGAAGCTATATTGCGCGCCGACTTTCCACGCGTCTTCGTCGGCGACGTCGTTCGGATCCAGATTCGGAAGGTCACTGCTGCGGTTCACGCGTTTGTGCAGCTCGTAAGCGCCCGTAATGTAGAACGGGCCCGTTTTATAATCGACGTCGTAGCTGTACAACGATCCGAAGGAGCCGTCGTTACAGAATGGCGGAAGAGCGCCGCTGCCAGGGATGTTTCCGCCGCTGCAGTCGGACTCGCCCGCTGCCAGACCGCTGTCGTCGTAGGAGCGGTTCTGTCCGGGTGAGACGAGCGCATTGACGTGCAAGCCACCCCAGTTCGGCGATTCGTACCAGATGGCGTGATCGACGCGCGTACCAAACTCGACGCGGTTGTCACCGCCGGTGTTGCCCATGATGACGCCGTAGTCGCCCCATTCGCCGCTGAACGGATTCATGCGATTGGTTGAGATCTTGTAAGGCGCGTCGGTTTTACCGATCTTGACCGCGCCCCAGTCACCGGCAATTCCGATGAAGCTGTTGCGTGACGTCAGAGCACCCTTGACCTGATCGCTCTCGTTGGAGCTGGTCTCGGTAATGCCCGCCGTCGACGATACGTCGATTTGCGTCTCGAGTTGATACACGAGGCGGCTCTTGTTGCTGAGCTCGTGAAAACCGCGAACTCCGACGTACGAAAGGTTTGTCGAGATGTCGGTCATCCAACCAATGTTGCCGACCGGACTCGAGCCGTTGAACGGATAGAAGGGCGCAAGACCCTTCGACGCATCATCGAACGAAAGATCGAGATGCCCATACAGCGTGACCTCGTCTTTCTTTCCGACGAGGAACGTGGCGGTATTGCCCGGCTTCAACCGCACGTACTGCGGCGCGGGTGACGCGGGCGTGGCTTTCGCCTGCTGCGCTTGCTGAAGTTGTTGCGCTTTGATCGCCTCGATCTGCGCTTTTAATGCATCAAGCTGCGCTTGTAGTGCTTGCAGCTGCGCATCCGTGCTGGTTTGTGCGGTGGTCTGCGCCGTCTGTGCGTATGCCGGCGCGCCAAGCAGTGCGAAAGAAAGAACTGCCGCCAGGAGAGTCTTCATCCAAATTTCCTCCTCGGGTCTGGCAGGCAGTTCAAGCGGCGCACGCCCTGCTCCTGTATCCAGAATACCAAACGCCAGGTTTAGGAAAGATGAAGGCTTAGTTTAGTCTGACAACCCGAACGGCGCCCGATACAGGGTCTCCGTCTGCCGCGAACCTCATCGGGCCCAGAATCGTAGAAAACGTCTGCGTCCGCAGAACGGCGGCCAGCTTCTGCGTGCTCCCGGCACGCCGGATCGCTTGCACGCCGATTTGGACCGCAGCATACGTCCGGAGCGCCGCATCGTCCGGGAGAACGAAGGCGCGGGCATGATAGCGCTGCGCCACTGCAAGCATTGCGGGCGTGCGGGCGAGCGGGGTAGCCTCGGCACGGAACAACGGCCCAGCGCGGATGAAATCGGTGGGGTCGAAGCCTCTGTGCGAGACCTCGACGAGCAACCGGTGAGGACCGGCGCGCGTGGCCGTCCGCGCCGAGCAGAAGACTGGCTCGCGGCTGGTGGTGCTGAAGTACACGGCATCTGCTTGCGCGACGCAGTTGCCGCGTACGATAACGCCCGGCAAGGCGCTGATGATTGCGGCCCGCCGTCGACCGTCGTCCGATCCGTCGTTGAGAACGCAGATGCGCGAACCAAACGAGCGGCGCATGGCGCGATACGCGGTAAGCGCCAGCCGTTGCTCGCTCGGCGCGAGCCGGAAGACCGGCGAAGAAGGCTCGCTGGGACCGCCCGCGGTTCCGCTGATTGCGACCTCATGTAAACGCCGCAGCGTCGGCGCCTCCGCAACGGCGACGTTGGTCCGTAGCGGCCCGATCACGACGTGCGCGTTTTCGCGGGCAGCCGCGCGTGCAATCGACGGCGCCGCCGCGACGTCCATCGAATTGTCGGTTCCTTCGTCTTGGTGCGCGTTTTCAACGGCCTCGGCGCCGTGCGGTGAGATGACGCTGACGTTCACGCCTTGAGCGCGTAAATCGTCGACGGCCAGCGTAACGGCCTCGCGCAAACGCAGCCCCGTACCGCCGTCGTCGCCCGTGACCGGAAGGTTGAGTGCGAGAGACATGAGCGCGGCGCCGAGAAGCGCCGCGCCCGTTATGAATCCGAAGAGCAAGCCTACTTCGTGGGAGGTGGCATGTAGTTGAACTTTTTCAACGTTGCCAAACCAACCGGGCCCGAAGCAAAATCGACGAAGTCTTTCGCTGCCGCTGCGTTCTTGGACGCTTTGACGACCGCGATTTGATAGGTCGAGACGACGTTGTATTTATCGTCGATCGGAATCGTTTGATATTTGGACGGATCGACGTCGGATGCGAACGTGATCGTTGCGTCGGCTTTCGGACCGAGCGCGGCTAACACGTCGCTGCCTTTGTCTTCCTGAACGACGATATTCTTACGAACGTTCTGGACGAAGTCGAATCCCCACTCGGCTGCCCCTTTTTGGATGACTTGACTCGCGATCGTGCCGACCGCCGATGACGGCGTCCCGAGCGAGAGCTTGACACCGGGATTGGCGAGATCTTTGAGACCCGTGACTTTACCCGGATTGCCTTTGGGAACGAGGATGACTTCTTTGTTCTGTAAGATGTCGATGGGCTTCTCGAGGAGGCTTGCCTCGCGCTTGAGGATCGTGCTGCCGGCCATCGCGACGTCGGCGGGTTTTGCTTCGTCGACCATCTTCGCGATCGTCGCCCCGCCGAGCCATTTGGCTTTGACCTCGACGTTCGGATGCCTGGCCTCGTAGTCTTTGATGATGTCCGTGAATGCATGCTGCGCGTTCGACGCGATCAGCGCGTCGAGCTGAACCTTGTCGGCCGCGCGTGTCGGCACCGCCGATGCGGCGACGACAAGCGCGAGCGCAACGGCGAGAAACAGGTAGCGTTTCATCATTATTTTCCTTAACTAGCCGGCACTGCTGCCGGAACAGCTTGTTCCGGGGGAGGTTGTTTGTTATCCCAGAGGCGGACGGGTTTGAGAACGCCGATCGCCATGACGGCCGCTACGATGTTCATGACTGCGGCAATCTCGAGCGCCGCAGTCCAACTGCCGGTTGCTTTGGTGATGACGCTCGCGAGCGGCACGATTAATGCCGCCGTGCCTTTTGCGGTGTAGAGCATCCCGTAGTTGGTGGTGGCGTACTTTTGACCGAAATGGTCGCGCGTCGTCGATGGGAAGATGCTGAAAATCTCGCCCCATGCAAAGAACACGAGCCCGGAAAGGATGACGAAGGAAACGGGCGTCGTCCCGAACTTCATCAACGCGAAAATCCCGAAACCCTCGATCAAGAAGGCCCAGAACATCGTATTCTCACGTCCTACACGGTCCGAAATGAAACCGAGGAGCGGACGCGTGACGCCGTTCATGATGTTGTTCAGCGAGAGCGCAAAGGTCAACGCCGGCAAGGTAATTCCCAGCAACGAGACCGGGAAGGTGTCGACATAATAATCTTTCGCGATCGGACCGAGCTGCGCGACGGCCATGAGCCCACCGGCCGCGACTAACACGAACATTACATACATGACCCAGAACACCGGAGAGCGCAGAGTCTGGGCGGGACTGTGATCGTACGTCCCTTGCAGCACGCGCGGCGGTTTGGTGTCAATGGGTTTCGCCTTGGGTGGCGTGATCAAGATGAGCGAGGCGACAACGATGACTGCGCCTTGCAGAATACCGAAGAACAAAAACGTGTGCTGATAGCCGCTCGATGCGATCATCATGGTCAGCGGAACGACCGTGATGGCAGCGCCGGCGCCGAATCCCGCAGACGTCAAACCCGCCGCGAGACCACGGCGTCCGGCGAACCACTTGAGTGCGTTTCCGATGCAGGTGCCGTAGACGATACCGGCACCGATGCCGGCCACCGCGCCGCCGATGTAGAGCATCGGCAGCGTCGTCGCGGTCGAGTCGATGACCCATGCGAGACCGGCAAGAATGCCGCCGATCATGACCATCACGCGTGGCCCATAGCGGTCGACGAGCGCCGCCTCGAATGGCACGAGCCACGTCTCTACTAACACGAAGATCGTGAACGAGACTTGAATCGCGGCTATTCCCCAGCCGTTTTTCGCGGCCATCGGGTTGACGAAGGCCGTCCACCCGTATTGATAGTTCGCAACCATCGCCATGCAGACGATTCCGGCGACGAGCTGAACCCACGGGTTTCTTAAACCGCGGTATTCTTCGGCGCCGAGCGTTCCTGAAGTAGCTGACATCACTGCCCCTCCGTTTGTGTGCTTAGACTTCCCCCGATGTGCTTTGAACGTAGACGCCGCCGAAGCGTCCCTTGACGCAAAGGTGGCCGCTCGTGACGCCGTTTTCGATCGGCGACGTCACTTTTACGATAGAGTTGTCTTGTACATGAAGCGTCAAGGTACAGCCGACGCCGCAGTACGAGCAAATGGTATCCGTGGCGGTCTGCTCTTGTTCGTTCCAGGTTCCGGATTCACGCATTTCGTGCTCGGAACTGAACATGAGGGCACCCGTCGGGCAGACGCCGATACAGTTGCCGCAGTAAACGCAGGCCGAATCCGGTAACGGAACATCGAACTCGGTCGAGATGTGCGCGCCGAAGCCGCGTCCCGCCATCGCGATGGCGAACGTGTTTTGCGCGTCGGTCCCGCAGGCTTCGACGCACTTGTAGCACGCGATGCATTTCGAATAGTCACGCACGTACAGCTCGTTGTCGACCTTGACCGGTTGCGCCACCGTCTCCGCATCGGGACCATACCGGCTCGGATCGGCGTCGTATTCCGCGATGTAGCGTTGCGCGTCCGGTGCGGTCGAAAGGTCGACCGACGAGCCGAGAAACTCGAGAACCATCTTGCGGCTGTGACGCACGCGGTCCGAATCGGTCTTCACGACCATGCCGGCTTCGGCTTTTCGCGCGCAGGATGGAACGAGCACGCGTGAGCCTTCGACTTCGACGACGCAGACGCGGCAGGCATTCACCGGTGTGAGATTTTCGAGATAGCAGAGCGTCGGCGTTTCGATCGCGGCTTGTCGGCACGCGTCGAGCAACGTCATGCCTTCGGTGACGGTGACAGTCTTACCGTCGAGCGTCAGCTCGAGCGTGCGCGGCGGCGCTTCGACCGGTGCGTGTGGAATGATCATCAAAGTAGTCCCAATTTGAGAGCTGAGTCGATGGCGCCGGCAGCAGTCTGTCCCAAACCGCAGATCGATGCGTCGCGCATCACGCGCCCGATGTCGGCAAGCAAGTCGACGTCGACCGCGCGTTTGTCACTCGGCGTGGCCGCAATACGTGCCAGCGCCTCCTCCTGACGAACGGTGCCGACGCGGCAAGGTACGCACTGGCCGCAGGATTCATCGTGAAAGAAGGCTGCGATACGATGCAACGTGTGTCCGAGATCGATCGAATCATCGAACACCATGACAACGCCGGAGCCGAGCGTCGTACCTGCGGTACGCGTCGCTTCAAACGTCAGCGGCATCGAAAGCTTATCGGGCGCCACGAACGAGCCGGCGGCGCCGCCCATCAACACGGTGCGCAACTTCTTGCCGCCGCGCACTCCTCCGCCCATCTCGATCAGTTCGCCGAGCGTCGTCCCGAACGGAACTTCATAAACGCCGGGCTTCTCGACGCAGCCGGAAAGGCAGAACAGCTTCGGCCCGGTCGAGTTTTCGATGCCGATCCGCGCGAACGCGTCACCACCTTCGTGAATTATGAGCGGAAGGCAAACGAGCGTTTCGACATTGTTGGCGAGCGTCGGTTTTCCGAACACGCCGGATTGCGCAGGGAAGGGCGGCTTGTTGCGCGGCTCACCACGCTTGCCTTCGATCGAATTGAAGAGCGCAGTCTCTTCGCCGCAAATATACGCGCCGGCGCCGCGGCGAATTTCGATATCGAAATTCATGCCTCTGCCGAGAATGTTCTCGCCGAGAAATCCGCGCGCGCGGGATTGATCGATTGCGTTTTTCAGCCGCGTAGCCGCGAGCGGGTACTCGCCGCGAATATAGATGAAGCCGTGGTCGCAACCACCGCCGAGCGCCGCTATCGTCATCGCTTCGATGACCGCGAACGGATCGTTTTCCATCACGACCCGGTCTTTGAACGTTCCGGGTTCGGATTCGTCCGCGTTACATACGAGATAGTGCGGACGCACCGATTCTTTCGCGACGGCGTCCATCTTGCGTCCGGTTGGAAACGCTGCGCCGCCACGTCCAAGCAGCTTGGAGGCGACGACTTCGCGCACGACGCCGGCCGGACCGATCTCGAGCGCGCGGCGCAATGCGGCAAAGCCGCCGTTCGCGCGATACTCGTCGATGTCTTCAGGGTCGACCTTTCCGACGCGCGCGAGCAATTTGAACGGACCGCCGCCGATATTGGGACGTGACGCACCGTTGCGCGAGGCTGAACCGATTGCCGCGCCTTGTGCAAGGCCGGCGATGTCGCCGGCGTTCATCGGCGCGATTGCGCGCCCTGACGCTACCGGTCCGGCTTCGATCACGAGCGCAGCGGGAGCGCGTTCGCAGAGTCCGAGACACGGACTGCGCAGCCAGGTGAAGCTGCCGTCTTTCGATGGCGTACCGGCTTTGCCGCAGGAGCGTTCGAGCTCGGCGCACAGCGCGTCCGCGCCGCTTGTTTGACAAGCGATGTCGTCGCAGACGTGGATGACCTTCGGAGGCTGTGGCTTCATCGAGAACATCGCGTAGAACGTCGCGACGCCGTAGGCTTCGGCGGGTGCCACGTTCAGTCGCTCGGAGACGAGATTCAGCGCGCCGCCGCTGATCCAACCGATGCGATCGTTGACCGCATGCAGGGCCGGTAGCAGAAGATCGCGGCGTGGAATTTCCGCGTCGAGAAATGCGTCGATTGCCGATCGCTCTTCGTCCGTCGGTTGTGCCGACGTGAAGTGCAGATCCGGCACTAGGCGCTCACCGCTTGACCGGCGGCCGCGGCCGTACGGCGTACCGGAGCCACCTTTTCGATCGCAACCGCCGCAGCTTTGAACTCAGCCGTTCCGGATTTGGGATCGATCGCATCGATCGTGAGGACGTTCGTTGCAATGTCGTCGTTGAAGTGGAACGTCGTGAACACGAGGCCGGCACGCAGTGCCGGATCGATATGCACGGGCATTTCGACTGCGCCGCGGCGTGAACGGACGCGAATGGTTTCGCCTTCCGTGAGACCGTAACTCTTTGCATCTGCCGGGGAGATGTCGAGCGATTCGCCGCGGCGTAACGGCGAGACATAGCCGCCGCTTTGCACGCCGGTGTTGTATGAGTCGAGCCGCCTGCCTGTCGTGAGGCGTAGAGGGAACTCGTCGTCGAGTTTCTCGACGGGCGGATCATCCTCGACAGCCGCGAACGGCGCGCGTGCTCCTTCGATCGGATCTTCCCATAGCCGCGCGTGCAAGAAGACTTCGCCCGGATGGTCGAGGTTGTAGCACGGCCACTGAATCCCGCCGAGCTGCTCGAGCCGCTCGTACGTCATGCCGAGATGCCAGGGTGAAAGATTGCGGCACTCTTCCCACATCGACGCGGGCGAAACGTCGCCCCAATCGGAGCCAAGCCGTTTCGCTAATTCGGCGATGATCTCGATGTCGTCGCGGGCTTCACCCGGTGGGTTGAGCGCTTTGCGTACACGCTGTACACGACGCTCGCTGTTCGTCACGGTTCCCTCAGATTCGCACCAGCTGGCCGAAGCGGGCAAGACAACGTCCGCGAGCTCGCCGGTCTTGGTGAGGAAGATGTCTTGAACGATCAAGCACTTCATGCCGGTCAGCAGACGGAGTGCCTTTTCTTGGTCGGCTTCCGACTGCGCCGGATTCTCTCCGATGACGTAGAGCGTATCGAGCTCACCATGTTCGGCAGCTTCGAACATCTGCGAGAGATTGTGACCGTTGCGCTCGGGAAGCGGTGATGTGTGCCACGCGGCTTCGAACTTTGTACGCGCCTCGGGGCTTTCCACGTCTTGTCCGCCCGGATATTTGTTCGGAATTGCGCCCATGTCGCCGCCGCCCTGGACGTTGTTTTGTCCGCGTAGCGGACAGACGCCGGAGCCCCAGCGGCCGACATGGCCGGTCAATAGCGAAAGATTGATCAACGAACGCACGTTGTCGACGGCATTGTGATGCTCGGTGATGCCGAGCGTCCAGCAGATGATCGCGCGCTCGGCGCGTGCGTACGCGTGCGCGAGCTGGCGAATTGCAGCGGCCGGCACGCCGGTGATCTCCTCCGCGTATTCCGGCGTGTAGCGCTCGACGCACTTTTTGTACGCTTCGAAGTCGGACGTCGCGCGTTCGATGAATGCGCGATTCTCGAGACCTGCGGCCAATATCTCATGCCCGACTGCATTTGCGAGCGCGATGTCGCTGCCGACTTCGAGGCCCATCCAGAGATCGGCCCACTGCGCGCTGCTCGTACGGCGAGGATCGACGACGTACGTTTTCGCGCCGTTATGAATTCCTTTGAGGACATGATGGAAGAAGATCGGATGCGTTTCACGCGCATTCGAGCCCCAAAGAATGATGAGGTCCGTCTCCTCGACCTCGCGATAGGAACTCGTTCCCCCGCCTGCACCGAACACTGTCGTCAGACCGACGACGCTGGGAGCGTGTCAAGTCCTATTACACGAGTCGATGTTGTTGCTGCGCATCACCGCCCGCGCAAACTTTTGCGCGGCGTAGTTCATCTCGTTGGTTGCCTTCGAACAACTGAACATCCCGTACGTCTTCGTCGCGCCACGCTCGCGTGCGTCGCGCAGACCAGCCGCTGCGCGCTCGAGCGCTTCGTCCCACGTCGCTTTGCGAAGCTTACCGTTCTCACGGACAAGCGGATGCTGCAGTCGAGTGTAAGGCTTCATTTGCAAGGTCTCATTGTCAGATGGCTCCGTCGGTGTGGAGACGTTCGAGGTCGGCTTTCGAGTAACCAAGCTCGGTGAGGATCTCTTCATTGTGTTCCCCGAGTAGCGGCGGACGTTTTATGTCGGCCGGCGAGTCGGAGAGGTTGAGCGGGCAGCCGACGGTGTAGAACTCGCCGCGCTGCGGGTGCTCGACTTTGGCGATCATGTTTCGCTTGCGCAGCGATTCATCTTCGAGCAGTTCACGCATGTCGAGGATCGGCCCGCATGGGACGTCGATCTCGTTACATTTCTCGAGGACTTCGTACTTCGTAAATGTGCTCGTCCATGTTTCGATGAGCTTGAACATTTCATCCAGCTTCGGAAGACGCGCCTCAGGCGTGGCCCACGCAGGATCCGTGGCCAATTCAGGCTTGCCCATCGTCTTGCACAGGGGCTCCCAAATCTGCGGTTGGATGATCATGTAAACGTAGTCGTTCATGCCGCCTGGTTTGCACTTGAGCGCCGCGCCGGGTTGTCCGCCGCCCGATGCGTTTCCCGAACGCGGAACGACGCCGTTGAAGCTCTTGTTCGGATACTCGCGCAACGGTCCGTGCGTCAGACGCTGCTGATCGCGCATTTTGACGCGGCAGAGGTTCAAGACGGAATCTTGCATTGCGCAAACGACGCGTTGCCCGCGTTTGGTGTGCACATCGCGCTGATAAAGCGCTGCAAGAATCGCCGCAACAGTGTGGATTCCGGTTCCCGAATCGCCGATTTGCGCGCCGGTACTCGTCGGAGGTCCGTCTTCCCATCCCGTCGTGCTCATCGCACCACCCATCGCTTGCGCAACGGTCTCGTACGCCTTCGCGTTCTCGTAGTTCCCGGGGCCGAAGCCCTTGATCGAGGCGTAGATCAAACGCGGATTCAGCTCTTGCATGCGCTCCCACGTGAAGCCCTGGCGGTCGAGAACGCCGGGGCCGAAGTTCTCGACGATCACGTCGCAGTTACGCAGAAGACCTTCGAAGATCTTCTTGCCTTCGGCATGCTTGGTGTTGAGCGTTACGCTGCGCTTGTTGCAGTTGAGCATCGTGAAATACAAGCTGTCGACGTTCGGAATGTCACGCAGCTGTCCGCGCGTGATGTCGCCGCGTCCCGGCAGCTCGACCTTGATGACGTCTGCGCCGAGCCACGCAAGAATCTGCGTCGCCGATGGTCCGGCTTGCACGTGCGTCATGTCGAGCACGCGTACGCCGGATAACGCCTTGGTTTTCGTTTGTTCGCTAACAGCTGTCATGGCGATGGACCGAGCGCAGGGCAATGGTGAAATAGCAACGGCGTAGTAGCGAGGTCGGCCTGGGGCGGAGCGCCTTTGAAATAGGTGTCACGGCTATTTATACATGGTCTGGTTTTCAGTCCCCGGCGCGTATGCGTCGGGGTCCAACCAGACGTTGATGATCGCACAGGTTCCGGAAGCACGCGCGCGTTCGAGCGCCGGACGAATCTGTCCGGGTTCCCGGACGGATTCGCCGTAGATGCCGAGCATATCGGCGAACTTCTCGAAATCGACTTCGCCGAGATAATTCCCGACGTCGCCGCGCTCTTTGCCGTACTTCTGAATCTGTCCGCAGCGGATTTGATTCATGTACATGTTGTTGCCGACGATCGCAATGTACGGAAGCCCGAACCGGATCGCGGTCTGTATGTCGAAGCCGGTCATGGCAAATGAGCCATCGCCGAACAGCGCAACGACTTCGCGTTTTGGTTGCGTGAGCTTGGCCGCCATTGCGAAACCGGTCCCGACGCCGAGCGTTCCGAGCGGACCCGGGTCCATCCAAAGTCCCGGACCTTTCGGGCGTACGACGTTGCCCGCAAACGTGACCACGTCGCCGCCGTCACCGACGAAGATCGAGTTGTCGGTGAGGAACTCGTCGATTTCATACGCGAGACGGTATGGATGAATCGGGTTGGCGTCGCTCTTCAGTTTCGGGAGACGCGCTGCTACGGCGGCATCCTCTTTGGCGCGCAAATATTTCACCCACTCGTTGCGACCGGGGGCCCCGTTATTGCTGCGGCCGGAGACGGCTTGCGTCACCGCGGCTAAGATCGCACCGACGTCGCCGACCAAACCGAGATTGATGTCACGATTGCGTCCGACCGTCGTGTACGACATGTCGATCTGCACGACAGTCGATGACTTGAGGCTCTTGCCGTAACGCAGACGGAAATCGAATGGTGTTCCGACGACGATCGTGACGTCGGCTTCGGCGAACGCATCACGCCGCGTGAGCTGAAAGTTCAGCGGATGATCGGGTGGGAGCGTTCCGCGGCCTGCGCCGTTCATGTAAGCCGGGATGTTCAGTTTCTCGACAAACGTGCGCGCCGCATCGGTTCCACGGCACGTCCAAACTTGCTGGCCGAGCAATATGCACGGCTTTTTAGCCCGAACGATAATGTCGGCGAGCTTCTCGATATCGGCCGGATCGCCGATGCTGCGCGTGGAGGCGCGATATTCGCCGGCTTTCGGGAGCACTGCTTTGGACGGATCGATCTTAAGATCGAGGACGTCGCGCGGAATCTCGAGATACGAGGGGCCGTATGCGCCGTTGAAACTTTCGCGTGCCGCCATCGCAACGAAATCGCCGATGCGTTCGGTCGTCGGAACCGAGGTTGCGAACTTCGTTATCGGCCGCATGATGTCGACGTGAGCAAGGTTTTGCAGACCGCCCATCATGTGTTGCGAGAGCGCAGACTGTCCGCCGATCAAGAGCATCGGACTTTCGGCACGGAATGCATTGGCGACGCCGGTAACGGAGTTCGTCGTGCCGGGACCCGCGGTAACGACGGCGCATCCCATCCTGCCGGTCATGCGCGCGTAACCATCGGCAGCGTGTGCTGCGACTTGCTCGTGACGGACGTCGATGATCTTGATGCCTTCATCGATGCAGCCGTCGTAGATGTCGATGATGTGGCCGCCGCAGAGCGTGAAGATTGCGTCGATGCCTTCGGCTTTGAGCGCTTTGGCGACGAGATGGCCACCCGACGTCTTTTGCTCCGGCGGCTCGCCGTTGATTTTGGGAAGCTCTTTACCGGCTGGAATCGTTTGCGCCATGCGTCTCTCCTAGGTCGTTCGTGTACTGCGTCACGTGCGCAGCCAAATTCAATGCGTGATTGCGGACGAGCCGTTCTGCGAGATCCGCGTCACGCGCCTCGAGGGCTTCGATGATGTGCATGTGGTCGACGATCGATTTTTCGAATCTGCGGTTCTCACCGATCGAACGGTGGCGGATCGAACGGACGTGGATCAAGATGCCTTCGGCCGTTCGCGCGAGCTGTTTGCAGTGCGAGAGCTCGAGAATGCGTTGATGAAATTGAAGATTGGCGTCGGAGTATTCGTCGAGCTTGGCGGCAATACGGTCGCCGTCAAAGGTGGCGAAGATATTGCGCAGCGACTTGATTTCTTCGTCGGTGGCATTTGTCGTGATCAAGCGGGCGGCCATGCTCTCGAGCGCTGCCCACACGGTGATGACCTCGACGAGCTCGGCGCGATTCTTGCGCACGATGAAGTAGCCGCGCCGCGGAAGATTCTGGACGAGGCCTTCATGCTCGAGGCGAGCCAGAGCCTCGCGAATCGGCGTCCGGCTTACGCCAAGCTTGGCGGCAAGCCGCCGCTCGTCCAGACGAAGTGCCTCCACCGGCGACTCATAGATATTGGTGGCCAGGATCGCGGCGCGCAGCGCCTCATAGGCACGCCGCCGGAAGCTCGCGTCGGATTCGATCGGTTCGAGAGAAAGAACGGACATCGCGGGATCCATCAGTCTGCTAGCAATAAAAACTGGCTCTTCGGAATACGGTATACCAGGAAATTTCCCTGCAAAAGGGGCCCGGCCCACTAGACCGCGCCCCTCCGAATTTCACACTGACCCTTCGTCTTTATGCCTTGACGGTTACCGGGGTGTAGCCCTCGCGAGCCGGGACCTTTTGCGAGCTGATGATCTTGTGCGCGGCTTCCGAGTCGGGGCTTGAGCACGGACCCGCGGCAAACTCGCCGCCGGCGCGATCGTGGATCGCGAAGAACTCACCCTCCGATTTGCGCTTAGTCTTTGGCAGCAATATCCCAGCGTAGGTTTCCTGGACGGCCTCGTGGTCGCAGTCGCGCCAATACGCGGGTTGCCTCTTGCCGCAGTCGTAGTGGTGGCCTTCGAACGCTGCAATGAGCTTCTCGGTGTCCGTCGAGCCGGCAGCGTTGAGTCGGTCAACGACTTGTTCTCCCGTGATGAACCCGAGATACTGGCGCCAGTTCGGCGGAAAGCCGACGGCGCGTGGCTTGATTTGATTCCAGATATATTCGGTCCGTGCGCCGCCTGCATCCGGACCCCAGACGTAACCCCAGAGCGATCCCGCGATTTCTTCGGTCGGCATGCCGACCGCGACTTCGTTGCCGCACAGAATGCCGCCGACTTTCATTTTCTTGTGTAGGCCTTGGCGCACGAACGCGCTGACCGAGTTTTGTGTATCCGGGCCGTAGTTGCAGAACACCATGACGTCGGCATCGGTGTTGCCGGCCTTCGTCATATACGACGAGTATTCGGTTGCGCCGAGCGGATGCAGATCTTCGCCCACGACCCGGCCGCCGTGCGCCAGCAAAATCTTCTTGAATCGGTCGCGACCGTCGGTGCCGAACGCGTAGTCGGCGACGATGAAGTACCATTTTTTGCCCAGCATCAGAAGCGAAGGGCACGTAGCGTTCGCAAGCATCTGAAGTGAGGCCGTGGCTCGAAAACAGACACGGTTGACTTTCGCGCCCGTGATGTTCGTATCGTGCGTTCCGATTGCAATGAAGAAGTTACCGAGCTCTTCGGAGGTCGCCGAAACGGCCAGACCGACGGCAGACGAAAGTCCGCCGACGAGAAGGTCGACCTTCTCTTGCAAAACCAGGCGCTTCGTTTCATTAACGCCCGTCGCTGGTTTCGATGCGTCATCACCGCGAAGGAGCACGTACTTGATGCGATTGTTCTTTTTCATCGCAATATCGAGTGCGGCTTCAAGGCCGGTCTGCTGCGATTCGCCTGCCGCAGCATAGACGCCGGAGAAACTATCGACGTGCCCAATCTTGATCGTCGCACCGCCACCGGCTGCGATTACCTCTTTCGGGGGCGGTAGCGGAGCCGCACCGACGGGACGCGTCTCGAGCAACGGGAATCCAAGAGCGGTAGCCCCCGCGATCCCCAGTGCGCCGGTCCGGCGAAGAAACTCAGAACGCGGAACGTCAGCGTCTCGTCTAAATTCGGGCATGCAAAAAACCTCCCCCGTGGAACGCTCATTCAAAAATCCGCGTGCCGAGCGAAAGCTCCTCCCACTTGCTGCGTCTAAAGGACGAGAACTTTTTGTACGAATGTCGAAGGTTCAGAGATTATCATGACTGCGACGCAAGATGAACGAGCGGAACCAAAAGTCGTCCTTCTCGTGCGCTTGCTCAACGCGATCGACGAGGGCCGTCATTCGTTCGCAGACTTGAAGCTCCGCATCGCCGACGGAAAGCCGCCCAGCACGCGAACGTTACGGCGTTACCTCTCGATTTTGGCCGACGCCGGATTCCCATGGTATTTTGACCGGCGACTGGGGACATACCGGTTCAGCGAAGGCTACAGTCTCAAGCGCCTCAACCTATCTTCACGCGAGCTGTTTGGCCTCGTTACGCTCAAACGGCTCGGCGCTTCGCTGGGTGGGACGCTCGCGAGCGCGATCGAGGATGCCGCATCCAAACTCGTCGAGATCGCGGACGCACGCGGTGCGGTTCAGCTCGAGACGGGTTCGTCGCTTGCACTGCGCATCGATCAAGTCGTGTTGGAGCCTGAAGCCGAGCGCGTCTTCGAATCGCTGCGTGAAGCCGAGATTGCGCGACGGCGTGTATCGTTCAAGTACATCGACAAGAAAGGCGCGCGCAGCGAACGCAACATCGATCCCTACGGATTCATCGTGTCGAGCGGACGCGTCTATCTCGTCGGTTACGATCACACACGCTCCGACATGCGCGTCTTCGCGGTCGACAACGTAAGCACGCCGAAGATCTTGCCGAATCGGTTCGAGCGTCCGGCCGATTTCGATTTGAACGCGTTCGGCGCGCACTCGCTGTCGGGCGTCCATCACTCCTCAGCGCCCACCGAGATCACGATTCGATTTTCGTCGATCGTCGCAAAGGCCGCGCGGCGAGCGCGCGTCGCGCCGCAAAGCAGCTTCGTCGAACAGAGCGACGGTTCGCTCGAAATTGTTTATGCGGTCGCCGATCCGCTCGAGATCGTGCGATGGTCGCTAGGATGGGGCGGCGAAGCCGAGGTTACCGCCCCGGAGTCCGCGCGCGCATCGGCGCGCGAGATGATCGAACAGATAGCAAGGCAATACACACGTTGAAACATTCTCGAGTAACGCTTGGCCTAGGGGCCGCTCTTTTCGCGGTGCTTGCTCCGCTTTGGGCGAGCGCCGACATTCCGCAGGGTGAACCGGTCGCGGGGATTCGCTGCGATAAGATGGAGGGGACGGCGTATCACATCCACTCGCACCTTGCAATCAACAATCATGGCCGTGCAGTCGCGATTCCGGATTCGGTCGGCAGACCGATTTTCGGGCAGTGTTTCTACTGGTTGCACACGCATACGCCGGATGGAATCATTCACATCGAATCGCCGGTCGTGCGGACGTTCACGCTGGGACAGTTCTTCTCGGTGTGGGGCGAGCCGCTCTCGCGCACGCGCGCGTCGGACGCGAAGCTCCGGCGCGGCGACAAGATGACGGTCTGGGTGAACGGCAGCCGCTACAGCGGTGATCCGCGCGCCATCCCGCTCGCGCAACACACCGATATCACGATCGACGTCGGCGCTCCGGCGTCTCGACCCGCGCCGTTTACGGCCTGGAACGGGCAGTAGCGCTAAGCACCGCCGAGATAAGCGGCCGTGACGTCCGCGCGCTCGAGTAGCTCCTTTCCGGTGCCTTCGAGCACGACGTTCCCGCGTTCGAGAACGTAAGCCCGGTCTGCGAGAGCGAGCGCAGCGCGCGCGTTTTGTTCGACCAGCAAGATCGAAGCGCCGCGAGCGCGTTCCTCACGAATGATCGCGAAGATCTCAGCGACGAGTTTCGGAGCGAGTCCCATCGACGGCTCGTCGAGCAACAGAGCTAAGGGACGCGCTACGAGCGCGCGTGCGATTGCGAGCATTTGTTGCTCGCCGCCCGAGAGTGAGCCCGACGGAAGATGACGGCGCGTGCCCAAGATCGGAAAGCGTGCGAACATCGCGTCGATGTCGGTGCGGATTTCGGAGTCTCGCCGAATTCCGGCGGCAATCTGCAAATTCTCTTCGACCGTCAAGTGCGCGAGCATCCGCCGGCCTTCCGGTACGTGGGCCAAGCCGCGCCTTACGATTGCGTGCGGGCTCATCGTGGTCACATCCTTGCCGGCGAATCGCACGCTGCCCCCGCGCTTGGGGACGATCGACGAGATCGTACGCAAGAGCGTCGTCTTGCCTGCGCCGTTTGCGCCGACGATCGCGCAAAGCGTTCCTTGCTCGAGCGCGAGCGAGACGCCATGCAAGATTTCGATTTTACCGTAGCCGGCGACGACGCGTTCGACTTCGAGCAGCGCCATCAGACTGCGGCTCCGAGATACGCTTCGATGACCGCGGGATCGCGCGCAACGTCAGCCGGCGTTCCCTCGGCGAGTACCGTGCCGAAATTCAGCACCGTGACGCGGTCGCAGACCCTGCGCACGAGACCGACATCGTGCTCGATGAGGAGCACGCCGATGCCCTCATCTGCAATCGAGCGAACGAGTGACGCCAGCGCAAGCGTTTCGCTGGGATTCATTCCCGCCGCCGGTTCGTCGAGCATGAGAATTGCAGGCGCCGACGCGAGCGCTCGAGCGATCTCGAGTCTTCGTTGTTCGCCGTATGCAAGCGAGGATGCAATTGTGCGCAAGTCGACGTCGTGCATGCCGGCGCGCTCGCAGAGCGCGAGCATGGCGTTCGTATCGAGATCGCTGCGGCGGATTGCGCCCGCGCGCAAATTGTCCTCGACGTCGAGCGCAGCGAACAATCGGATGTTCTGATAGGTTCGCGCAATTCCGCAGCGTGCGATCCGATAGGGCGGCTTCCCGTCGAGGCGCACGTCGCCGAGCGTGATCGTGCCGCCGGCCAGCGAGACGATGCCCGTAGTTGCGTTGACGAGCGTCGTCTTGCCGGCGCCGTTAGGTCCGATCAAGCCGACGACCGTGCCCGCTTCGATCCGCAGGCTTACGCCCGCAAGCGCGTCGACCCCGCCGAACCGGACGCGGACGCCCTCGAGCGCAAGCGCCATTAGGCGTTTCCGATCTGCGCGGCCGGTTTCTTGCGCACGCTGCTCCAGATCGCCGAGATTCCGCCCGGTGCGAAAACGATGACGAGCAAGAGGACGACGCCGCTAAGCACGTCGCGGAAATCTTGCAGAAAACGGAACGCCTCCGGCAATATCGTCATCACCGCCGCACCAAGAACCGCCCCAACCGGTGATGTGACGCCGCCGATCACACAGTACACGAGGATTTGTTCCATGCGACCGAACGCAAAGTCGGATGGCGTCAGAAAAAAATTCGTGAACGCGTACAGGATGCCGGCGCATCCCGCGATGGCGCCGGCGCACGCCAAGGTCACGACGCGCACGCGACCCGTGTCGACGCCGACGCCGGCTGCCGCAGATTCGTCTTCACGTGTAATGGCCTGCGCAAGCGCAAAACGCGAGTTACGTGCGGCATAGAGAATTACGCCGATTACGATCAGCGTCGCGTAGATCCACTGAGTCGAGAGCAACGGCGGAATACCGTTCAGTCCGTCGCCGCCACCGGTGATTTGCAAATTGTACGCGACGATGCGGACGATCTCGCCGAACCCGATTGTCGCGATCGCGAGGTAAACGCCGCGCAACCGCTCTACGGGTAATGCAAGCAACGCGCCGACGAGCGCGGATGCGGCAATTGCTACGGGCGCAGCGAGGGCGAGCGGCCAGCCGAACGTGACCACCCCAATAGCACAGATGTAGCCGGCGATCCCCATGAATGCCGCTTGCGCGAGCGCGAGCTGTCCGGCGCGCAGGCAGACGGATAGCGAGAGCGCGAGAATCGCGTTGATGCCGATCTGATCGACGAGCGTGTGGTAGCGGGTGAAGAGCGCGACGAGTTCGTGCACTTAGGCAGTACGGAGTGCGCGGCGGCCGAGGATACCCGCCGGTCGCGCAATCAAGATCACGAACATGACGCCGAAGGCGATCGCGTCGCGCCAACTCGACGAGATGAAGGCCACCGCGAGCGTCTCGGTGATGCCGAGGATGAATCCGCCGATCACGGCGCCGGTGATGCTGCCCATTCCGCCTAAAATGATGACGGCCAGTCCCTTGAGTTCGATGCGGCCACCCATGTCGAAAACGACGCTATTATACTGAAGGCCGGCGAGAACGCCGGCGGCTCCCCCCAGCGCCGAGGCGATGAAGAACGTCAGGGCGATCGTCCGTTCGATGTCGATCCCGAGCAGGGCCGCGGCCATCCGGTCGTCGGCGACGGCGCGGATTTCCCGTCCGAGTTTCGTCGAACGCATGACGTACGCGAGTGCGATCATCAGCACGATTGATGCGCCGAGAATCGCGACGTCGAAAAACGTGAAGGTTACCGGCCCCAGTACGATCGGCGATGCTTGCCGCACGAGCGAGGGAAATTGGTGATCGTTGACGCCGTAAATTCCGCGCGCAATGGCTTCCACGATAATCGCGAACCCGATACTCGAGATCAGCGGCACGAGCGTCCCGGCGTTGCGGCGCCGCAGCGGCGCAAACGCGACGCGGTCGAGCACGATGCCGGCGAGTCCGGCCACCAAGATTGCGACGAGCATTCCCACGGCTAGGGGATAACCGGCTAGCACGACCGAGAGACAGACGAACGCTGCGAGCATGAAGATCGCGGCGTGCGCCAGATTCAGGATATCGAGGACGCCGAAGACCAGAGCATAGCCTATAGCGAAGAGCGCGTAAGTTGCTCCGAGGAAGATTCCGTTGGCGAGCTGCTGTGTTAGAAGTATGCGAAGCCGCCGGGTACGATCTTCAAGATCACCGGTGCGCTGCGAACGTCACGATTGCCGTCGAACGCGATCGGACCGAGAACCGTTTGCGAGATCTTCATATTGCGCAGACCATCGCACATCGCGCTCGGCGTCGATGCGCCCGAACGAACGAGCTGGGCAACGACCTGCGCAGCTGCGTACGATTGCGCTGCGAACTGATCGGGCAGCGAGCCGAACGCTTTCTTGTACCGGGCAACGAAAGCTTTGTTGCCGCTGTAGCTGTTGTCGATAAACCACGCTGCTCCGACGACCGCGCCGACGGCACCCTGACCCGCCGCATCGACCATCTTCGTTGAGTTGAGGCCATTGCCACCGACCATGTGCACATGCAGGCCCAGCGTACCGGCTTGCGAGATGATCTTCGTGGCTTCATCGAAGAGCGCGCCGAGGACGAGCACATCGGGCTTTGCAGCTTTGATCTTCGTCAGTTGCGCTTGAAAGTCGACGTCCTTCGTGTGATAGGTCTCGACGTCGACGATATTGACGCCGCGCTTTTTCATTTCATCGGAGAACACGTTGAAGTCGGTCTTCGTGAACGCATTGTCGTCGCCGTAGATGATTGCGGCGGTTTTGTACTTCCAAGCCGCGTATGTCTTGGCGACGGTCGCGGGGACGACTTGCTCTTCGGAAAGCGCATCGCGGAACACGCAGGGACCTTGACGCGTGATGCCCGGGGCGGTGTTCGAAGTCGCCAGCACCGGAATGTTCGCGCGCACGGCGATCGGTTGCGCCTTGAAAGCCTCGGCCGAAAGCGTCGGACCCAGAACGATTACGCTGCCGTCGGTCGTGAAACGCTGGAACAGGTTTGCGGCTTGGTTCGGATCGGTCGCGTTATCACCGACATCGAAGGTCAACGTGCTGCCGCCGGTGTTGATGATCCCGGCTTTCATGTCGTCCATCGCAAGCAGGTATGCGTTCTTTTGCGAGACGCCGTAGACGGCCGCACCGCCGGAGACATCGGCGACGACGCCGGCCTTTATGCTCTTGCCGGCTCCGAACGTGGGAGTAGCAACGAGAAGAAGTGCGCAGGTTAACGCGACTATTTTCAACATGCGGGCGGCATTACGTCGCAGCCTACGCGTGCGCCTCTAGCCACGGGCGCATCGCGCGCATCAGCGCCGCGAAGCGCGCATCGGTTGCCTCGCATGAAGCGCTTGCGCTGTAGACGGCAACGACGAAACGTTCGCCGCTTGCCGTGACGAGGATGCCGCCGTCGTGCGAGACCTCTTCGGTGTCGCCGGTTTTGTGCGCGAACGCGTCGCCTGCATTGATACCGGCGGAGAGTTTGGTATTCCACTCTTGCCGCGCAAGCAAAGAAAAGAGCAAGCTCGCGCCGGGGAAGGAGTGCGTTACGATCGCACGCATGAGCACGGCGGCGTCGCTGGCCGGATGGGTATTGCGTCCGAATTGCGCCGGATCGCGCAGAAGCGGATGTCCTCCGGAGAGTTTGCGCCGCAGACCGGTGTCGAGTAAGCCGAGCTCGGCACGCACGACCGCCGTCGCGCGCTCACGGCCGGCCAGATCGAAGAGCTGGTTCGTGGCGACGTTGTCGGAGCGCACGATAGAAAGCGTGCACAGCTCTTCGAGGGTGCTCGAATAGCCCGCGACCAGCGGCGAAGGTTCGTCGTTCGCCGTGAGATTCGCAGGATCGATCGGGTGGGGTCCGGGCGCGATCTCACCGCGCCCAGCGAGGATAAGAGCGGCGGCGACCAACGGCACTTTGACCATGCTAGCCGGGTAGAGCGGACGCCGGGGGGCGTAGGCAGCGGACGCGCCGTCCCGCACGCATGCGACTGCGATTGCCGGGCGTATGAGGCCGCTCTGCTCTGCGAGGAGAGCGAGCTCGGCATCGGTCAGCCGCAATGAAGGGCCTTGCGTGTAAGTACTTGCATTCGTCGTGGAATTTGCGGTATGCTGTGCATGCAAGTACTCACTTACATAAGGACTGTCCCGCTCCATGTACCTCAAACTCGCGCACTTCGATGGTGCCAGTGATTCACGAAGCCTCCTGGCCGCCGTCGAAGCCTCAGTTGGAAAGAACGACCGGACGCTCACGCTTGGTCTCGATGAGATCGATAGCTTAGACGCGGCCACAATGAACGGTCTGATCACCGCTTTACGCCGCATGCGCGACGCGAAGGGGACGGTTCGTCTGCACGTCACGCGTCCGGATTTGCTGGTAACGCTCCGCGAGACCGGCCTCGATAAGGTGTTCAAGGTCGTCGCGACGCCCGATGAGCCGCGCCAGAAACCGGTTCGGAAGCGCAAACGCCGCAGTGGCGGGGTACGAAAGATTGCCGGGGGGATGGCGGGCGGCGTATTTCTTGCACTGCTGATCCTGGGGGCGCGATAGATGCTGCAAACGCACGAGCAGGGTGTCGAAGGCTCGCCGACGCGGGAGCGTATTTTGCGTGCCGCGCGCGCCGTCTTCGAACGTAATGGAACACGCGGCACGACCACACGCGAAGTTGCAGAACGCGCGGGCGTTAACGAAGCGACGCTCTTCCGTCATTTCGGCAACAAAACAGCGTTGCTGGAAGCGATGCGCGGGTGGAGCCTCGAGCAGCTGGGATTCGATGCGGCACTCGAGTCCTTAACGGGCGAGATCGAAGCCGATCTGGTTCAGATTTGTACTTCGCTATACGAGCGCATGATGCGCAACCAAGCCATCATTCGCATCAGTTTGGCAGAAGAGGAAACCGACCCCGACCAGGTGCCGTCATGCCTGCGGGGACCAACCGAAATCATGCAGCGCCTAATGAGCTATCTCCAAACGCAAGTCGATCGGGGAGCGATACGCGGAAATCCGCGGCAGCTCGCAGCGCTGATCATGGGAACGATGTTTGCACTGGCAATGAAGTCCAAGAAGCTCGACTGGGGCGACGAAAGCCGCCCGCAGGCGCTGATCCCGGCTTTTGTCGATGCAATTCTTCACGGGGTGAAGAGATAAACTTGGAGACCAAAGAATCCGCCTCTACTGCGCCGCGTCCGGCAAACGGACCGAGCACGCCGTCCAGCGACGGCAACGGCAGCAGCGAGACGAAAACAACGAAGGGTCGCGGACCGTCGGGTCCGGCCCGTCAGATGCTGATCGTCGGCGGCGTCATCGTCGTGTTGCTCGTGCTGTTTTACGGCATTCGTTTCATAGCGTACGCAACGACGCATCAATCCACTGACGACGCGTATGTCGAGGCCGACATCGTAACGTTGACGAGCAAGATCTCCGAGCGCGTACAGACGATTTACACGGACACGAATCGCCACGTAAATAAGGGCGATTTACTGATCCAGCTCGATGACAAAGACGAGCGTACTCGCTACGCGCAAGCGCTGGCCGCCTATCAGGCGGAGCAAGCTACCGCGAACGCCGCCAAGCAGAATCTCGCGCTAACCCGCCGGCTCGTCGCCGCTCAAACGACGCAGGGCAAGGGCGGCGTGAGCGCTGCGCAGTCGGGCGTTGCGAACGCCCAGCAGAACGTTTCCGTCGCAGAAGATACGGTCAATCAAGCACACTCGCAGCTCAGCGCCGCCAACGCCGCAGTGCCGGCCGCGCGCGAAGCACTTTCCAAAGCCGATGCCGACAACCGCCGCACGCAATCGCTCGTCTCCACCGGTGACGTCGCGCAATCCGATTTGGACGCGACTCGTGCCGAATTACAGCAAGCACGGGCGCAATATCAGCAGGCGCTGGATAACACGAAAGTTGCGCAATCTGCTCTCAGCTCAGCCGTGCAGAAAGTGTCGGCCGCGGAATCGCAGGTTGGGGTTCAGCTCGGTCAATTGACCACGGCACAAGGCACCCTTGCCGCAAACGAATTGCCGGAGCGCGTCAGCGTGCAATCCGCGCAGACGGTTGCCGCCGGCGCACAAGCCGGCTCGCTCGCCGCGCAGCTGCGTACCGCCAGCGATCAGCTTTCGTACACGAAGATCTACGCTCCGATCACCGGGTACATCGGGCAGAAGAGCGTCGATCTCGGTCAGCAAGTTGGGCCGGGCGCCGCGCTAATGACGATCGTCCCGCTCAACGCGATCTACGTTACAGCTAACTTCAAAGAGACACAAATGGGCAACATTCGCAAGGGCGATGAGGCCGATATCTCCGTCGATGCGTACCCGGGCGTGCGCTTCCACGGAACCGTCGGAACGATCTCGCCGGCATCACAGAATACGTTCGCGCTCGTTCCCGCGCAAAATGCGACCGGTAACTTCGTCAAGGTGACGCAGCGGATTCCGGTGCGCATCTACGTCGACGGTGCGTCGAAGCCGCTCGCTGACGTGCCTCTGCGTCCGGGAATGTCGGTCGTCGCATCCGTTAAAGTCAAGTAGGTAACTAATGCGGAGAACCAGCACCGGGCTCGTGGGAATGTCCCTCGGCCTGACTCTCAACATGCTCGCGCTTAGCGCGGCGAATGCACAAGCCGCGGCCGCTCCAACGCCGATTCCGACCGCGACACCGTACGCCGTTTCGAGCGGCGGAGAGGCACCGGCTTCGCCGATTCCGATTCCGTCGACCGTGATGCCGCCGGTACCGGTCGTCGATCCGGGCTTCGGCGCGCCCGACTTGAGCCAGCCCAACGCCGATATTGCGGGCGTGGCGCAAACTCCGTACGTTGGCCTCGCACTAAACGACGCGATCACGATGGCGCTGATGCGAAATCCGAGTCTCGCGATTTCGCAATCGAATCGCCGTATCGCCGCATATCAGGTCGTTGCTGCCGAAGGTGCGTACGACGTCAAATTTCAACTGCAGCCGTCGTATACGCACTCCGTCCAGCCGCCGACGAATCTCTTCCAAACGGGACCCAACGGCGGATCGTACACCACGGACACGCTCGGCGCGAACGCAGGGTTTTCGGGACAAACGGTCGGCGGGACTCACTATTCTGCAAGCGCTATCGGTTCGCGCACGACCAGCAATCTCGTAACCGATAGCTTCGACCCGTACTATCCGACCGCGTTCTCGTTCAACATCACGCAGCCGCTCGCACGTGGTTCGCACATGGACGATCCGCGGCGTCAACTCGAGCTTGCACGCATCAACGCGGATACCAACACCGACGACGCGCTCGCAACCGCCGAGCAGACGATCGCCAATGTCTCCGACGCGTATTGGGATCTGGTCGCGGCCTGGCGCAACGTTGCAATCCAAGAAGAAGGCTTGCGCAACGCGGTCGCGCAGGCGCAAAGCAATCAGCGTAAAGTTAAAGCCGGAAGTGCCGCGCCCGTCGACGTCGTCGAGACGAACGATCAGGTCGCCGAATTTCAGGGCAACGTTTTCTCGGCATTACAAACCGTTCAACAGTTGCAGACGCAGCTCAAGAGCTTGATTCTCGGGAACCCCGGCGATCCGGTATGGATGGCGAACCTCGTCCCGACCACGAGCGTCGCACAAGTTCCGAGCGAGCCGACGGTCGATCAAGTCTTGATTTCCGCGCTCGGCAATCGCCCGGAGATCGCGCAGATTCGGGACGCCCAGCGAGCAGCCGGCGTCAACGTCGCGTATGCGAAAGATCAACTCAAACCGCAGATCGATCTCGGCGTCGGCTACACGACGAACGGCTTTGCGGGGAATCCCGTCAATCCGCTTTCGAGCCCGGTCACCGGCCTGTTTATCACGGAAGCGAATTCGATCAATCAGCTGATCGCGATCGCAAACAAGTCGCTCGCGCCGGGTTCTCAACTTACGCCGCTGCCGCCGCTGAACTTTTCATCGCCCGGCTACGTGCAAGGCGGCTTGGGACAGTCCTACGACAATTTGTTCAACAACCGCTTTCCTACGTATTCGGCGCAAGTGACGATCGGGTTACCGCTGCAAAACCGTGCAGCGAAAGGTAACTACGACGCGGCGCTCGAGCAAGCGCGTTCAGTCACAATCAACGAGATCGCGCTTATTCAGCGTCTGAAGATGGAATCGGCGAACGCCGTGCAATCGCTTCGCGCAACGCACGCGCGTCTGATCGCGGCCACGACTGCACGCAAATCAGCTGAAGAAGTCTACGCGAGCGAGCTTCGCAAGTTCCGCGCGGGGACATCAACGACGTTCTTGGTGCTGCAACGCGTCCTCAATCTCGCGAACGACCGTGGACGTGAACTGCAGGCGCAGACCGATCTCAACAAAGCCCTCGTCGAGGTCAATCGCGTCGAAGGCAAGCTGCTCGCGGGAACAAACATCGACGCGGCGGCGCTCGGTACGCAGACGCTGATGCTAACGGGTTCGCAAGTCCCGGGCGCCGTCAGCGGTGGTGTTCCACCCAAGCCGCAACCCTCACCCTCGCCGAGCCAAACGGTCCCACCCGCAATCAGACCGTAAGGGTCGACAATGTGCGCCAATTAGACCGTAAGGGTTTTTGCGTAGCCGGCGGAGTGTAGCGCTAAACCGATCTCGTTCAAGATTATAGGATCGTCGATTGTAGCCGGCATGTTGTAGGGCTGGTCATCGGCGATCTTTTGAATGGTGGAACGTAGGATCTTTCCGGAGCGTGTCTTCGGCAAGCGCCCAACCACAATGGCGTGCTTGAATGCAGCGACCGGGCCGATGCGGTCGCGCACCATTTGCACGATCTCGCTCGTTATTGCGTCGTTCCCACGCCCGACGCCGGCTTTCAGCACGACGAATCCCAGCGGAATTTGACCTTTGAGCTCGTCGGCCACACCGACGACCGCACATTCCGCGACGTCCGGATGCGAGGCGAGGACTTCTTCCATCGCGCCGGTTGAAAGACGATGTCCGGCGACGTTGATGACGTCGTCGACGCGCGTCATAACGTACACGTAGTCGTCTTCATCGAGGTAGCCTGCGTCGCCGGTGCTGTAGTAACCGTCGAATGCCTCGAGGTACGCAGAACGAAAACGATCTTCGGCGTTCCAGAGCGTCGGCGACGAGCCGGGCGGCAATGGAAGCTTGCAACACAACGTACCTATCTCACCGGGTTTCACGTTGCGGCCTTCGGCGCCGAGCGCATGCACGTCCCAACCCGGCGCAGCTTTGGTCGGTGAGCCGGCTTTGATCGGCAGCATCTTACCGTCTGGTCCCTCGAGACCGACGTAGTTCGAGACGATGGCCGATCCGGTTTCCGTTTGCCACCAATGATCGATGACGGGGACGCGCAATTGTTCTTGCGCCCACGCGAGGGTCGGCGGATCGCAGCGTTCGCCTGCGAGAAACAGCGTGCGAAATCCCGAAAGGTCGTAGCGTGCGATCAGCTCGCCGTCCGGATCTTCACGCTTGATGGCGCGGAATGCTGTCGGCGCCGTGAATAGTGCGCGCACGTTGTGCTCCGAAACGATGCGCCAGAATACGCCCGCATCCGGTGTTCCAACCGGCTTGCCCTCGAAGAGAATAGTCGTGCAGCCCGCAAGCAGCGGGCCGTATACGATGTACGAGTGCCCGACAACCCAGCCCACATCGGATGCGGTCCAGAACACATCCGGCGATTCCATGCCGTAGATCATTTTCATGGTGTTGTGCACGGCGACGGCGTGTCCGCCGTTGTCGCGCACGACACCCTTTGGCTGGCCGGTCGTGCCGCTCGTGTAGAGAATGTAGAGCGGATCCGTAGCGAGTACCGGCGTGCACGGAACCGGCTGCGCAGACGCCATTAGCGCGGCCCATTCTCGATCGCGTCCGGGAACAATGGCAGCTTCTAATTGCGGACGTTGCAGGATAACGCACGCTGACGGCTTGTGGGAAGCGCGTTCGATTGCTTCGTCGAGCAGCGGCTTGTACGCGATCGTTCGCGCCGGCTCGATGCCGCAGGATGCCGATACGACAACGGTTGGTTTGCAGTCGTCGATGCGCACGGCGAGCTCGCGCGGCGCGAACCCGCCGAAGACGACCGAGTGGACGGCACCGAGTCGCGCGCACGCAAGCATCGCAATCGGCGCTTCGGGGACCATCGGCATGTAGAGAATGACGCGATCGCCGCGTTTCACGCCGAGCGCTGTGAGGACGCCGGCGAACCGCGCGACTTGGTCCAGCAGCTGATTGTACGTGTACTTGCGAATGGTCTGCGTGATCGGGCTATCGTAGATCAGCGCGACCTGCTCGCCACGGCCGTTTTCGACGTGACGGTCGAGCGCGTTATAACACGTGTTTAGCTCGCCGCCGGAAAACCACCGGTAAAACGGCGGACGCGAGCGATCCAGCACGCGATCCCATTTTTTGAACCACGTAATTTGCTCGGCCACTTCACCCCAGTAGCCCTCGGGGTCGCGTAGCGATCGCGCGTGAACGCGATCGTACGTGGGATTCAGGGCGAGAGTCCTTTGGTCGCCGCGCGATCGACGAGCCAGGTCAGTGTGCCGTGTTCCGGATTCAAGACCTGCGCGGGATAGAGATCGGGATTGCGAGCACCCGCCAAGACTTCCGCAAGCGCGGCCGCCTTGGCATCGCCGCCGGTCACAAGGACGATCGCGCGTGCGGCATTGATGGCGCGCGGCGTAAGCGTGATGCGATTCGTCGACAGCTTCTCGATGTACGTCGTCACGACCCAGCGTTGCGCATCGAATTGCGAGAACACGCCGGGAAAAAGCGAGGCAGTGTGTCCTTCCGGCCCCATCCCGAGGTAAACAAGATCGAGCACGGGCGTCTGGCCCAGCTCTTTGAGCAAGATTGCCTGATACTCGAGCGCGGCTTCTTCGGGCGCCGCTTCACCGCGCATGCGATGAACATTCTTCGCATCGATGCCGAGCGGATCGAACAAATTCTTCTTGGCCATGCCGTAGTTCGAATCCGGATTATCCGGCGACACGCAGCGTTCGTCGCCGAAGAAGAAGCGAACCGAGCCCCAGTCAACGCGCGAGCGAAGTGGTTCGGCTGCAAGCAAGGTAAACATAGCCTTGGGTGTCGAGCCGCCGGCGAGCGCGACGGTGAACGAGCCGCGTGCGGCGGTTGCATCGCGAGCCGCTAAAATGAAACGCTCGGCGCTCGAATTTGCGAGGGCGCCTTCGTCCGCGACGATTTCGAGTTTGCCGATTATTTGAGGAGTTCTCCGACCGTCTGCAGCGCTTCCACGAAGATTTCATCCGTACGATCGCCGAGAATGGCGCGTTCGACGAGCGAGGTGTTATCGATGGCTTGAAGCGGCACGTGCCGCTTGGCGCGTGCGAATCGTCCGGTCACTTCGAGGGCGAGCGTTTCGCCTTCGACGCGCGCCGCGTATGCCGAGGTCCCGGTTTCAAGCCGAACGCTCTGGACACGGCGAATGTCGCCCTCGCGCTTGCGTTCGAATGAGATGACGGAGCCGCGCCCGTCGACGAAGGTCGATTTGTCGCGCACGATCCAGCCGAGCCGGCTCGCGAGCCAGCCGCCGAGATACAGCATTTCCGAATCGGAGCCGGCGCTAATCGCGATTCTGCGAATCGCGGAAAGCTCGTCGCGCATCGACGGATCATCGAAGAATTGCGCGATTACGTCGCGCCACGGATCGAGCCGCATCCAAGCCAAGTCACCCAACGCGACGGCTTGCTTTCCGGCAAAAAAACTCGAGAATTCCCGCAGCGCATTCGGTTCGGTGTCGGTCCCGGACGAATCCAAGATCACATGTTCGACGACCTCGAGCAAGCCCGCGAACGTCTCGCTCGAGAAGAGACGATCGGCTGCCCACCACAGGACGCATTGAATGTCTTTGACGAGCAGCGCTTCGACGAATTGCACGCGCTGCGCAGCGCGAATCCCGTCGACACCGAGCTCGACGCCTTCCCGGAAGATCCGAGGTGCATCTTCATGATGCGGCTCTTGCGCCTTGATCTTCGTACCGTGGTGTCCCTTGATCCCGTCCAGAACGATCATACGTGATGGATGTTTGTCGGCAATTCGCCAGGCGCGTTCGGTGACCCACTCGCGATAGCGTTCGTTCTCGACGTAGACGACGAGATTCATCGTCGCCGTCGACGGCGTACCGCCGCGTGCCTCGCGCCACTCGAGACGAATCGCTTCGGTGTCGAACGCCGGCGCCGACGTGGTCAGATACGCCTCCAGCCGTCGTCTTCGTCAAAGAGCGCATCGGATGAGACTGGACCTTGGCTTCCGGCAGCGTAGTTGGGGAAGCTCGTGTCTTTGAGCATTTGCCAACGATCCAAAATCGGCGTGACCGCTTCCCATGCGGCCTCGACTGCGTCCCAGCGGGTGAACAGCGTTGCGTCGCCGCGCATTGCATCGCCGATCAAACGCTCGTACGCGGGTGCGGAGACGACGCCGAATCCCGTGCCATAGTTGAAATCCATCGAGACCGAACGGATGTGCATCTTCGGCCCGGGAACTTTCGCTGAGAATCGAATCGAGACGCCTTCTTCGGGTTGAATCTTCATTACGAGTGCATCGTGCTCGATGTCGTCGCTGCTTTCACCGAAGAGCCGGTGCGGAATGTCTTTGAAACGGATGGCGATCTCGCTGATCTTGCTCGCGAGGCGCTTGCCGCTCCGAAGATAAAACGGAACGCCGGCCCATCGCCAGTTGTCGACATAGAGTTTGACGGCCGCATACGTCTCGACGTTCGATTTCGGATTGACGTCGGGTTCGTTGCGGTAGCCCGGGACTTCTTGACCGTTGATCGTCCCTGCCGCGTATTGGCCGCGCGCCGCGAAATGAACGAGCTGATCGGGATCGATCGGCCGCAGCGCGCGCAGCACTTTCATCTTTTCATCGCGGATCGAGTCGGCGTCGGCCGCCACCGGCGGTTCCATACCGACCAGTGCGAAGAGATTGATGACGTGATTTTGGATCATGTCGCGTAGCGCGCCGGAGGTTTCGTAATAACCGCCGCGATGTTCGACGCCGACGGTTTCGGCGGCGGTAATCTGCACGGATTCTATGTAGCGGCGATCCCAAATCGGCTCGAACATGACGTTCGCAAAGCGCAGTGCCATGATGTCTTGTACGGGCTCTTTGCCGAGATAGTGATCGATCCGATAGACGTGCTTCTCGTCGAATACCTTGGTGATCTCGGCTTGCAGCGCGCGCGCCGAAGTGAGATCAATTCCAAAAGGTTTCTCAACGATGATCCTCGTCCAGCCCTTGGGATTGTCACGAGGGCCGAGTCCGGCCTCATCGAGCATGTCGACGATCTTGGTGAAGAGGCCAGGCGGCGTCGAGAGATAGAAGAGACGGTTGTTCTCGGTTCCGAGCTCCGTATCGTTGCGTTCGAGCGCGGCGCGCAGCTTCTTGTAGCACTTCGGATCGTCGAAGTCGCCGCTCACGTAAGAGACGTGCTTCGCGAAATCGCTCCAGAGCGGATCCTTGGCTGCGCCGCTGCGCGAAAACTCGTCGATGCTGGTCTTCATTTCAGCCCGGAAGCCGTCGTCGTCCCATTCCGTCCGTGAAAATCCGACGATACCGTACTTCACCGGCAGCACGTCGCCGAGCCGCAGGTTGTACATTGCCGGCATCAACATGCGCTTCATCAGGTCGCCGCTGGCGCCGAAGAAGATGACGTTGCACGGGTCCTTGATGCGATTTGTCGACAATCCCGCGCGTAGCGGGTTGCCATCGCTCGAACTCTTGGGCCGCAGAACCGTTTGTGCCATTATGCCTTCGCCGGTACGCCGTCTTTGGGAGGCGCTTCGTGCACGTCGTGCATGACCGCGTGACCACCGAATTGATTACGAAGTGCGGCGATGATCTTGGCGCTGAACGATTCATCTTGCCGTGACGCGAAGCGTGCCATCAGCGAGAGCGTGATCACCGGAGCTGGGACGTCTTCGTCGATCGCAGCTTGGACCGTCCAACGGCCCTCACCCGAATCGACGACGTAGCCTTTGATGTCGGCGAGGGTCGGGTCGTCGCGTAGCGCGATTTCGAGCAGCTCGAGGAGCCACGACCGAACGACGCTACCGCTTAGCCAGAGTTTCGCCAGTTTGTGGAGATCGTACTTGAACTGCGATTTCTCGAGTATCTCAAAGCCTTCGCCGTACGCCTGCAACAGGCCATACTCGATTCCGTTGTGCACCATCTTCGAGAAGTGTCCAGCCCCGACGTCGCCGACATGCGCGTAGCCGTCTTTCGGTGCAAGCGTCGTGAAGATCGGCTCGCACGTTTTTACGGACGCATTGTCGCCGCCGACCATCAGGCAATAGCCGTTCTCGAGGCCCCAAATGCCGCCGCTCGTTCCGGCATCGATGAAAGCGACGCCTTTGCCTTTGCAGATTCCGGCGCGGCGAATCGAATCTTTCCAATTGGAGTTGCCGCCGTCGATGATGATGTCGCCAGGCTTCATCACCTTGAGCAGGTTCTCCATCGTTTGCTCGGTCGGGGCGCCTGATGGAACCATCATCCACGCGATGCGCGGCGCGCTCAACTTGCCGACCAGATCTTCAAGCGAACTTGCGCCCGTTGCGCCGTCACCGGCGGCGGCTTTGACTGCATCCTTGTTGAAATCGAACGCGACGACCTTATGGCCTCCGCGCAGCAGGCGCGTGGTCATATTCGCGCCCATTTTGCCGAGGCCGATCATCCCTAATTCCATCGTTTACTTTCCTTTTTTAGTCGTCGGTTACCGTGCTGCGCCGGCCAAGAGACCTTGTTTCTCGGCGATCGCTTCGAGCAATTGGTTATACGAGTCGTCGAATGACTTGACGCCTTCGACCGTCAAGTCGGCTGTGATCTTGTCGAGCGAGATTCCGGCCGCTTTGAGATCGTCGAAAATCTTATGAGCGCCCACGTAGTCTGACTTAACCGTGTTCGGCGTGATCTTGCCGTGATCGAGCAGCGCGTCGAACGTTGCCGGTGGGATCGTATTTACCGTATTCGGGCCAACCAACGTCTCGACGTACATCAAGTCGTAGTACTTCGGATTCTTCGTCGACGTCGACGCCCACAACGGGCGTTGCGCCTTGGCGCCGTGGGCTTCGAGCTTCTTGAAGCGCTCGCTCGAAAAGAGTTTCTCGAACGTTTCGTACGCGATCCGCGCATTCGCGATCGCGGCTTTCCCGAGCAGCGGTTCGAGATTCTTTTGTCCGGCTGCGATCTTCGCATCCAATTCTTTGTCGACTTTGCCATCGATGCGTGAGAGGAAGAAGCTTGCAACCGACGCGATGCGGTCGATCTTACCGCCCGCTGCAACGCGCTTCTCGAGCCCCGCGATAAAGGCGTTGGCGGCCATCTCGTAGCTCGCGAGCGAGAAGAGCAGCGTGACGTTGACGTTGATGCCGTTCGCGATCGCTTCCGTGATCGCGGGACCGCCTTCTGGCGTTCCGGGGATCTTGATCATCAGATTCGGACGGTTGACTTCTTTCCAGAGCCGTTTCGCTGCGTCGACCGTCCGTTGTGTGTCATTCGCAAGGAGCGGCGAGACTTCGAGCGAGACGAATCCGTCGCCGCCGTTCGTCTTATCGTACAACGGACGGAACTCGTCGAGCGCCGCGCAGATGTCCTTCTCGGCCAGCGCTTCGAAGAGTTTTTGCGGGTCCGATTCTTTTCCGACGAGCGATTTGAGCTGTTCGTCGTAGTCGGTGCCGGTGTCGATCGCGTGCTCGAAGATCGTGGGGTTTGAGGTCATTCCGCGCAAGCCGTTGTCGATGAGCTTGCGGAGCTCGCCCGAGGCGAACATCGAACGACGGATGTTGTCGTACCAAATGCTCTGTCCGGCTGCCGTGAGTTGCTCGAGTTGATTCGGCATGATTACCCTTTCGATTTCAAACTAGACGCGCGCGAGTAATCCGGAGGCTACTTCCGCAACGCGCTCCGGTGTAAATCCATATTCTTTCGCAATCACGGTTGCGGGTGCGGATGCGCCGTACTTGTCGATTCCATACGCAAGGCCGTGATCGCCGACGTATTTGTGCCAGCCCATCGTTGCGCCGGCTTCGATTGACATGCGTGCGCGCACGGACTTCGGGAGCACGCTTTCGCGGTACGCATCGTTCTGTTGCTCGAAGAGCTCCCAGCTCGGCATGGAAACCACGCGTACCGCCGTGCCCTTGGCCTCGATCAGCTTGGCTGCGTCCATTGCGAGCGAGACTTCGGAACCGGTTGCGATGAGAATCAAATCGGGAGTCCCGGAGGCATCCTTCAATATATATGCGCCTTTCGACACGGCGGCATCGCGCGCGCCGAGGAACGGTACTTTTTGCCGGGTGAGCACGATCGTGTACGGACCCGTCCCCGGGCGCAGCATGCACTTCCAGGCCTCGAGCGTTTCGAGCGAATCCGCCGGACGCAGCGTCGTCATCCCGGGCGTTGCGCGCAGCGTTGCGAGCTGTTCGATCGGCTCGTGCGTCGGGCCGTCCTCGCCCAGGAACACGGAGTCATGCGTGAAGACGAAGATGACGCGTCCCTTGTTGATTGCGGCGAGCCGCACGGCCGGCTTCATATAGTCGAGGAAGTTGAAGAAGGTCGCAGTGTACGGCAAAAGACCGCCGTGCGCCTGAATGCCGTTAGCGATCGAACCCATGCCGTGCTCGCGCACGCCGAAGTGAACGTTGCGTCCGGCGTACGAACCCGGCGCGAAATCGCCAAGGTCTTTCATGTACGTCTTGGTCGACGGATCGAGGTCGGCCGAACCGCCGATCAACTCGGGAAGATCCTTTGCGATCGCGTTCATGACGGTGCCGCCTGCGTCGCGGGTAGCAACGCTGCCGTTCTCCGCATTGAACGCCGGCCAATTCAGCGTCGGCAATTTGCCCGAAAGCATCCGGTCGAGCTGCGCGGAGAGATCGGGGTTGCGCTTCTTGTAGTTGGCGTAGAGATCGTCCCAAGCTTTGACGGCTTTCGCGTTGTCGGCTGCGCGGTCACGCCAGAACGCGAGAACTTCGTCGGGGACGATGAAATCCGGTTCGGTCGGCCATCCGAAGTATTCTTTCGTCTTCTTGACATTGTCGGCGCCCAGCGGCTCACCATGCGCTGAGAACGTTCCCGCGCGCGGCGAACCGAAGCCGATTGTGGTGCGTACCGAGACGAGCGTCGGCTTGTCGGTATGCCGTTTTGCTTCGGTGATCACTTTGTCGAGCGCTTCGACGTCATTGGCATGTTCGGAATCGACGTGCATCGTGTGCCAACCGTACGCGTCAAATCGCTTGTTGACGTCTTCATCGAACGAAACGCTCGTCGGGCCCGCGAGCGAGACATAGTTGTCGTCGTAGAACATGATCAGCTTGCCGAGCGCGAGATGACCGGCAAGCGAGGCGGCTTCCGATGCGACGCCTTCCATCATGTCGCCGTCGCCGGCGATGCAATACGTGTAGTGATCGCAAATCTTCTCGTCGCGATTGAAGGCCGCGGCAAGATGCGCTTCCGCGACTGCCAGACCAACGGAGTTGCCGACGCCTTGACCCAGCGGTCCGGTCGTCACCTCGACGCCGGGCGTGTGACCGGCTTCCGGATGTCCGGGCGTTTTCGAGTGCCATTGACGGAATGCTTTGAGATCGTCGAGGCTCAAGTCGAATCCGGCAAGATACAGCATGCTGTAGAGCAGCGCCGAACCGTGACCGGCGGAGAGCACGAAACGATCGCGATTGAACCAATGCGGATTTTTCGGATCGTAGCGCAGATGTCGCGACCAAATCGTGTGCGCGAGCGCTGCAACGCCGAGCGGCAATCCCGGATGTCCCGAGTTCGCCTTTTGCACGGCGTCGATCGAGAGCATCCGAATCGTGTTGATGCGTTTCTCTTCGGCGGCTGAATTGGGCACGGACAATCTCCTTTTTATGGCGCTACGGCCCGGCCTTCGCGCCCCCCATGCGTTCGCATGGGGCCCCCAAACTGTCGAGCCCGCCGTTATTACGACAGGACTCGATTCCCCGAGGGGCTCGTAACAACATTGAGTTTTTCTGCGACGAATAGCCCTTCTGTTTTCAGGTACGCGCTCCCCGGCGGCCGGGCGTCACATCGCCGAATCCAGGGGCGGGGCAAGCTTAAGGGCGTATCAACGGCTGGTGAAGGTCGCTGAACTTCGTTCTACGATTGAGGCGTTGGTCGATGATTCTGCGAGCGGCGGGTCACGGCTGCGCGGCCCCGACGGCGCGGCAGTCGATGAGGTCATCGGGGCGCTTGATGACGGCACGCTGCGCGTCGCCGAGCCGAGTGCCGGCGGCTGGGTCACCAACGCCTGGGTGAAGCAGGCGATCTTGCTTTATTTTTCGCGGATGGACAGCTTGGTGATCGGAACGGAGGGAGCCGATGCGCTCGCGTTGCGCGGCGCACCCCCGTCGTACTACGACAAGCTGCCTACGAAGCGTAATTATAAGAAACTCGGAGCCCGCTGCGTCCCCGGCGGTATCGCGCGCTACGGTTCGTATCTTGGGAAAAACGCTATCCTGATGCCCGGTTTCGTGAACATCGGCGCGTACGTCGACGACGGGTCGATGGTCGATACATGGGCGACGGTCGGCTCGTGTGCACAAATCGGAAAGAACGTTCATTTGGCGGGGGGTGTCGGGATCGGCGGGGTTCTCGAACCACCCCAGGCACAACCGGTCATCGTCGAAGACGGAGCGTTCATCGGTTCGCGATGCATCGTCGTCGAGGGCGTTCGGATCGGGACGGAAGCTGTGCTGGGCGCGGGCGTGGTGATTACCGCAAGCACGCCGATCGTTGACGTTCGCGACACAACCCCACGTATCACCAAAGGTATCGTCGAACCACGCAGCGTCGTGATTCCAGGAAGCTTTCCAAAGAAGTTTCCGGCCGGCGAGTACGGCACACCGTGTGCGCTCGTCATCGGGACGCGCTCGGAAAGCACGGATCGTAAGACGTCGCTCAACGCCGTCTTGCGCGAGTTCGAGATCTCGGTATGAGAACGCCCGAATCGATGCTGACCGTCACCGACGTGCGCGTGCGCAAAGTGCTCGTGCCGATGCGCCGGCCGCTCGCCGTAGCGACGGGCGAAGTAAAGGTGGCGCCGCTTGTTCTCGTTGACGTCGCCACGGGCGACGGTCCGGCCGGATGCGCGTACGTATTCGTCTATGCGCCCTTTGCGCTCGAACCGGTTGCGAACGTCGTGGCACACTACGGTGAAGTCATTCGCGGGATGAAGCTCGCCCCACTCGACATCGAAGCCACATTACAAAGCAAGTTACGTTTGCTCGGACCGCAAGGGATCACGCTGATGGCGCTCGCGGCGGTCGACATGGCGGTCTGGGATGCGTTGGCGCGCTCGTTCGAACTTCCGCTTGCGACACTCTTAGGCGGGGCACCGCGTCCTATAGCGGCTTACAACAGCAACGGTCTGGGCATCATCGGGCCGGATCGCGCCGGAGTCGAAGCGCGCGAATTGCTGTCACCCGGATTTCATGCAGTCAAAGTGCGTTTGGGGTATCCGGAAGCCGTTACCGATCTCGCCGTCGTTCGCAACGTTCGCGGCGCAATCGGGCGCGACGTCGTGCTCATGGCAGATTACAATCAAGCGCTCTCGACTGCAGAAGCACTGCGGCGCGGGCGGATGCTCGACGACGAACATATCTTGTGGCTGGAAGAACCCGTGGCGGCCGACGATGCGCGCGGGCATGCGGAAGTCAGGCGCGGCGTGCGGACCGGGATTCAAACCGGTGAGAATTGGTGGGGGACGCATCCGATGGCGACGTTCCTCGATCAGTCCGCGTGCGATTATGCCATGCCTGATGCGCAGAAGATCGGTGGTGTCACGGGTTGGCTGCGCGCTGCGGCATTAGCAGAAGCGGCCGGCGTGCCGATGTCTTCACATCTCTATCCGGAGATCAGTGCCCACTTACTTGCGGTAACCCCGACGCGGCATTGGCTCGAGTACGTCGATTGGGCGCAGCCGATTCTGCGCGATGTGATCGAAGTCAAGGACGGAACGATAACCGCTTCGAGCGATTCAGGTTCCGGGATCGTGTGGAACGAGGACGCGATCCACGAATTCGAGGTCCGATGAGCTTGAATCCGCGCGTTACCGGAATCGAAGCCTCGGTCATCCGGTCGCTCAACGACCGCAAGAAACCGACGTCGATCGATCTTGGTTTGGGTGAGCCGGCGCTCTTTCCCACCATGGGATACTTCGAGCTTGCGACCCGATGGGTATCGGAACATGGCTGCCGTTACACGACGAACGCCGGTGATCCGGAATTGCGCAAAGCCGTCGCCGAGTACTATCACTATCCGAAGCTGTCCGGAGCCGAGAACGTCATCGCGACGCCCGGTTCGCAAGAGGCAGTCTATCTCACGATCAAAGCCCTCCTCGATCCGGCCAACGACGCGTTGATGGTCGTCGAACCGGCGTTTCCGTCATACGTGAAGTGCGCGCAAATGGAAGGCATTGCGTTGCAGCGTGTGCAGCTCATTGCAGAGGATCAATTTGCCTTCGATGCCGAGCGTATCGCGGCAGCGGTGACGCCGCAAACGCGCTTGATCGTGATCTGCTCGCCCTCCAATCCGACGGCACGCGCGATCACGCGCGCCCAAGCGGAGCGTTTAGCCGAGTTGCTCCTAGCGCGCGGCGGCGATCCGGTCTACGTCTTACACGACGAGATTTACCGTGAGCTGCTCTTCACGCAGGACGCAGGTTGGCTTGCGCAGGTGTACCCGTATACGATCGTCGTCAACTCGCTTTCGAAGAGTAATGCGCTTACCGGAATGCGCATGGGTTGGGTGCTCGCCCCTAAGGCTTGCGTTCCGACGATGTTGCGCGCGCATTCGTACATCGTCTCGACCGCAAACACGTTCGCGCAGCGGATGGCGCTCGAGATATTCCGGACGCCGGGCGGTCTTGCGGAACACGCCGCGTTTTATCGTGAGCAGCGGGCCGGCGCAATGAGCGCCTTGGATGATGTCGGGCTTCCTTACGCGCCGATCGACGGCTCGTTTTACGCGGCAGTCCACGTCGGCGACGGCGTCCCGACGCTCGAGTTCGCGCAGCGCTTGATTGAGGACGCCGACGTCGTCGCAATCCCCGGCTCGATCTTCGGCGCAAGCTTCGAAGGCTGGTTACGCTGCTCGTGGGTGGCTCCGATCGAGCGTGTACGCGAAGGTTTTCAGCGTATCGCGGGTAACGCTAGTATGTTGCGTACGTCTTAGGAGGTTGCCCGATGCAACTGACCGATTCCCAGGTCGCCCAATTCGACCGTGACGGGTTCATCCGCTTCGATCGTCTTTTTAGTGACGATGAAGTAGCGCTTCTCAAGTCGGAGATCAACCGCGTCTCGACCGCGCAATCTGATGCGATCATTCGCGAGCGAACCGGCTCGGTACGAACCGTTTACCGTGCACATGAGTCCGATGGGCCGACGGCATCACCCGCCTTTGGGCGCTTGGCACGTACGCCGCGTTTCCTGCGACCGGCGCAACAAGTCTTGCACGATGACAAGCTTTACGTCTATCACTGCAAGAGCAACATCAAGACTGCAATCGACGGTACGGTCTGGCTCTGGCATCAAGATTACGGATATTGGCAGCATGATGGCGTGCCGACGTCTCAGATGGCGACGTTCCTCGTGATGCTCGATGAGGCCACGGAATTCAGCGGATGTCTCTACTTCGTTCCGGGTAGTCACAAAGGTGACACTCTTCCCGCTTACAAGGACGAGCTCACAACGTCGTATCCGCAGTGGGCGATCGAGAAGCAATCGATGATCGATCTGCTCCGCAAAGGTCCGCGTCCGGCCGCGATTACGGGCGGACCCGGTACTGCGGTCTTGTTCCATTGCAAGATGGTGCACGGTTCGGGACACAACCTCGCACCGAACGATCGCTGGCATCACTATATCGCGTACAACACGGTCGCGAACAAGCCGAATCCGATTCCGGCGAATCCGCGCCCCGATTATGTCGTGTCGCGTAACTACAAGCCGCTCGAGCTGCTCTCGAACGACGATCTGCGAGAAGCCGTTCCGGTTTAACTACCTGGTGCGAGCGTAGCGGCGTACGCTCTGGACGACACGACTCAGCCTTTCAAAACTTGCTTGCGGCGCTCGATCATGCCGAGAAATTTTTCGAGCTCGGCCGGATTCACGGAATAGCTGTGCTCGTCATCAGGAAACGTGCCGGCCTTAACCTCGGAAACATACTGCTTGATGCCCGAGACGGCGACTTCGGTCAGGTTGGTGAAACGCTTCGTGAATTTCGGTTTGAAATCGGTGAAGACGCCGAGCAGATCGTAGCAGAGGAGAATCTGCCCGTCTGTGCCCACGCCGGCGCCGATTCCGATCGTTGGGATCTCGAGCTCTTTCGAAATCGCGGCGGCGATCGGCGCCGGCACGGCTTCGAATTCGAGCATGAAACAGCCGGCTTCTTGAATTGCAAGCGCGTCCTCGAGAATCTTGAACGCATCGACGGCAGTCCGGCCCTGTACGCGGAAGCCGCCGAACATCGCGACGGTGTGCGGCGTGAGGCCGATGTGCGACGCGGTCGGAATCCCGGAATCAACCAGAGCTTTCAGGATGTGGGCTTGACTCTTGCCGCCCTGCGGCTTAACCGCATCGCAGCCGGCGTCTTGCATGAAGCGCGTCGCATTTTGCAGCGCGCGGTCGACGGTGTTGTAGCTTTGATACGGCATGCAGCCGAGCACGAACGTGTTTGGCGCGCCGCGGCGAACCGCCAGCGAGTGCAGGACCATCATGTCCATCGTGGCCGGGATCGTATTCGGATGTCCGTGCGCAACCATCGCCAGGCTGTCGCCGACTACCGCAACGTCGACGCCGGCCATCTCGGCCCAGCGTGCCGACGTGTAGTCGGGAACCGACATATAGACGAGCTTCTCGCCGGTTTGCTTTGAGTCGCGAATCTCGGTGATCGTGCGCTTCTTGCGTTCGTCCGCCATCAGGTGCGTGCCGGGCCGATCCAGACGGTTTGAATGTTCGTGAACTCGTGCGTTCCGAAGGCGGAGAGCTCGCGGCCATATCCACTGCGCTTGACGCCGCCGAACGGAAGGCGCGTGTCGCTCGCAGTCATGCCGTTGATGAAGACGCCACCGGTTTCCATGTCGCCGGCGAGCTTTGTCGCGCGCTCGATGTCGGTAGTCCAGAGATTTCCGCCCAAACCGAAATCGGAATCATTGGCAAGCGCGATAGCCTCGCGCGCATCTACCGCGCGTATAACAGCCGCAGCCGGGCCGAACGTCTCTTGTTCAAACATCGGCATCCCGGGTGCGACGTCGGAGACGATCGTCGGCTCGAGAAAATAACCCTTGCGCGCCGGTTTCTTGCCGCCGGTTGCGATCCTTGCGCCCCTGGCTGCCGTGCTTTCGATCTGCTCGTACAACGCGTCGCGCAGATCGGCGCGCGCCATCGGCCCAAGTTTATTGGCGCGATCGCTCGGGTCACCGAATGTCAGCGCCTTGGCTTGCGCCACGAACCGCTCGAGAAACGCATCGTAGACTGAGGCTTCGACGATGAAACGCTTGGCGGCGATGCAGCTCTGTCCGGTATTTTGAAAACGCGCACGCACCGCGAACTGCGCGGCGAGATCGAGATCCGCGTCGCCGAGCACGATGAAGGGATCGCTTCCACCCAGCTCCAGGACGCACTTCTTGAGATTTTTTCCCGCCGCAGCAGCCACGGTCGAACCAGTTGCATCGCTACCCGTCAACGTTACGGCTGCGATGCGTTTGTCGTCGATCAGCTTCGTCACCTCGCTGCCGGGGACGATGATCGCGGTGACGACGTTCGGGAACCCGGCGTCGGCGAAGAGTTTTTCGATCGCAACCGCGCAGCCTGTCACGTTGCTCGCGTGTTTGAGGACGGTCGTGTTTCCGGCCATGATCGCTGCCGCGCCGAAGCGAAAAACTTGCCAAAATGGAAAGTTCCACGGCATGACGGCGAGGATGACGCCCAGCGGACGAAATGCGACATAGCTTTCGGTCGCGTTCGAGCCGTGCGGTTGGTCGCGCAAATATTCTTCGGCGTGATCGGCGAAGTAGTCGCACGCACCGGCGCACTTGTCGATCTCGGCTTCCGCCTCGGCGATGGGCTTGCCCATCTCGCGCGTGATCAGCGCAGCGTATTCGGGTTTGCGTGCGCGGAGCACCTCGCCGGCTCTGTGCATGGCCACGGAGCGTTCCGCGAAGCGCGTCGTGCGCCAAGCGCGGTATCCGGTCGATGCACGCTCGAGCGCCGCATCGATGCGCCCCGCCGAAAACGGCTCAAACCGTTCGAGAGGTTGCTCGGTGCTCGGATCAACGGTGACGATTGGATTCAGTGTTTGCGTGCTCATGGAGCTCCTTTCTTCCAAGGAGTCTTACCGCACGGTGGGGCCTTCGTACACTTCCACCATGTGGGTGGGATGAAAATACGTGCGAGCCACGCGTTGAATCGCATCGGCGCCGATCGAGGCGTATCGTTGCGAGAGCGTGGCGTAGTAGTTGAGCGGGAGATCGTTCTGAACGATGTTGAGTAGGTCGCCGACCAACGTCCCCTTGTCCTGTTCGGCGATCACGGTTTCCCCGATGATGCGGCTGCGCGCGCGCTCGAGCTCGCTTTCCGCTACGGGTTCGTCTTGCATTCGTCGCATTTCGCCTTTGACGAGATTAACCGCACGATTGACGTTTTGCGGCGAGGCGCGCAAGCCGATTTCGAAGATCCCGCGGTCAACGCCCGCGTCGAGCGCCGAATAGACCGTATATGCCAGTCCGCGGCGCATCCGGACTTCCTTGAAGAGCCGTGAATCAAAGGAGTTGCCGCCGAAGATTTGATCGAGCAGCGAAAACGCGTCGAAGTCCGACGAGCTGCGTGAGATTCCCGGTTCGCCCATACGAACGGCGACGTCGTTCGATTGGGTCGGAACGTCAATCGCCCCGCCTTTCGGTTGCGGAAGCGGCGGAAGCGAGAGATCGACGGGCGATCCCGTGGCTTTCCAATCTCCGAGTGCTGCCGCTACCGCGTCCCGAACGTCGCTCGCTTTCACGTCTCCGACGACGACGAGCACGGTGTTTTCGGGACGGAGCAATCGCGAAGCAAAAGTCCGCAAATCGGGAAGCGTTATTGCATTCAGCGAAGCCGCCGTCGGCTCGCGCAGCTGCGGGTCGTCGGGCGGAAGAAGTGCGGCTTCGAAGGCGCGAGCCGCCCGGAATTGCGGATCGAAATCGCGGCGTTCGACTTGCGCGCGAATCGAATCGCGCACGAGGCTAAAGAACTCGGGCGGTAACGCCGGTTCCTTGAGATCGTCCGCGATCAGGCCGAGCAGCTGCGGAAAATCGCGGGCGAGTCCGCGGGCCCCAAAACTTCCACCGTAACTGACGTCGGCGGCGAGATTGTCTGCGATCGAGCGTTGCGCGTCGAAATCGTAACGCACGGAGCCGTACGCCATCATCGACGTCAGCATCACACTCATGCCTTCTTGTCCGGGCGGATCGCTACGCGGTGAATTCCGGACGCTACCCGCAATTGAGACTGTGGGATTGTCGCGAGCTTCCTGGACTAGAAGCTTGAGGCCGTTGGGAAGCGTATACGCCACGGGTTGTACGTGCGAGGCAAGAGGGGCCGTCGTAGCGAGCATCGCGCGGATCCAAGGAGCCTCGACGATTTTCCCGGTCGGAACACGTCCACTGAACGAATCGTTGATCGCGGTTGCGCTGGGATTGATCGGTCGCGGTTGGGCTGAACCCGGTTTCTCCATCTGCGGGCGGACATACGCCACGACCGTTGGTCTTGCGAACATCGTTCGCGCGGCTTCTTGAATCTGTGCGCGTGTTTCGTTTGCGATGTCAATGTTGTCGTGATTCGGGTAGCTTCCGTGCTCGACGCCGAACGAGTTTCCGACCAGGTCGCCGAGCCCCGTGAGCGAGTCCGCATCATAGACGTCTTGCACGATCGCTGCGCGCTTGGCCGCATCAATGAGATCCTGCGGAAAATTCTCTACGAACGTCTGCCTGAAGGCGCTCTCCCACGCGATCCGGGCTTCACTCGGAGTTCTTCCCGGCGCGAGCGTGATCAGCAGATGAAACATGCTGCCCCGCATCGTGAGAACCGGCGTCGCCGAATACTGAAGTGCGATCTGGTTATTCACGAGCGCGGAGCGAATCGGCGAGCGCGCATCTTCGCAGGCAAGCGCGATCAGGATCGGAGCGATGACCTTGCGGTCGGTTTGACCCGGGATCGCGTATGCAAAATCAACCGTTCCGAACGGAACATCAGCCGTTTGCGTGATCGATTCGCCGGCATGCACCACCGGCGGCGCCGTAAATGCTTTGGGGACCGCGCGTCGCGGAATTCGACCGAAGTCCCCTTCCGCCATTGCAAATGCCTCGGCGGGTTTGATGTCTCCCGTCAATACGAGGACGGCGTTGTTCGGTGCATACCAACGCTGATAATACTTGCGCAAATCGGCGGCCGTCGAACGTACGATGTCCTCGCGGTTGCCGAGCGCACCACGTCCGAGCGGATCGTTCGCGCCGTAGGCCGCACGGTTGACGCTCATCACCATCTTGCCGACCGGATCGGAATAATCCGCGGCATATTCTTGCAGTACCGCCCCCTTTTCGAGCTTCCAGAGGCTCTCCGAGAGCGAGAGATGCTGCATTCGATCGGCCTCGATGCGCATCCACAGGTCGAGACGATCGCGCGGCACCACCGCATAGAGATGCGTTACGTCCGTATTCGTCTCGGCGTTGACTTGAGCGCCCATGCGCGAGATTACGTCGTCGAGTCCGGCGTCTGAGAGCGACGGCGTTCCGCGAAACATCATGTGTTCGAGGCCGTGCGCGAGTCCGGTTTTGCCCGGCGTCTCTTCATTCGCGCCGAAGCCATAGTAGAGCGCGACCTCGACGACAGGAACAGCGTGCGATTCCGCAACGACGACTTTCAAGCCGTTCGCGAGGACTTTCGAAGTCACGGCTCGCGGCGGAAACTCGTTTGGATTCGGCACCGCTGCATTTACGCTGCCGGACGGCAGCTGGAGCGAAACGATTGCAACGAAGGCGAAGATGAGAAGTAAGCGGCGGATCAAGACGACAGCCGTTTCGAGTTGGGCTACAGCCTTGCCTCGTCGTGCGCATAGTAAGCTGCGGTCGCTTGCAATGCTTTACGAGGCACGAGACCGATCAGCTCGGTGCGGACAATCTCGATTCCGGATTCCGCGCCGAGCGCGCGCACCAGCTCGACCACGCGATAGAGCGGCGTCGCCTCGGGGTCGGTTATGTTAAACGAGACCTGAACGACGCCGGGTGCGCGCGCGAGACCAAGGGCGCGCAACGTGGTGAGACCTCCATCGCGTTCTCGCAGCATCCGGGCGATCGTTCGCGCGAGCTCGACGTCCCCGGTGGCGAGCTCGACGTTGAACGCAACCAAGAAGTCGCGCGCGCCGACGGCGATCGCCCCGGCGGATTCATGTGTTCGCTCGCCCACGTCGAGCGGGATGCCGCCCCGGCGGACTTCCGGCAGCGTGCGGCCCCCCTGGATAGTAGCTGCGCCGTCGTAGTAATAGGAAGGGACGCGATGGCGCTGCCAAATCTCAGCCGCGGCCCGGTGCGCGAGCGTACCGGCGTCCGCGAGCGTCGCGCCGCGCAGAGCGATAAATGGAAGAACGTCGAGCGCACCGATGCGCGGATGGACGCCTTGGTGAGCTCGTAAGTCGATCCGCTCGGCGGCGGCGCCGGCGAGGGCCACACTCGCGGCCACAACCTCATCTGCGCTTCCGACCGCCGTAATCACGCTGCGATGATGGACGCTGTCGGTGGTGCGATCGATTACTCGCGCGCCGCTCCTCGCAATGGCGTCGACGCAGGCATCGACGATCGACGCATCGCGCCCTTCGGAGATATTCGGAACGATCTCGAAAAGCGGGAGCCCGTTCACTGCGAGCGCAACGACGCCGCATGGAAAAAGTTGCTCTCGTTACCGGCGCCGGCAGCGGCATCGGACGCGCCAGCGCAATCGCGCTCGCGGAAGCCGGCTTCACCACGGTGTTGCTTGGCCGCAAAAGCGAAACGCTGGATGAAACTGCGGCAAAATCTCCAAGCGGGAAGACGCTCGCGATCGCAGCCGACGTCGGCAAAGAATCCGACGTGACGGCAGCGTTCGATAAGGTACGTGCAAAGTTTGGCCGCCTCGATGTGCTCTTCAACAATGCCGGCGCATTCGGCCCGACGGTCCCTTTCGAGGAGCTTGGAAAAGATGATTGGGACGCGGTCGTGGCCGTCAATCTCACGGGTGCATTTCTGTGTGCGCGCGCTGCGTACCGCATCATGAAAGAGCAAACGCCGCAGGGTGGCCGCATCATCAACAACGGCTCGATCGCCGCATACGCGCCGCGTCCGCACACCGCGCCCTACGCGGCGACGAAGCACGGCATCAGCGGATTGACCAAACTGATATCGCTCGAGGGACGCAAGTACGATATCGCGTGCGGGCAAATCGACATCGGCAACGCGACGACGGATATGATCAGCAACATTACGACACGTCGTTCGGCCGGGATGCTGCAAGCCGATGGTTCGCGTGTCATGGAACCGCAGATGGACGTCGCGCACACGGCGAGCGCCGTCGTCTACATGGCGCAGCTTCCGCTCGATACGAACGTTCAATTTCTCACGATCATGGCGACCAAGATGCCGTATCTCGGGCGCGGTTAGGCAAAGGCGCGTGCGAGGGCGGCGCTTACGTCGGCGATTTCGCCGGGCGCGAGCGTCTGCGTAAAACCAAGCTTGCGCGCTTCGGCGACGCGCCGCGGCGTTTGCGATACGCGGCGAAGTTCGCCGGACAGGCCGATCTCACCGAATGCGACGAGGCTTCCAGGCAGCGGGCGATTGCGAAATGCGGACGCAATTGCGAGTGCGATTCCCAGATCCGCGGCCGGCTCGGTGACGCGCAAGCCGCCGGCGACGGACGCATAAACGTCCATTCCTCCGAGATGCATCCCGGCACGGCGCTCCAAGACCGCGAGAATCATCGCCAACCGCGCTTGATCGAGATTGGCTGCCAGCCGCCGCGGCGTGCCATAAGCGGCGTCGGCGACGAGCGCTTGAATCTCGACCAGAACCGGGCGCGACCCGACGATGCTCGGCACGATGCACGCGCCGCTGGCCTCGGCACGGCGGTGCGCCCCGACGAAAATCTGTGAGGGGCTCGGCACCTCGTGCAAGCCCTCTTCGTCGATCGTGAATACGCAGATTTCATCGACACTGCCGAAGCGATTCTTCGTCGCACGAACGATACGGAACTCACCGCTCGGTTCGCCCTCGAAATACAATACGGTGTCGACGAGATGCTCGAGCAAGCGCGGCCCCGCGATCGCGCCGTCCTTGGTGACGTGTCCGACGACGAAGATCGCGCAGGACGAGCGCTTCGCGTATTCGACCAAGCGTTGCGCGCACTCGCGAATTTGGACGGCGTTTCCGGCTGAGGATTCGACCTCAGGCAGCCAAACGGTCTGAATCGAGTCGACGACCATGACGCTCGGATGCAGCGGCTCGACGCTATCCAAGATCGAAACGAGATTCGTTTCCGGATAGACGAGCAGCTCGTCACCGGCGTGCAGGCGTTGCGCGCGCAGGCGCACTTGCGCGGCCGACTCTTCGCCGCAAACGTAGACGACCGGCCGTTTCTCACGCGCCAAGCGATCCGCGAGCTGCAGCATGAGCGTCGATTTACCGGCACCGGGCGCGCCCCCGATGAGAATCACGCTCCCGGGCACGATCCCACCGCCGAGCAGCGTATCGAACTCGCCGATTCCGCAGGAAATGCGGTTCGTACTTTCGCTCGAGACTTCGGCGAGACGCACGGGTGCTAAGACCGATGGGGCCGATGCGCGCGCAGCCGGAGATTTAGCCGGCCGCAGCGAGGGCGCTTCCGCGAACGTGTTCCAGCCTTCGCAGGTTGGGCAACGACCGAGCCAACGGGGCGACTCGAAACCGCACGAGGAACAGAAGAAGACGGCCCGCGCCTTAGCCATGCTTTAGCTGTTTGTTGCGAGGCCGGCGATACATTTATGGATAGAGCGAGATGGTGATGGGCCGAGCGCAAATGGGGGACTTGGGGGGCGCGCAGCCTGGGGCGGAGCGCCGTTTAGACGTGCTCGATGGTCTGCGTGGAATCGCGATTGCGCTCGTGGTGTGGTTTCATCTGTGGCAAGTATCATGGCTGGATCCGGGCGCATTCATTTTCATCCCGATCTCGGGCTTCCTCGGTGTCGAGCTGTTCTTTTGTCTTAGTGCATTTTGTCTGAGCTATCCCTACGTATGCGCGCATTTCGAGGGAACTGCGCCGCCTGCGCTGCGTCACTTCGCCTACCGCCGCCTGATCAAGATCTTTCCGTCCTACGCGATCAGCATCGTCGCCGTTATCGCGATTGCCGCACTGCCCGGCGCAAAGGACAGCTGGGGCGCAAATATCGACTGGGCGACGCCTCAAGCCGCCGCCTTCGATCTGGCTGCGCACCTAACGTTCGTGCATACGCTCTTCGCCGACAGCTATGCGTCGATCAACGGCGTGCTCTGGACGCTCGGAATCGAAGTTCAGTACTACGTCGTCTTCCCGGTTTTGATATATCTTCTGTTGCGCGCACCGCTTCCGGTTGCGAGCGTGATGACGGCGATTGCGATCGCGTATCGGATCCGGATCGGCCAATGTTGCGTGAGGCCTGTTTTCGATCACAACCTGCAGCAGATGCTGGGCTTCTTCGATTTCTTTGCGGTGGGAATGTTCTGTGCGTTCGGCTACGTTTGGCTCCGCAAGAACTACCCGCGCCTGGCGAACATGCGCTGGGCCTGGCTGCTCGTCGCGCTCACCGGGATCGTGTGGATCACATTCTTGTTCATGAACTTGGCTCACAAGCGTTGGGAAACCGATTTTGCCGACGTCTGGCTGATTAGCAACGGAACGTACTATGCGGTCGCAATCGGAATGGTCGCCCTCGGTTCGCTGTTCGCGCCAGGATTCTGGCACAAGATCATCGCCAACCGCGTCCTCGTATTTCTCGCGATCGTTTCCTACAATATGTATCTCTGGCACCAGATCGTCTTCCGCTGGGTCGCGACCTGGCCGTTCATTCCGCATCCACAGGGCGTGACGCGCGGCGACCCAACCTGGGCGTGGATAACGACGACATGCGGATTCGCGATTGCGCTCGCAATCGCGTCGTTCGTGACCTTCGCGATCGAACGCCCGCTGTTGCGAATGGACCCCGGCGAATTCAGCCGTCGCGCCGGAGCGATGTTTCGAAGGGCCGCCATTAGCCGGCAAGAATGAGCGCAGGCGAGTGGGTGCACAAAGCAGCGACAGCGTCGCGATAGATGGATTCGTAGCCTCGGGTAAGAGCACGTGCGCGAAGCAACTTGCGGAGCGCCTTGCATACCTTTATCTCGACACCGGCGCAATGTATCGCGCGGTTGCATATTTAGCGTTGCGCAATGGTGTCGCAGTCGATCAAGAAGAAGCGCTCGTTGGTTTGTTGGAAACACATCGCGTCGATGTCGGCATTCACGATGCCTCGCAGCTCGGATACAGCGTTCGTATCGATGGGACGGAAGTGACGCATCGCCTCTTCGATCCGGACGTAACCGCAGCGGTGAGCGCCGTTGCATCGCAGCCGGGGGTGCGGGCAAAGCTCGTCGAGCGGCAGCGTGAGATTGCGCGCGAAGGGCCCGTCGTGATGGCGGGGCGCGATATCGGCACCGTCGTGCTTCCGGATGCACGCCACAAATTTTTTCTGACCGCATCGCTCGACGAGCGTGCGCGCCGGCGTCAATCCGAGCTTGCCGAACGCGGCGTCGATGCCGATCTCGATGAGGTTCGAGCCCAAATCCAAGAACGGGACCGGCTGGATGAAACGCGAGCGACGTCGCCGCTGCGGCGCGCGGCGGACGCGGCACTGATCGACTCGACCGGCATCTCGGCAGAAGCGGTCGTCGAGCGAATGCTCGCAATGATTCGCAACGCGGCGTGACATTTTACGCTTTCGCGCGAGCCGTGACCGGTGCGTGGTGCTACGGACCGCTGCGCATGCGCGTGGTCGGGATTGAGAACGTTCCGATGAGCGGTCCGTTGATCGTCGCCTGCAATCACATCAGCTACGTCGATCCGGTTGCGCTGGGCGTTGCGCTTCCGCGCCGGGTTTGGTACATGGCAAAAGTCGAGCTGTTCCGCATCCCGGTCCTGGGTCCGACGATCGCCGCCCTTGGCGCGTATCCGGTCGATCGCGGCAAAGGTGACGTGGCGGCGATTCGCGGTTCTCTGCGAGTCTTAAAGGAAGGGAAGGTGATCGGCATCTTTCCGGAGGGCACGCGGAACCTGCACGGTGACGCAACCGTTCACACGGGGGTGGCCCTGCTCGCCTCGCTCGCCCGTGCGCCGGTTCTGCCCGCGTTCGTGCGTGGTGGGGACCGCGCCAAGCGGTTTGGAAAGCTCAGCGTCGCCTTCGGAGAACCCATTAGGGTGGCCGGGGGTCACAAAGGGAAAGCCAGCCGCGAGGAATTGGCGAATTGGACCAGTGCGATCATGGCGCAAGTTCGTTCGCTCGGGGAGAAATTGGAACGTGGAGATTAAACGCGCGAAGACACAAGGGTTCTGCTTCGGCGTCGCCATCACAGTGAAAAAGGCCGAAGAAGCCGTTGCGTCGGGCGCGGAGGTAACGACGCTTGGACATGTCGTTCACAATCCGCAGATGGTCGCGAAGCTCGAAGATCAAGGCCTGCGCAACGCCGATTCGGTCGACGAGGTTGATTCGGGGACACTCTTTGTTCGCGCCCACGGTCTGCCGGTCTCCGTCTACGAGAAGGCGCAGCAGAAGGGCCTAACGATTCTCGACGCCACTTGCCCGATGGTGACGAAGATTCACGTGCAAGCCGAGAAGCTGCGCGCGGACGGTTACAAGATCATTGTGATCGGCGATCCCAACCACGCAGAGGTGAAAGGGACGCTCTCGCACGTGCCTGGCGCGTGGTGCATTCAGACTGCCGATGACGTAGCCGCGTTACCGCGAGCGAGCCGTGTCGGCGTCGTGGTGCAGTCGACGTGGTCGGGAAGCGGTTTCGCAGAGATCGTCCGGCGTCTCACCGAGAAATATTACGAAGTGCGTGCCGTAAATACGATCTGTACCGATACGCACAACCGGCAATTCGAAGCGACGAAGCTTTCGCAAGACGTCGAGGTCATGGTGGTGGTCGGCGGCAAGCATTCGGCAAACACACGGCATCTCGCCGAGCTTGCGACGACGAACGGCGCTCGAACCTACCATATTGAAGGTGCGGATGAGCTTGAGGCTCAGTGGTTTTCGGGTGTGCAAACCGCCGGTCTGATGTCGGGCGCCTCAACTCCAGGATGGCTCGTCGATCAGGTTGCGGATCGTATGAATGCTCTGGCAGACGGAGGCGTTAAGTCGCACCTGACATAGTGCTCGAGCGATTCGAGCGCGCGCTCGAAGAAACAGTGTCGGTGTTGTTGCGGCCGATGGGCGCCTCACCGATAGGCGAGCAGGTTCGTTGGCATTTCGGGATCGGGACGGGCGGTTCAGGGCCGCGTCGCGGGAAGCGCCTGCGTCCGCGCCTCTTGTTCAATGCCGCGTTCGAAGAAGGCGGAACCTTCGAACAAGGGATCGATGCAGCGATCGGTATCGAGTGTTTGCACAACTATTCACTGGTTCACGATGATATCGAGGACGGCGATGAGCTGCGTCACGGAACCGAGACGGTTTGGGCGCGCTACGGCATCGCGCACGGCGTCAATGCCGGCGATTCGATGTGCGCGGTGTCGTATCTCGCGCTGCTGCGAAACACCGCACAACTCCCGCCGCACCGCATCGGCGCGATGATGCAGGTTTTGCATTACGCAAATTTGGGAATGTGCGCCGGGCAAGGGTACGATATCGGTTTCGAGACCGCGGCGCACGTGACGAGCGACGAATATTTCGCAATGATCGACGGGAAAACCGCCGCGCTCTTCGGCGCCGCATGCGAACTGGGAGCGCATGCCGCAGGGTGCGATGACAAGCGCGCGAGCGCGTATGGTGATCTCGGCCGCTGTTACGGGCGTGCATTTCAGATCCGAGATGACGTTCTGGGGACGTGGGGCTCAACGGAAGAGACTGGTAAGCCGAGCGGGAGCGATATCGCGCGGCGCAAATGGAGCTTTCCGGTCGTATGGGCACTTTCTGGAGAACCCTCGTCAGCACGCGACGCGATTATGCGACGCTACGCGCTGCGCACACCGCTCGAATCGGCCGACGTGCGCGCGATCGTCGAAGCGCTGGACGAGCTGGGCGCGCGGCAGGCCGCGGATGAAGCCGTCGACGCGCAGCTGCACGATGCGGAGCGCATTGCGGAGTCCCATCAGATCGATCGCGGACATTCGGTTCGCACGCTCTTCACGCGTTCCGCCCGTCGCGTCGCTTAGCTCGGAGCGCATAACGTGAGCACGCGCGCCGCCGCGGACAGGCCGGGCATCGAGCGGCGAGTGAATACGTCGACGGTTTTCTGGGGCATCCTGCTCGCCGGCTTCGTCGTGCGCATGCTGCTGATTCCGTCCGAAGGTTATCGCGGCGACGTCAACTCGTTCATGTCTTGGGCCCTCACAGCCGCCCAAAATCCGCTTTCGCAGTTTTACGTAAAGGCGGGATTTGCCGACTATCCGCCCGGCTATTTATTCATTTTGTGGATCGCCGGCAAGATCTACCTGATCGTACCGCACGCGCAAGGCGACTACAGTCTGCTGCACTTTTTGGTCAAGCTGCCCGCCTGCGCATTCGATTTGGTCAATGCAGCGTTGATCGCGTGGATCGTCCGGCGTCTCGTTTCCGAGACCTGGGGTAATATCGCGGCCGCGATTTATCTCTTCAACCCAGCCACGATCTACGTTTCGGCGTACTGGGGACAAGTCGATGCGGTGCCGGCGGCATTTATGCTCGGCGCCGTTGCGCTCTTGCTGTATGCGAGCGACGATTCGGCGCCACGGCGGCGTTTAGTTATTATCGGTGCGTGGCTCTCTATCAGCTATGCGATTCTGATAAAGCCGCCTTCGGTGATGATCGCGCTGATGATGCTGGCTTGGACATTTGCATCGACCGACGCCGGCGTGCGCGTGCGGCGCATGGCCGACTCTGCCCTCGGTATCGCAAGCGGACTCGTGCTGGCGCTCTTCGTTGCACTGATATTCAATCCAAACATCGCAACCGCGTTCGCCTGGCTTTTCGAACGGTACTCGTTCGGTAGCGCAGTCTATCCGTACAATTCCGTCAACGCGTACAACCTCCATAGCTTGATACGCCCCTTCTGGCAATCGGATACCGTTCCGATTGCGATTGGTTCGATTTCGCTCGGACCAATGTGGGTTTGGGGCGGCATTCTCGTGGCGGCCGCTACCGCGCTGATCATCACCCGCTATCTGCAGCGACGCGACGACGCAGCCTTTCTCGAAGCTTGCATGCTCGTATCGCTCGCATTCTTCACGCTGGCGACGCGCATGCACGAGCGCTATATCTTCAATGCATTCGTGCTCGTGATTCCGCTCGCGGCGCTCGGCCGGCGCTATAAGTATGCGACCGTTGCGCTCAGCATCACATTCCTTGCCAACCTGTGGTATTCACTCTACTACGCACGTGCGATGGACGCAAAGTGGCCGGTCGACGCAACCGATATCTTTCCACTACTCGATCATTCGATGTCGGCGATCGTCGTCATCACGTTCTTTGTCCTCGGCTACATGTATCTGGGCGCGAAGCCGCTCGAGACGAAGTCCGAATCGGGTCCCACGCTCCTCGATCGCGCGAATCTTTGGATCGGCCGAATCTGGTTCGCGCCGCGGCTAGGCTTGATCGGCATGACGCGTACGGACTGGATCGTCGTGGCCGGTTTTACCGTCTTTGCGTTTGTCCTCGATTTCATGTGGTATTGGAATCCAAACGAGCGGTACTTCGACGAGATCTACTATCCGCGCAGCGGTATCGAGTATCTCAAGGGCGTTCGCATCAACACCGACTGGGAATTTCCGTTCGAGTGGACCCATCCGCCGCTAACGAAGCTGCTGATCGCACTGTCGATCTGGATGTTCGGTGGCGTGGCCCACGGCGATAACGGTTGGGGTTGGCGCTTCCTGAACGTCGTGTGCGGGACGCTGATGGTGCCGCTCTGCTATGTGTTCGCGAAACGCTTGCTCGGCTCGACGCTGTTTGCGTCGATCGCGGCGTTCATGCTGACCTTCGACGGTTTCCGTTTCGTTCAGTCTCGCATTGCAACGCCTGAGATTTGGGTGGCAACGTTCGGTCTCGGCCTGCTGTACGCGTTCTACCGGCTATGGACGGCAACGCAAGTCCGGATTCGCTTGCAGATTCCCGGTGAGTTCGGTTGGCGTTTCATTCTCACTCTGATTGCCGGCACTCTCGTTGCCGTGCTGTTCTCGTTCGGTCTCAATAAACTCGGAACGCAACCGACCGACCCCGAGCTCATTTGGAAGAGCCACGTCATGGCGTTTCTGTACGCCGAGCTTGGCATCTACATTTTGGCACGCTGGGTTGGCCGGCGTTTCGTCGCCCCCGTCGCGACGGCGGTGAGCTATGGGGAAGGCTCCGAGGTTCTTCTGACGGATCGCGAACGTAAGGTCGTCCGCTTCGACGGCGGTGGGACCGGCGAGCTCAAGTACGACGATCTCGCTATAACCTACAAGCGCGACGGATCCGCGATCTACAAGACGCCCGAAGGGACGGCGACGTTCACTCCTGAGGGCGAGATGCGAACCGAAGACGGAACGATCAAGGCGGCTGACGCGCAGACGTGGCTGGTCGCTACGATCGTCATGATGTCGCTGCTGGCCGCGAGCAAATGGAACGGACTGTTCGACATGTTCGTCCTGTTCGTAGCGATCGCGATCGTATTTGCCCAGCGTTTTATCCCTCGTCCCGCGATCTTCGGGAATCCGCGCGGCTTCACGCCCGATCAGCTCATAGCCGGGATGCTGTTCGTGATGGCGACCTTCTATTTTGCCTGTTACTTCCCGAATTATCGGCTTGGCTACAACTTTTCCGACATCGTCGGCATGCAGTGGCAGATGTTCTGGTATCACGACGAGCTCTCGAAGACGAATCCCGCGTCGCTTCACCATCCGTACGGCTCGTATTGGTGGCAGTGGCCGACGCTCTTCGCACCGATTTCATATTATTGGCACGATTGGCGCACGGGTCTGGCGGCTTCGAACAGCGGAGCGTGCTGCGTCGCCGAGATTCTCGCGCTTCCCAATCCCCTGGTGTGGTGGTTCGGGCTATTCTCGGTCCCGGCAATGGCGTGGTGGGGCTACGTCGAGCGCAACAAGGGTTATCTCTTGCTCTTTGCAGCGTACTTGTTCCAATGGCTGCCGTGGATTCTCACACCGCGTATTGCCTTTGAGTACCATTTTTTCCCGAATCTGCCCATCATCGTGATTGCGAACGCCGTTGTGTTGCAACGCGCCTGGTACAAAGCCGAGAATCGCTTCTGGATCGCTTCATATTTGGCCGGCGTGCTTGCCTGTTTCATTTTCTTCTATCCGGTACTCGCAGCGATGCCGATCACGTACGATCAGTGGCACCAGCGGATGTGGCTCGACAACTGGCTCGACATCCTTCCGGGCCATTGGCATCCGCACGGCCTTAGCTGGATCAAACCGAATTGAACTTCGCACGCATCATCGCGCAAATCGATACCTTTGAGCGCTCAACGATTGTGTTCATCATCGTCGCGCTAATCGTGCTTCCCGCAGTGGGCCGCTGGATGACCGAGCACGATGACGAAAGCGACGGCCGGAGAGCCGCGATATTTCTCGCTGGGTTGACGGCGCTCGGCACCGTTGTCATTATCGCCGCTGCGGTATTCGGGCCGCACCCGGCCTAGACCGCAAGGTCCTCGAGCATGCGCCGCGCGGCTTCAACGCCGAAGGCGAGCTCGATGACGGCGGCGCCGATCATCGCACCGGCTCCGATGAGATAACCGACGAAAATCGCGTGCGCCGATTTCGTCGCGATCAATGCCCCGAAGAGGCTCGGTGCGGCCGCGCCGCCGATCAACGTTCCGATCGCGTAGACGATCGCGATCGCAATGGCGCGCGACTCGAGCGGGAAGGTTTCACTGACGGTCAAGTACGCGGAGCTCGCTCCGGCAGATGCAAAGAAGAAGATGACGCACCAGGCCGCCGTCAACGTGGTAGCGGAGAGCAGCCCTGCCTCGAATGCCCACCCGGTCAAAGCCAGAAGTATGCCCGAGAGTCCGTACGTTACGGCAATCATGACCTTTCGTCCGACCACGTCGAATAATGCTCCGAGCACGAACGGCCCGAGTAGATTTCCCAGCGCGAATGGGAAGATATAGAGCGGAATGCGTTCCGGAGGGACCCCGAAGAAGTTCCCGAGCACGAGCGCTTCGGTGAAGAAGATTGCGTTGTAGAGAAACGCTTGCGAGATCATGAGCGAGAGAGCGACGAATGTGCGATTCGGATAGCGTACCAGCATCGTGCGGAAGACGGCGCCAAATCCGCGCGGTTGCCTGGGGTCATACTCGACACGTGCGTTTGCGGCGAGTTTGGCGATCGTCGCGCTTCGCGCAACGTGCTCCTCGATGACGTCGAGGACCAGCGAAGCTTCCTTCGCGCGATCGTGGAGGACGAGCCAGCGCGGGCTCTCAGGCAGCGAGCGGCGCACGAACAAGATCGCAATCGCAATGACGGCACCGATCGCGAACGTCAGTCTCCAACCGAGACGGGGATCGATGAGGCGCGGATCGAGCAATACGAACGTTGCCAGCGTGCCGAAAATCGTTCCGAGCCACCACGTTGCATTGATGCCGAGATCGACCCGCCCGCGATGGCGCGACGGGATGAGCTCGTCGATCGCTGAATTGATCGCCGCGTACTCGCCGCCGATTCCGGTCCCTGTCAAAGCGCGAAACACGGCGAAGCTCCAAAAATTCCACGAGAGTGCCGTGGCCAGCGTGGTGATGAAATACAACGTCAGGGTGAAGAGAAACAATCGTTTGCGGCCGAAACGGTCGGTGAGATCCCCGAAAATGAGCGCGCCGGCTGCGGCGCCGATCAAGTACGCGGTCGCGGCTTCGCCGATTTGCGTTGCCGAGAGGCCGAGACCCGATGACTCTTGCAGCCGCGGCCCGATCGCTCCGACAACCGTTACCTCGAGACCATCGAGGACCCACGTAATGCCAAGGCCAGTGACGACCGTCCAATGCCAACGGCTCCATGGAAGCCGATCCAATCTGTTCGGGACATCGGTCTGCACGCTTTGAGTCTTCCACCGAATGCCGCAATTCTCGCATTCGAAGGGCCGGACGCCTACTCGATGGTCGGAGGCTTGGGCGTACGCGTCACACAGCTCGCGGATGCACTCGGCGACGCCGGGATTCACACGGAGCTGTATTTTGTCGGCGCGCCGGACGCCCTTGCGAGCGAGGCACGTTCACCCAGCGTGCGCTTGCGGCGTTGGTGCCAGTGGATCTCGCGCCATCATCCCGGCGGCGTATACGACGGCGAACTGGAGAAGATTCGCGACTATGCCACAAGCGTACCGCCCGCCGTTTGCGCGGAGATCGTCGCGCCGGCGCGCAATCGCGGCGAGCGCACCTTGATCTTCGGCGAAGACTGGCAAATCGCGCCCGCGATGATTCAGCTGGATGCCGATCTGCGCCGCTGGGGCTTACGCGAGAACGTGACGCTGCTGTGGAACGCCAACAACACGTACGGCTTCGAGACGATCGACTGGAGAAAATTGTCAGCGGCTGTACGTATCACCGCCGTCAGCAAGTACATGAAATTTGAGCTAGCACAGCGCGACGTCACGGCGCTCGTCATCCCAAACGGCATTCCCGCCTCGCTGCCCGGCGCGTACGATGCCTCCGCGGTGCGCAAGCTGCGCAGCGCCTTCAGCGCTAAGCGCGTCTTGCTCAAGGTTGGGCGATTCGACCCCGACAAGCGCTGGTTGCAATCGATCGATGCACTTGCAGACATGCGAGCCAACGGAGAGGACGTGCAACTGATCGTTCGCGGAGGAAAAGAACCATATCGGTCGGTCGTCCTCGAACGCGCACAAGTGCGCGGTCTCCGCATCGCGCAGATTGCACCTTCGAGCGGAACGCCGAAGGAGGTTGCGCGGGAGTTGCGCGGCATCGACACCGATATCGTCGAAATCGCGACCTTCTTGCCGGACGCGACGCTGTATGCGCTTTACGGCGCCGTCGATGCGGTGCTCGCCAATAGCGGACGCGAGCCGTTCGGGCTCGTCGGACTCGAGGTCATGGCGTCGCGCGGGGTCCCGGTGTGCGGCTCGACCGGTGAAGACTACGCGCGTCCGTTCGACAACGCGATCGTTTGCGATACCGACGATCCTCGCGAGCTGGTTGCCTATCTCGATCTGCTCTTTGCGGATTGCGAACTCGCCGAACGGATTCGGAAAAGCGCGCGCGCTACGGCGCAACGCTACACCTGGCCGTCGGTTCTCGGCGTCCTGTCCGCAAAGCTCGCGTTCTAGCTGTTGACGAGGTCCTCGATGCGTTCGCTGATCGTCTCAATGTAGCGGCTTGCCGATTCCTCGGAGCCGCCTTCGGCGAAGATCTTGAATGCTGGATCGGTCGCGTCGGGAAGAACCAATACCCAGCCGTCGTCGTGTTGGATGCGCAAGCCGTCGAGCAGCTGAATGTGACCGTTACGCTGCTCGTCGATGAGCGAACGCATGATGCGGCCCTTGTGCTCCCACGGGCAGCTAACGGTCCGCGTCGCCATGTACCAATGCGGCAGCTCCGCAGCGAGCTCGCTCAGCTTCCGATCAGATGCCGCAAGCATCTCGAGAAGTTTCGCGAGCGCATACATCGCGTCGAACGCCGAATGCATTTCAGGGAAGATCGCTTCGTCGTTCGGACCGCTCGCAAAGACGATACCGGCTTTCGGGTCTGCGGCGAGCGCCATCAGCGTGTGGCGGTCGCTCTTAGTTCGCACGACGCTCGCGCCGTGGTGTTCGCAAACGGCTTCAACCGCTTGCGGTGCGGTGACGGGGACGGCAATCTTGGCATTAGGATGCGCGTTCACGACAAGCGAGGTGAGGAGAACGAGCAGATGCGAACCGCCGATGACGGCGCCGCTGTCGTCGACCAGAGTGAACGTCTCGGCGTCCGGATCGATCAGCGCGCCGAGGTCCGCGCGAATCGCTGTAACGACGCCGCCCAATTGGTTGAGATTGCGATCGGTCCCATCCAGGCCGAGCGGCCGCTCTTCATCGTAGTAGGCGTTCGTCGCGATCGCATCGACGCCCAACTTACTGAGCAAACGCGGGAGGACCAGTGTCGCGCTTCCGCCGGCGTAGTCGATTGCGATCCGGAAGCGGCGCTCGCGCAGACGCGTTGCCGAGAGTGCTTTCAGAAATGCGCCCTCATAGCGTTCGAGGGTGCGCGGCGGAAAGGTTGGAACGCCGACGTCGCCGACCGGCATTCGGCGGAAGTCTTCGCGGAAGAAGAGGTTCTCGATCTTTCGCTCGGTGGCCTTATCGATATTGATGCCCTTCTCGTCGAGAAACTCGAAGAGAACGGACTGCGGGTCGCTTGGTGTGATGCGCACGTGAACGCCGGCTTCGCCGATTTCGCGCGTCGCAAAACGCGTGACCGGAAGCGGAAATGAATTGAGCTCGACGACGTTGATGCCCGTGCTCATGAGACCCGCGACGAGAGAACGGCACATGAGTCCGCTGATGGGATGGCCGTCGCGGCTGACCGTGACGGTCTCGCCCGGGTTCAAATACGAACCGAAGGCTTCGCCGAGCTTGGATGCATACTCGGGCGTGATCTCGAGATTCGCGAGCCCGCTTACACCGATTCCGCCGAAGAGCGAACCGGGCCACTTCGCACCGTAAACGAGTGACATCGAAACGATCGAGCCCGAACTGATCGTCTTGTCGGGCCAAATCTTGAGGAGCGGACGGATTCGCGCGCCGCTGCCGACCGTCACGTGACTTCCGATCACGACGCCTTCACCGACGACGACATGATCCTTGAGGATGTCGTGGTCGGCGACGGTACAGTCGGTCAAGTTTGAATCAGCACCGACGTACGCGTCTTCCCATACCACCGCGCGCATGATCTTGGCGCGATCGCCGACGATCGTTCGGTCGCCGATCGTTGCGGGGCCTTCGAGCGTGACGCCCTCACCGATCTGCACGTCATCACCGAGTTGTAAGGGCCCGATCAACTCTGCGCTAGGATGAATGCGGCAGCGCTCCCCCGCCCAGATGCCGGGTTCGATTTCGATGCCGCTTTGGCGAGCGGGGACTCGGCCCGCCAGGGCGTCATAGTTGGCTTGTTGGTACTGCTGCAAGTTTCCGACGTCGGTCCAATAGCCTTGCAGAATGTAGCTGCCCAACAACTCTCCGTCGTGCAACATCGGCGGAAAGATTTCACGTGAAAAATCGTAGACACCGCCCCGGTCCATGCGATCCAGGACATGCGGGCGCAGGACGTAGATCCCGGTGTTGATCGTGTCGGAGAAGACCTCGCCCCACGACGGCTTCTCGAGAAAGCGCGTGATGCGGCCGTCGCCTTCAGTGATGACGACGCCGAACTCGAGCGGATTGGAGACGCGCATCAAACCGATCGTCGCGTCGTTACCCTGGGTTCGATGCCGGTCGACGATGGCGCTTATGTCGCAATCGGTGAGAACATCGCCGGAGATCACCAAGAAATCTTCGGAAAGCCAAGGCTGTGCGAGCTTCACGGCGCCCGCGGTACCGAGCGGCGTATCTTCGACCACGTAGCTAATCGAAACGCCGAAGTTCGAGCCGTCGCCAAAGTAGCTCTCGATTTCGTCGGCGAGGTAGTGCACGGTCGCGACCAGCTCGGTGATCCCGTGCTCGCGTAAGAGCTCGATGATGTGCTGCATCACGGGCTTGTTCGCGATCGGAACGAGCGGCTTCGGTGTGCGCGACGTGAGCGGCCGGAGGCGCGAGCCTTCCCCGCCTGCCATAACGACGGCTTTCATCGCACGATCCTGGTTGCAGAAACCTCGTGCATCAAGCGCTGAAATCGATCGCTGTCTGCGAGCGAAGCGACGTCCATGTCCAGGCGGCGACGCCAATTTGGAACTTCATCGAACGTGCCGGGCGTATTGACCGGTTCGCGTTGCAAGACGACGTCCTCCAGTTGCACGAGTAGCAAGCGAGCGGCCGAACGACCGAGCAGCTTGTAGGCAGCTAGCACGAGGGTGAACAGAAGCTCGTCGGACGCAGCATCCTGTGCGTTCTCGAGACTTCTGGCCTCATCCATACCCACAAAATGATGCCCAATCAGGGCGTCAATCAAAAACTTTCGAGCCGTTGCTCGGTCCGCAAAGGCGGCATGCGCAGCAGGCTCGTCCGCATAGAAGCCGAGCTGCACGCGCTCGCGCACGTCAAAGCCGCTCCAGAACCCCGCGAGCGGTGCGACGTCGTGCGTCCCCGTGCTTGCGACCGCGCACGAATCGTATGCATCCGGCTCACGGAAACGTCCGTTGCCGTCGCGTTCGAAGTAGAGCAAACGGCAGCCGAAAATGTTCGCGTGCGCGAGGCGCTCGCGGAATCCGGGCGGCACCGTGCCGAGGTCTTCGCCGACGATCATGCAACGATGACGATGACTCTCGAGCGCGAGGATGCCGAGCATTTCATCAAGCCGATAGTTGATGTATGTCCCTTCGGTTGCGGCGTGACCGGCCGGCGTACAGAATAACCGCATAAGACCCATCACGTGGTCGATGCGCAGCGCCCCCGCGTGACGCATGTTGGCGCGCAACAACGTGACGAAGGGCGCATACGCGCGCGCGCGCAGCACGTGCGGGTCGAACGGCGTAAATCCCCAGCTCTGGCCGAGCGGGTTCATCGGATCGGGTGGGGCGCCGACCGACGCCCCGAGACAATACGCCTCGCGGTCCGCCCAAACTTCGGCGCTGTTTGCATCGACGCCGACTGCGAGGTCGCGGTATAGACCGATCGCGAGCGTTGCGGACGCAGATGCGTGCTCGAGCTGCGAATCGGCAAGCCATTGTAGGAACGTGTGAAATTCCACGCTACCTGCATGGGCGCGCGCGAATTTGTCGACCGCGACCGAGGCCGGATCGTGAAATTGCCTTGGCCATTGCAGCCAGCCGTAGACGCGACGATCGCTCCCCCGGAGCTCCTCCATGAGCGCCTCGTAAGTCGCGAGAAGACGAAGCGACGCGTCACCGCGTACACGGAATCGTTCGAATTCAGGGCTGCCGGGCCACTCGGCGTGGAGGGCGCGCAGGACGCGAAGCTTTACCTCCGCTACCCCCGCGTAGTCGACGAACGTTGCGGCGCGCAATTGCTCGAGCAGTCCGGCGTCGACGGATCCGCGTAAGAGCTCGCGTTTGCCGAGCATCTCGGCTGCGGCCTCGACATCGATGTACAGGGCGTTCAGATACAATCTACTCGTCGGGGAGTACGGGCTGGGCGAGCTTGGATTCGCCAGCGTCAGCTCGTGAAGCGGGTTGACGGCGACGGTGGCGGCACGGGTTTGCTGCGCGACACGAAGCAATGTACGCAAGTCGGTGAAATCGCCGATTCCCCAGTTGTTTGCCGAGCGCAACGAATAAAGCTGGGCTGCGATTCCCCACAACTTGCGATCTTCGAACGCCTCCGGAAGGTAAGCTGCTTGCGGCGTTGCGATGATGCTCGCCGTCTTCCCGGCGACATCGAGACGGTGATAGCCGAGCGGAATCGGCCCCTCGATCACAATCCCGTCGTGTCCGATCCCGTCCCGCGTCTCGCCGGATTCTAGCGTCAACGTCCACCGTATCGCACGGCGAGAATGGTACGTAATTGGGTGCGGGGCGTTCGCATCGAGTACGTAGACGCTATCGAGTGAGGCCGGTCGCTTCAGACGCCTCAGGAAACGTGCGGCGTCGGCGTCGCTCTTGACGCGATATCCCATCGTTGCCGCAAGCGCGTGCAGCGTGGTCTCGGACGCCTCGTGGACGCGTCCGTAAAAATCCGTGTAGCTGCCTTGAATGCCGAGCAGCTGCGCGAGCTCGCGAAGCATGGACTAGAGCGGTTGAGCGCTGAAGAGGCTGAGGCTGCGCGACGCCATCCGGTAGGCAGTCGCCGCCGTCCAGATTTTCCCGGGAGCATTTTGTCCTTGGGCCGTGTCGATGACGAGCTCCCAACGAACGAACGAGCCGGCTTGCGGCAAGACGAAATCCAGATCGCTGTCCCCGGCGTTCATCAGCATGAGAAACGTGCTGTCGAACTCGGGATATCCGGATGCGCCGATGTAACGCTCGCCGGTTTCGCCCGCAAACAATGCACCGAGCGCCCGGCGCGATCCGTCGTGCCAGTCGTCGTTCTGCATCTCAGAGGAATCGGGACGAATCCACGTGATGTCTTTAAGACCCTCGTTATCGGTAACCGCGCCGCGGAAGAAGCGTGTACGGCGAAAGACCGGGTGCGCGCGGCGCAGCGCGATGATTCGTTGCACGAAGTCTATTAAGCGCGAACCGTCGCGATCGATCTCGTTCCACTCGAGCCAGCTGATCTCGTTGTCTTGGCAGTACGCGTTGTTGTTGCCGGACTGTGTGTTGCCGAACTCGTCCCCGGCCAGAAGCATCGGCGTACCCTCGGAGAGCACGAGCATCGCGAGCATGTTACGCTTCTGGCGTTCGCGCAGGTGGCGTATGCCGGCGTCGTCGGTTTGGCCTTCTGCGCCGCAGTTCCAGCTATCGTTGTCATCCGAGCCGTCGTTGTTGTCGTCGAGATTGGCTTCGTTGTGTTTGTGGTCGTAACTGACAAGATCAAGCAGTGTGAAGCCGTCGTGCGCGGTGACGTAGTTGATGCTGGCGCGCGGCTGGCGGCCATTGCTGTCGAAGATGTCGCTCGAGCCGGTAAGCCGTGACGCAAGCTCCGGAATGAGACCGTCGGAGCCTTTCCAAAAGCGGCGAACCGTCGAACGATATTTGTCGTTCCACTCGGACCAGCCCGGCGGAAAATGCCCAAGCTGATAGCCGTTGGGTCCGAGGTCCCACGGTTCGGCGATCAGCTTGACGCGTGAGAGCACGGGATCTTGCAAGAGCGCGTTCATGAAGCCGCTCGACCACCAATCGAACTCTTCGTCGCGCCGCACGATCGCTGGTGCGAGATCGAAACGGAATCCGTCGACGTGCATCTCCTCGACCCAGTAGCGAAGCGAATCTGTGACCATCTGCATAACGCGCGGGTGCTTCAAACGCAGCGTGTTGCCGCAGCCTGTGTAGTCGACGTAATAGCGCGGATCGTCACTGAGCCCGTAGTACGACACATTGTCGATACCACGAAACGAAAGCGTTGGTCCGAGGTGATTACCCTCAGCGGTGTGATTGTAGACGACGTCGAGCAGCACTTCGATTCCGGCTTCGTGCAGTCGTTTCACCGTGGTCTTGAATTCGGCGAGTGCGCCGCCGGACAAGTAGCGCGGCTCGGGTGCAAAGTAGCCGATCGTGTTGTAGCCCCAATAATTGCGCAGGCCTTTTTCGACCAGGGTGCGGTCGTCGACGGACGCGTGGACCGGGAGCATCTCGACGGCCGTAACGCCGAGCTTGGTGAGGTACTCGATGTTCGGCGGCGAGCCAAGCGCCAGGATGCTGCCTCGTAACTCCGGCGAAATGAGCGAATTCTTCATCGAGAACCCGCGCACGTGCAACTCGTACACGATCGTGTTCGTCCACGGCGTCTGCAAGAGACGGTCGTCGCCCCAACTGAATGCGGTGTCGACGACGACGCATTTCGGTATCGCTGCCGCGTTGTCGCGGCGGTCGAACGAAAGGTCTGCACGTGGCGCGCCGATGCGATATCCGAAGTTCGCGTCGGTCCACCGAAGCGTGCCGCTCAGCTGTTTTGCGTACGGATCGATCAGCAGCTTGTGATGGTTGAAGCGGTGACCGTGGGCCGGATCGTACGGGCCATAGACGCGGTAACCGTAGAGCGTTCCGGGAACCGTATCGGGAAGATAGCCATGCCACACCTGGTCGGTGTACTCGGGTAAGACGACGCGGCGAAGCTCGCGGGTACCGCGCGCATCGAAGATGCACAGCTCGACTTTCTCCGCGTGCTCGGAGAAGAGGGCAAAGTTGACGCCGCTTCCGTCCCACGTTGCGCCGAGAGGATAGTGCCGGCCGGGTAGGACAGTCGCACGCGTTTGACGTTGCACGTCTATGCGAATTCCGGCGCCAAAATGAGGACGCCGAGCGGCGGAAGAATAAAGGCTGCTGAGTGCGTCTGTCCGTGAGCGGCGACGTCGTCGACCGTGATTGCGCCGAGGTTCCCGACGTTCCCGCCGCCGTAAACCTCCGCGTCGCTGTTGAGCACCTCGCGCAGACGTGCGCAGGACGGGACTCCGATCCGGTAATTCTCACGTACCAGCGGCGTGAAATTGCAGACGCAAACAACGAAATCATCGGGACGCTCGCCGCGTCGCAGATACGAGATCACGCTTCCTTCGACGTCTCCCGCCAGCCATACAAAGCCTTCGGGGACTGCGTCGCGTTCATAGAGCGCCGGTGTTTGGGTGTACACATGGTTGAGGTCTCGAACCAGACGCGCGACCCCGGCGTGCGCGGGATCGCCGAGCAAATGCCAGTCGAGCGAGGCGTCGTGATTCCATTCGTTCTCTTGTGCGAACTCGTTCCCCATGAAGAGTAGCTTCTTTCCGGGATGGGTGAACATATACGCGTAGAGCAGCCGGACGTTGGCGAATTTCTGCCAGCGATCTCCCGGCATCTTGCCGAGAATCGAACCTTTTCCGTGCACGACTTCATCGTGTGAAAGTGGGAGCACGTAGTTTTCGCTAAAGGCATAGATCAGCGAGAACGTCAGCTGATCGTGATGATACTTGCGATAGATCGGGTCGTGTTCGATGTACGCGAGCGTATCGTGCATCCAGCCCATGTTCCATTTGAACCCAAAGCCAAGGCCGCCAAGATAGGTCGGCGCCGAGACTTGTGGCCAGGCCGTCGACTCTTCGGCGACGGTTGTACACGCCGGCTGGTGTTCGTATGCGAGCTCGTTGAGGCGCCGCAAGAATGCAGCGGCTTCGAGATTCTCGCGTCCGCCGAAGCGGTTCGAAACCCATTCCCCTTGCTTGCGGCTGTAATCGAGATACAGCATCGATGCGACGGCGTCGACACGCAATCCATCGATGCCGTACGTCCCGAGCCAAAAGAGCGCGTTGGCCAACAGATAGTTCGCGACTTCGTTACGCCCAAAATTGTAAATGAACGTATTCCAATCTGGGTGGTAACCCTGGCGCGGATCCGCATGCTCGTACAGATGCGTGCCGTCGAAGCGCGCCAGACCATGCTCGTCGTTCGGAAAATGGCCCGCGACCCAGTCGATGAGGACGCCGAGCTCGAGCTCGTGCGCGCGCGACACAAGGTACCGGAAATCCGCGGGTGAGCCGAAACGGCTGGTGACCGCGTACATTCCTATCGGCTGATATCCCCACGAACCGTCGAACGGATGCTCTGAAACCGGCAGCAGCTCGACGTGCGTGAAACCCATCTCTTTAACATAGGGAAGAAGCTGATCGGCTAGCTCGCGGTAGGTAAGAAAGCGATTCCCATCTTCAGGACGCCGTTTCCACGAACCCAAGTGTACTTCATAGATCGAAACGGGTGCGGCGCGATGCTGCAGGGGATGCCAATCATCTCGAGTCTCGAGATCGAGTTCGGTCACGATCGATGCGGTTGCCGGACGCATCTCTGATGAAAAACCGAACGGATCGGCCTTAAATGGTATGAGCGAGCCATCGGGTCCCCAGATTGCGAACTTGTAACGTTGACCTTCACGCGCGCCTTCGATGAAGGATTGCCAGACGCCGCAGGCGTGCACGATGTCCATCGGGTTGCGGGTCGCGTCCCATTCGTTGAAATCTCCGATTACGCTCACGGCGCGCGCGCTGGGCGCCCAGACTGCAAAGGCGACACCGTCCAGCGAACCTTCGCGAATGCGATGCGCGCCGAGCTTGCGATAGAGATCGTAATGCTTTCCCTCCGCGATGAGGTACGCGTCGAGCTCGCTGATGAGGCGGTAGGAGATCAACGTTGTTCCTTTGCTTCGGCGTCGAGTAGCATCATGGCGGCGTTGATAAAGGTGGCGTGCGAGAATGTTTGCGGAAAATTTCCGACCATTGCCTTGAGGCGCACGTCGTACTCCTCCGCGAAGAGACCAATGTCGTTCGCAATCGCACGAACACGGTCAAGGAGCACCCGTGCGTCATTCAGACGGCCGGCCAGCACGTAGCACTGGACGAGCCAGAGATTGCAAGCCAGGAATGCGCCTTCAGTCGGCTTGAGGTTGCCGGACGGATCGCGTTCGACATGACGCGAGTCGCGCATGACGAAACCGTCGATCATCAGCTCGCGCTCGATCGTGGCGATCGTCTGGACGATACGCGGATCGGTAGACGGAAGAAAATCGAAGATCGGCATGAGCAGGACGCTGGCGTCGAGCGATTGCGATCCGTAGCTTTGCACGAAAGTCCCTCGCGCGCGGTTGTAACCGCGGTCGCAAACCTGCGCATGTATCTCATCGCGTATGCTTTTCCAGCGCTCCAGCGGGCCATCATAGCCTTGTTCCACTGCGCGCACCGCACGATCGAGCGTTACCCACGCCGTCAATCGCGAGGACGTATAGTATTCCGGCCGCTCGCGATATTCCCAAATTCCGGAATCCGGGAGCGTCCAGACCTTGCAGACGTGTTCGACGAGCTTGCTCAGCATCGCCCAAGCTTCCGTATCGATGCCGATACCGGCGCGGTCGTGTGCCGTGAAGATTGATTGCATGAGATGCCCGTAGATGCCGAGCTGGAATTGCACGTGAGCTGCGTTGCCGATTCGCACCGGCTTTGAATCTTCAAAGCCGCGCAACCACGGCGCTTCGTACTCGGGCAGATAACGGTCGCCGCCAACCGAATACATGATTTGCAAGCGACTGGGTTCGCCGCCCAGCATCCTCAAGAGCCAATCGCGCCAGGTGAGGGCCTCATCACGAAAGCCGCACTCGACGAGCGCGTTGATCGTGAACGCGGAATCGCGGACCCATGCAAAACGATAATCCCAGTTCAAATCACCACCGACGTCTTCGGGGAGGGAGGTGGTGGGCGCCGCAACGCAGCCACCGGTCGGCTCGTACATCAGCGCTTTGAGCACGATTAACGAACGAATGATTTCGGCGCGGTAGCGTCCGGAGCAAACCGCGTCCTTCGTCCAGTCGAGCCATGCCGTCTCGGTTTTGCTTTCGAGCTCGAACGGATCGACGGCGGCCGGGGGCGCCTCATGCGAGGGAAACCATTGCAAGACGAGGGCCGCCTTCTGGCCCGATGCGACGCTGAACTTGGCCTTCGCATCCGGCACGACGATGTCGAACTCGACCGAACCTCGCAACGAGAGTGCGTCCGGTCCGATTGTCATCGTGATTGCATCGCCGAGCCGGCGTGTCCACGGTGGAAGCGAGCCGAATGCGAACCTGCACGCAACGAGCGATTCCATTTCTACCGTTCCGTCGAGACCCTCGATAATGCGGACGATCGTCGGATTGTCGATTCGGCGCGGCATAAAGTCGATGACTCTGACGCTGCCCGCCTCACAGCGAACCGTCGTTTCGAGAACGAGCGAGTCCTCGCGATAGCGGCGCTTCGTGGAAAGTACCTTCGTCGCCGGCGAAAGCTTCCAGCATCCATTTTCTTCATCGCCTAACAGCGACGCGAAAACGCTATCGGAATCGAATCGCGGCACACATAACCATTCGATGGTTCCTTGCCGAGAGACGAGAGCAGCCGTATGCAAGTCTCCAATTAACGCAAAATCTTCGATCAATCGTGGCATGATGCCGTAGCCACTTACCCCGGAATCGAAGCTGGCAAGCTTGGGCAAGGTTGCAGAACCTGCGCTCGCGGGTATGAGCCACGCGTGGGAGTCGCAATCGCCCCTCGCATCATTCTTCGGGAACCGATCGTCATTCAAAACGTCGAGCCCGAATTGAATTGCGGACGTTATCCCGTCAAACGCGAGCTCGGTGACTGGCTCGTCGTTCGCGCCGATATTTTCCGCGAAGGGCACGATCTCCTGAATGCAGCCGTTCTTTACCGCTCTCCACAGTCGGATGAATGGAGCGAAACCTCGCTACGGCTCGGCGTCAACGATCGATGGGAAGGCTCATTTCCGCTCGACCGTATCGGCCACTGGCATTACACGGTCGAAAGCTGGACCGACCGTTTCGGATCTTGGGCTGCGGATACGCGCAAGAAGTACGAAGCCGGTCAGAACGTCGAGCTCGAGGTCCGCGAAGGACTGTTGCTGATCGAAGCTACGCTCGAACGCGTGCGCACCAGCGCGGATCGTGACCTATTGACGCGCACGCTGCACGAGGGAAGCGTCGAGGTGCTGCTCGGCTCGCAGATTGCAACGACCATTCGACGTTATCCCGATCGTTCGCGCGCGGCACGCTACGAGAAAGAGCTGGCAGTTACCGTAGATCGAGAACGTGCCCGGTTCGCCGCATGGTACGAGCTCTTCCCGCGTTCGCAGTCGACGCGTTCGGGTACGCATGGCACGTTCGCGGATGTCGAGCGTCGCGTCCCCGAGATCGCGGACCTTGGATTCGACGTACTTTACTTACCGCCGATTCATCCGATCGGGCGTACGCACCGCAAGGGCCGCAATAATACAGCCGGAGCCGGTGAAGGTGAGGTTGGCTCACCGTGGGCGATTGGTGCGGAAGAAGGCGGACACATGGCCGTTCACCCGCAGCTAGGAACACTCGACGATTTCCGGCGTCTGGTGCGGACGGTGCGTGCTAGCGGCATGGAGTTGGCGCTCGATTACGCCCTGCAATGTTCGCCCGATCACCCGTGGATTGCCGAACATCCTGAGTGGTTTTCGTTTCGGCCGGACGGCTCGATCCGGTACGCTGAGAACCCACCGAAGAAATATCAGGACATCGTCAACTTCAATTTCGAATCGCCGAACGCCCGGGCGCTTTGGGATGCGCTGCGTGACGTCTTGTTTTTCTGGGTCGATCAGGGCGTCAAGATTTTCCGGGTCGACAACCCGCACACCAAACCAGTACCGTTTTGGGAGTGGGTTATCGCAGAAATTCAGGAACGCGATCCCGGCGTGATCTTTCTCGCAGAAGCGTTCACGCGGCCGAAGATGATGTGTGAGCTCGCCAAGGCCGGCTTCACGCAGTCATATACGTATTTTACTTGGCGAAACACCAAAGACGAGCTGACCGCCTACGCTCTCGAGCTCGCGCACGAGACAAACGAGTTTCTACGGCCGAATTTCTTTGCAAACACCCCCGACATTCTTCATCGCTTCCTGCAAGACGGAGGTCGCCCGGCGTTCCTGATCCGCTTGGTCTTGGCGGCAACGCTTTCGTCGCTGTACGGAATCTATAGCGGCTACGAGCTGCTAGAAGCCTCGGCGCTTCGTGATTCGGAAGAGTACTCAAACTCGGAGAAATACGAAATTCGTGCACGCGACTGGCATGCACCGGGAAACATTGCGGCCGATATCCGGCGCGTCAACGCGCTGCGCCGCGCGAATCCAGCCTTGCACGAATTCGAAAACGTGCGCTTCTTTCCGTCAAACGACGACTCGGTTATTTTCTACGGCAAGGTCGATTTTCGCCAACGCAATCTCGTTTTCGTCGCCGCCAATTTGGATCCGAAAGCACCCCGTGCGCCAGCGCTCGAGTTCCCGACCGGCGAATTCAATATCGATCCCGGCGCTCTCAAAGACGTGCTCTACGGGTCGCAGCTTCGCTGGTCGTACGGCCGCGCGTACACCGTCCTCGACCCGGAACACAACCCCGCGGCAATCTTCGTGGTGAACCGATGATCGCTAATGGGGGGCGCACAGCCCGGGGCGAAGCGCCATTGGATTGGTATAAGGACGCGGTCATTTACCAGCTTCACGTCAAGGCGTTTTATGACGGCAACGACGATGGAATCGGAGACTTTCGCGGACTGACCGCCAAGCTCGACTACATCAGGGATCTCGGCGTCGACGTGATCTGGCTCTTGCCGTTCTATCCCTCGCCGCTGCGTGACGACGGCTACGATATCTCCGACTATTACGGCGTCCATCCAGCGTACGGAACGATGGGGGATTTTCGCGCCTTTTTGCGCGCGGCGCATGCGCGTGATTTACGCGTCGTCACCGAGCTCGTCATCAACCATACATCGGATCAGCATCCGTGGTTTCAACGCGCACGGCGTTCGCGGCCGGGCTCCGCGTGGCGCGACTTTTACGTCTGGAGCGAAGACGACACGAAATACGCGGGGACGCGCATCATTTTCAGCGACACCGAAAAATCGAACTGGTCGTGGGACCCGGTAGCGAAGCAGTACTACTGGCATCGCTTTTTCAGCCATCAGCCGGACCTGAACTTCGATAACCCGCGCGTTTTCGAGGCCGTGGCCAACGTGATGCGTCACTGGTTCGACGCCGGTGTCGATGGGATGCGTCTAGATGCGGTTCCGTATCTCTGCGAGCGAGAGGGTACCAACAACGAGAATCTTCCCGAGACGCACGCCGTCATCAAGGGATTGCGCAAGATCGTTGACGACGAGTATCCGGGCCGATTCATCCTTGCGGAAGCGAATCAATGGCCGGAAGACGTGCGCGCTTATTTCGGCGACGGCGATGAATGTCACATGGCGTTTCATTTCCCGCTGATGCCGCGGATGTTCATCGCGATCGCATCCGAGGATCGCTATCCGATTCACGACATCATGAATCAGACCCCGCCCATTCCGCAAGCGTGCCAGTGGGCAATCTTTTTGCGCAACCACGACGAGCTGACGCTGGAGATGGTGACCGATCGCGAGCGAACGTTTTTGTATTCCGTGTATGCCCCCGACATTCGCGCCCGCCTGAATCTCGGAATTCGCCGCCGTCTGGCGCCGCTGATGGATAACGACCGCCAGCGCATGGAGCTGATTACGAGTCTCCTGTTTTCAATGCCGGGGACGCCCGTGATGTACTACGGCGATGAAATCGGAATGGGCGATAACATCTATCAGGGAGATCGCGATGGCGTGCGGACCCCGATGCAGTGGTCGATCGACCGTAACGGCGGCTTTTCGCGAGTCGACGCGCAGCGTCTCTATCTTCCAATCATTCAGGATCCTGTCTACGGTTACACGTCGGTCAACGTCGAGGCGCAGGTCCGCTCGTCATGGTCGCTGCTCAACTGGATGCGCAGGATGCTGGCGGTCCGCAAAGCGCAGCGTGTGTTCGGGCGCGGTTCGATAACGTTTCTACACCCCGAAAATCGCAAGGTGCTCGCCTACGTGCGCGAGTTCGAGGGGCAGACGGTCTTATGCGTTGCCAATCTCTCGAACGTTCCGCAATTCGTCGAGCTCGATCTTAGCCGTTACGTCGGGAGCGTTCCGATCGAGATGTTCGGCTGGAGCGCGTTCGCGCCGATCACCGGTAATCACTACGTGCTCACACTCCCGCGCTATGCTTTCTATTGGTTCTCCCTCTCGCCGGACCCGGTCGCCCGGGAGACGATGACGGTGGTTCCGGAATTCGTTACAGTCGTTTTGCCGCACGGGTTGCGCAGCTTTTTGAATCCGGCCGCGCGTAAGACCTTCGAACAAGAAGTCGTTCCGGCGCTGCTGCCGGCGCGCCGTTGGTTCAACGCGAAGAACGCGACGATTGTCTCGTCACATGTCGTCGACGCCGGAACGCTTGGCGAAGATCGCGACGGTTCCGTGCTCCTGACGCCGATCGACGTCCACTTCGCCAACGGACACGCCGAGCGTTATCTGCTGACTCCGTCGCTCGCGCTCGAGGCCGGGGGAGAATATCCACCCACGGTCGTCGCAAATGCAATTTGCCGCTTTCGAACCGGTCCGCTTGTTGGACTCGTTCACGACGCATCGCAGAGCGACACGTTTTGGAATCTGCTTGCGCGCACGATACGCGAGTCGATGCGAATCGGTGCGGAACATGGTGTGTTCGCGGGAGCCGCGAGCGAGAGCTTTGCTGCGCTCAGCCTGGACTGGCCGGCCGAGATACAGCGCGTCCAGGCTGAGCAATCGAACTCTTCCGCGATCGTCGGCGGGAAAGTAATGCTCAAGCTCTATCGGCGCTTGCAATCCGGAATTCATCCGGAGATCGAGATGTCGCAGTTCTTGCTCGCGCACGGTTACGCTAACACGCCCAAGATTTTGGGGACGCTGACCTACCTCGACGAAGGCGGAACGCCGACGGCGATCGCGGTTGCACACGAATTCGTCCTGAGTCAGGGTGACGGGTGGCGCGTGACGCTGACGTTCCTCAAGGCCTTCCTAGAGCGACGGCTTGAAGAGGATCCACTCGCAATCTATACGCGCTACGCGCGCATCTTAGGACGCCGGCTGGCGGAGATGCACGCCGTGCTTCGTGTCGACGAACGCGATCCGTCGTTTGCTCCTCAAGCATTCGAGATGGACGATCTCATCTCGCTCGGAGAGGAGATCGCGGAGTCCGCGACCTCGATACTCGAGCTCGTCGACTTCAGCATCCCGGCTCTCGGTGCGGCACAAGAAGATGCACGCCGCCTCGTTGCGCACCGCGACGATCTGCTCGCCCGCATTCGCGAGCTCGCGCGGGAAGCGCGTCCGACGTACAAAACGCGCATTCACGGCGACTTTCACTTGGGACAGGTATTGGTCGTAACCGACGACGTTCTGATCGTCGACTTGGAGGGCGAAACGCAACTGCCGTTCGAGCGCCGCCGCAACAAGCATCCGCAACTGCGCGACGTCGCGGGAATGCTGCGATCCTTCGACTACGCAGCGGTGCACTCGCTCGTGGACATCGGTCCGGAGCGCTTCGAAGAAACGACGAGCGCCTTTCGCGAGGAGATCGAGCGCTGGCGCCGCGGCGCGATCGATGCGTTTCTCTCGGAGTACGAGACCGTTTCCGGCGCGCCGGTCGACCGGCGTCTGCTCGATTTGTACGTCGTCGCAAAAGCGATCTACGAGCTCGGATACGAGGTCTCGAATCGTCCGACATGGGCGCAGATTCCGATGCGAGGCCTCCTGGCGCTGCTCGATACCGTAGCCGCGCGGTGACACGGTTGGAGTACGAGCTAATGTGGGGCGCGGACGTCCGTGAAGACGGCGTCCGCTTTCGCTTGTGGGCTCCAGCTGCACAAAACGTCTCGACTGTGCTGATCGGCGGTGACGGCGAGCGCATCGTCCCAATGAAATATGGCGGAGAGGGATGGTACGAATGCATCGATCCCTCCGCGCACGCGGGTACACGTTACTTCTTCGAGATCGATAGCAAAGACCGGGTTCCCGATCCAGCCGCGCGCTTTGCGCCGGAAGGCCCGCGCGGTCCAAGCGAAGTCATCGATCTGTCAAAGTTTCGCCCGAATAAGCGAACGAAGGGGATCCCGGCTTTCGAGCGGCTCGTGCTCTACGAGCTGCACGTCGGCACGTTTACGAAGTCCGGGACGTATGCCGAGCTGGCTACGCGTCTCGATTATCTCTCCGAGCTTGGAATCAATGCCATCGAGCTGATGCCGCTCGCGGATTGGCCGGGCGAGCGCAACTGGGGATACGATGGCGTGCTCTTCTACGCCCCGGCGCATCGGTACGGCCGTCCCGAGGAGCTCCGCGCGTTGATCGACGCTGCGCACGCGCGTGGGATCGCGATGTTTCTGGATGTCGTCTACAACCACTTCGGGCCGCAAGATAACTATTTGCGACGCTATGCGCCGCAATTCTTCACGCGCGATCACGCGACACCGTGGGGAGAAGCGATCGACTATAGCTCGCCGCACAACGACCCGGTACGCAGGTTCGTCATCGACAACGCTGCTTATTGGCTGCGCGACTATGGATTTGACGGTCTGCGTCTGGACGCCACGCAGGCCATCTTCGATACCCGCAAACCGCACGTGCTCGGCGCGCTCGCGCTGAGCGCCAAGAGTGACCCATTCTCTACGGCATACCTCGTTCTCGAAAATGACGACAACGACGTCCGGCTCCTGACCGGCGGCTACGATGCACAATGGAACGATGATCTGCATCATTGCTTGCACGTTGCCTTGACGGGCGAACGTGACGGCTACTATCAGGACTACATCCAGGATCCCGTCGGCCTCCTCGGACGAACGCTTACACACGGTTTTGCGTACCAGGGCGAACCGTCTGAATTTCGCGAGGGCCGCGCACGTGGTGCGCCGAGCGGCGGGCTCGAGCTCTCGAGCTTCGTGAACTTTCTCCAGAATCACGACCAAATTGGGAACCGCGCCTTCGGAGACCGGATCACGGCGATTGCGGCACCGGAGGCCGTTCGGGCTGCGACGGCCGTCTTGCTTCTCGCGCCGTCACCTCCGATGCTGTTCATGGGAGAAGAATGGGGCGCATCGAGTCCGTTCCTATTCTTTTGTGACTTCGAGCCTAGGCTGGCTAAGCGAGTTACAGAAGGACGCCGCAACGAGTTTGCGCGTTTTGCGCGATTCTCGGATGCGAAGCTGCGTGCTAACATTCCAGATCCCTCAGCGGAAGAGACGTTCCTACGGAGTAAGCTCGACTGGGACGAGCCTTCGCGCGAGACGCATCGCGAGCAGCTCGAGCTGCACCGGGAATTGTTGCGGATTCGTCACGTCGAGATCGACCCGCGGCTGCATGCGCTCTCGGGACGCGACGCATGGTACGAGATGCGCGGAGCGCGAGCGCTCTTCGCGCGCTGGGTGCTGGCGCAAGAAAGCGGCCTGGTCCTCGAAGTGAATCTCTCCGATGCGCCGCAAGCCGGCTTTACCGAACATGCGCGCGGCCGTCTCTTGTACGCGACGCATGACTCGTTCGCCGGTGGCGTGGCGCCCGGCTGGAGCGTACGGTGGAGCATCGAATAGCGGTCGTACCGCTCTCGACGTACCGGCTGCAATTCTCGCCGCGTTTCCGGTTTGCGGATGCCTCGGCGATCGTTCCATATCTCGCGGAGCTTGGAATCGGAGCAATCTACGCGTCGCCTTATCTTCGTGCACGACCCGGAAGCGAGCACGGTTACGACGTCGTCGATCACAACGCGCTCAATCCCGAGATCGGAAATGCCGACGAGCATCGCGCGATGATCGCTGCTGCTCAGGAGCACGGCCTCGGTCACGTCCTCGATTTCGTTCCCAATCATATGGGGATTCTGGGCATGTCCAACGCGTGGTGGTTCGACGTGCTCGAATGGGGACAGGATTCGCCGTTTGCGAAATTCTTCGACATCGAATGGCACCCGCAGCGCGCCGATCTCGCGGGAAAAGTGCTGTTACCGTTCTTAGGCGATCACTACGGCCAAGCACTCGAACGCGGCGAGCTCAAGCCTCGCTTCGACGCGGAGCGGCGGATGTTCGTCGTGACATACTACGATCTCGAGTTTCCGCTCGCGCCGCAGACGTATGCGCCCATCCTGGCACATGCTGCTGCACTGGCCGACGCACGCACTTCCCGAGCCTTGCGCACGCTAGAAGCAAGTTTCGAATTGAACGGCGGCGACGCGCGCGCGCGAACGTCGCTCGCCAAGGACGAGCTCGCTGTCCTGCTCCGTGATGACCCGAGCGCGGCGTCTGCGGTCGAGCGCAGCCTCGGTAATTGGCGGCCGCACGGCAGCGGGAACGGCGAGGTCGAGCACCTGCACGCGCTGCTCGAGCAGCAGCACTATCGCCTGGCCTCGTGGCGAGTCTCATTGCACGAGATCAACTACCGGCGGTTCTTTGACATCAACGAGCTTGCTGCGCTGCGTGTCGAGGACGCCGAGGTTCTGGCGCAGACGCATCGCCTGATCTTCGACATGATCGCGGATGGACGCTTACAGGGGCTGCGGATCGATCACATCGACGGCTTGTTCAACCCGGGTGCGTATTGCCGGCTGTTGCGCGAGCGCTCCGCGGTGCTCGACCAACCGCTATACCTTCTCGTCGAGAAGATTCTGGCTCGATTCGAGCGGCTCTCTAAGAGTTGGAGTGTGGACGGTACGACCGGCTACGATTTCATGAATGAGGTAAACGAGCTTTTCGTAAGCTCCCGTTCCGAGGCCGCGTTCGATCGTATCTATACCGAATTCGCAGCGTCGGAAGAGCGTTTTGAAGACGTCGCCTATACTGCCAAACAGTACATCATGCGCAACGTACTTTCGAGCGAGCTGACGCTTTTGGCCAACTCGCTCTCGCGCATCGCGTTGTCCGATGTGCGTTCGAGCGACTACACCTACGAGGGGTTACGCGATGCGATCGCGGGTGTGGTGGCGGCATTCCCCGTCTATCGCACGTATATCTCGGGCGGCCCGATTGACGAAGAGGATCTCCGTTTCATCGAGTGGGCGGTCGTCCAAGCTGCGCGGCACAGCGAGGTCCCGGATGATACCGTGTTCGAGTTCGTCGCCGACGTCCTCACCGGAAAGATTCTCGAGACGCCGCATTCTCACTATGATCCCGGCGAAGTGCTGCACTTTACAATGAAGTTCCAGCAATACACGGGGCCCGTGATGGCAAAGGCGGTCGAGGACACGGCGTTCTATCGCTACGTGCGTCTCATATCGCTCAACGAAGTCGGCGGCGATCCACGGCGCTTCGGCGCGCCGACAGCTACGTTCCATCGCCGCAACTCGATGCGCGCGGAAGATTTTCCGCGCACCCTGCTCGCGACCGCGACCCACGATCACAAGCGCGGCGAAGACACGCGCTTGCGAATCGACGCGCTCTCCGAGATGCCGGGACGTTGGCGGCAAACCTTGCGCGCGCTGACGCGCATTGCGAAGGAGCGCGCGCTCGTCGAGTCGATGCATGCGCCGACCAGACGAGACGAATACGCTATTTATCAAACGCTGGTAGGGACGTGGCCGACCACGTGGCTGCAAAGCGACGAGCGGCCGCCGGAGCCGGAAGTCGAGAGCTACGTCGCGCGTCTTTCCGAATGGTGCCGCAAAACGATCCGGGAAGCGAAACTGCAATCGAGCTGGACGCACCCGAACGAGGCCTACGAAGAGGCGACGCTCGGATTCATCCGTCGAATCTTTGAAGGGGGCGCCGCACACATCTTTCAGCGTGAAATGCAGCGGTTGCTCGGCGACGTCGCGCTGGTCGCGATGGTCTCGGGGCTCTCGCAGGTGACGCTCAAGCTTACATCTCCGGGCGTAGCCGACGTCTATCAGGGCTGCGAGCTGTGGGATTTCTCGTTGGTCGACCCCGACAATCGCCGTAACGTTGATTTCGTTCATCGCGCGCGATTGCTTGAAGAGATCCGGCGCGACGCCGGTTCGCCGAACCGGATACGATTCGTGCAAGAGCTGCTCGGATCGTGGCCGGATGGGCGAATCAAGATGTTCGTAACGTGGTCGTTGCTGCAGCTACGAAAAGCGTACGACGCCGCGTTCGTTTCCGGCTCGTACCGCTCGCTTCGTACCGGCGGCCGTCACGGAAACTCGCTCGTTGCCTACGCACGCGATCACGTCATCGTCGTCGCGCCGCGCCTCGTATATCCGGTCCTGCGCCGAATGGATGATGGAATGCCGCATCTCGATTTCTCGAACGAGTACGTGGCGCTGACCTCCAAGCTGTCCGGCCGCTACACGAACATCTTCACGAACGAAGAGGTGCACGTCGAAAGTACCCGCCGCCCGCGCCTCGACGCTCGAACCCTGCTGAAAGACTTCCCGGTTGCTGTCTTGGTGCCGAAGGCGTGAATGTTGTTACGCGACCCCTCGGGGAATCGTGAAACATGGAAACGGTGAGGGAGCGGCCGTTCGGGGGCCCCATGCGAAGCATGGGGGGCGCGCAGCCTAGGGCGAAGCGCCTGTAAAACAGAAAGCGCAAGGCTATGTCCGGGCACTCCAAGTGGCACAATATCAAGCTGCGCAAGGGAAAAGCCGACGCGCAACGCGGCGCGCTATTTTCAAAGCTGTCAAAAGAGATCATTCTTGCCGCCAAATCCGGTTCGACCGATCCGGAAGCAAACTATCGGCTGAAAATGGCAGTTGAGAAAGCGCGCGAAAATAATGTCCCCGCCGACAACATCAAGCGCGCGATCGCGCGTGCTGCGGGCGAAGGCGAGCGCGACATTGAAGAGATTCGTTACGAAGGCTACGGTCCGGCCGGCCTTGCGGTCGTCATCGATGCCGCGACGGACAACAGGAATCGAACCGCGTCGGAGATCCGTTTTCTGTTTACGCGCAACGAGGGCAACCTGGGTGAGACCGGCAGTGTCGGGTGGATGTTCGACGCGCGCGGCTTCCTTGACGTCGAAAATGCGAAGTTGGACGAGGATGGCCTCACCGAAAAGGCTCTATTTGCAGGCGATGGCGTGATCGACGTACGGTTTGGGGCCGAACGGTCCGAGATTCTTACGGAAGACACGGCGCTGGGCAACGTGCGCGAGGCGCTCAGCGGCCAGGGTCTGCGCGTCACCGATGCATATGTCGGGATGGAGCCGAAACAGCCGCTGCACGCGGAAGGCGAGACTCTGCGCAAGATGATTGCGTTCCTGGACGCTCTCGAAGAGCACGAAGACGTGCAACGCGTCTACTCGAATTTGCATTTGGACGAAGCGCAGGTCGAGGCCTTAGCGCGCGCTTGATAGCGAAGTTGAAGCCGCAGGCGAAACGTCTGCCGCTCGCAGAGGCGCGCCGCTGGCTTGCCGACCGCGATCTCGTCCTTGCGCTGGCCCTCGCTTTCGCAGTCGGAGTCGGCGTGTGGTTCTTTCGCGCGATCGAAGACTTTTTCGCACCCTCGGGCGCGACGATTCTCGTACCCTCGCTGGTGGGGCAGACCGAAACCGACGCGATCTCGCTAGGCGAGACGCTGCACTTGAAACTGGTCGTCGTTTCGCGCGCAATCAGCGAACAATTTCCGCGCGACGTCGTGATGGCGCAGCAGCCTTCATCGGGGACGCGTGTCCGCGAAGGCCGTCAGGTGTCCTTGATCGTCAGTCAAGGCGTCAACATTTATACGATGCCGGATCTGCGGTTCTCGTCATTGCGTGATGCCGGCCTCACGCTGTCGCGTCTGAAACTCAATCTGGGCAAGACGACGATGGTCGCCGACGATGACGTACCGTTCAATCACATCGTCGCGCAAAACCCGCCGCCTTTGGCCAGCGTCCGCGAGGGTTCGAGCGTGAGCTTCGTGCTTTCGAAGGGGCCGCCGTCGAATGTTCGGGCGCCGGACTTCGTCGGAAAAGATATCGACACAGCACGCGCCGATGCACTGCGCGCAAAAGTGCATCTCGGGCAAGTCGTGTGGACGCCGTTTGGCATCAAGGGTCCACCGCGCGGGATCGTCGTCCGGCAAATCCCAGGACCGGGCATCCTCAGTGACCCGCTCGAGCCCGTCTCGCTGCAAGTCAGCGCAGGGCCGGGGGAATACGGATATCTCATTCGCCAAGTACATACGGCGGTGGTTATACCGAATGACGAAAGCGGTCAGTCACAACGCGTTCGTATTAGCGTGCGCGACGATACCGGTGAGTGGAACGTTTACGATGGATTTGCCATGCCGGGACAGCGTCTGGACTTCGACCTCACCGTCGTCGGTACGTCGTCGGTCGACGTTTATTTGAACAACGAGCTGCAAAGCCAAACACAGCTCGGCAAAGAACCGCCGCGGCCGACACCGTCGCCTGGACGCATCGGACTGCCGAAGTGACGCGCAAGGTTCGCATCGCGCCGTCGATACTCGCGGCGGATTTCTCGAAAATTGCCGACCAAATCGCCGCAGCCGAAGCGGGCGGAGCCGATATGTTTCATCTGGATACGATGGACGGCTCGTTCGTTCCGAACATCAGCTGGGGCCCCAAGATCGTCGCCGACCTGCGCAAGCTCACCAAGCTTCCATTTGACGCGCATCTGATGATCGTCGAACCCGAACGTTACGTCGATCGCTTCATCGAGGCCGGTTGCCAATACGTGACGTTTCACTACGAAGCGACACCGCATGCGCACCGTTTATTGACGCATTTGCGGTCGGCAGGCGTGAAGGCCGGCATCGCGATCAATCCGCAAACCCCGGTTGCGATGCTCAAAGACATCATCGACGTAACGGACATGGTGCTCGTGATGAGCGTCAACCCCGGGTTCGGGGGGCAACCGTTCATCGAGCATGCGCTTGCGAAGCTGGTGGAAGCTCGTGAGCTGATCGATGCGTCTAACCCGGAATGCGAGCTCGAGATCGATGGCGGAATCGGGTCGGCGAATATCGAGCGTGCGTGCGAAGCGGGCGCAACGATTCTCGTCGCGGGATCGTCCGTTTTTGAGGAGCACGATCCCGCAAAGGCGGTGCGCTCGCTCAGGGAACGCATCAGCGGCCGGTCACGCAGCTGACGTCGACGCGAAGCGCTGAAGACCGCCTCATCGAGGCGATACGCGCAATCGCGACGACGACATACGCGTCGCAAGGGAAGAAGATACGTGCCGGCATCGGAGATGATGCCGCGATTTGGAAGCCGGCGCGCGACGCCGAGAGTGTCGTTACGACCGATGCGCTCGTAGAAGACATTCATTTTCTGCGCGACGGCATGAGTGCGGCCGACGTCGGTTGGCGTGCGCTGGTATCGAATCTCTCCGATCTTGCCGCAGTCGGGGCGCGTCCCGTCCTCGCAACGATTGCGCTCGGTGTTCCGCGCGGCGTCCATGAAGACTGGATACTGGATTGCTATCGCGGCATGGCAGAGCTGGCAATCCGAAGCAAAATCGCGCTTGTCGGCGGAGACGTCGTCCGCGCGCCTGCGCTGTTTCTTTCGATCACCGCGATCGGCGAAGTGCGTCCGTCGCACCGAAAGATGCGCAGCGGCGCACGGCCCGGTGACGTTCTCGCGGTCACAGGTCCGCTGGGCGCGAGCCGCGCCGGAATCGACGTCTTGCTCGATCGTCCGAACCTTGACGAGCAGCATTTCCGCGACGCGCTCGCCGCCTATCGACGACCGCACGCGCGGCTGGCTGAAGGCCGGCGTTTTGGCGGATCGGCGAACGTTCACGCGATGATGGATATCTCAGACGGACTCTCGACCGATCTGCATCGCTTGTGCGCCGCCTCGCACGTCGGAGCTGAGATCGATGCCGGTGCGCTGCCCGTCGCGACGTGCGCATATCCGATCGCAGAGGCGCTGAAAAAGGAGCCGCTCTCCTACGCGCTTGGGGGCGGCGAAGATTTCGAGCTGCTGGTTGCGATCGCGCCGCGCGCGTTTTCGACGATTGCAAACCGCTTCGAGCACACGTTTGGGCGCCCGCTCTCTCGAATCGGCGCGATTACGGCCGAAGAATCAGTTCGCTTGCGCGACGACGCCGGAGTGCGCGCGCTCGAGCCGACGGGCTGGGAGAGCCTCTAGCCGGCGCGGCGGACTTTCTTGGCGCGCAAGCACGAGGTGCAGACGCGTGCGGTGCGGTGCGTGCCATGATCGTCGACGCGGACGCGCTGAAGATTCGGAAGCCAGCGGCGCTTCGTTTTGTTCATGGCATGGCTGACGTTGTTACCCGCCATCGGTCCCTTGCCACAAACATCGCAACGCTTCGCCATCTAACTGCCCTTCGATAAAAGACACGCTTCGCCGAAACGCCGGCGGAGCAACCGCGGAATAATACCACGCCGGGTGGTGAACTGTCCACGACAGTCCTCCTTTGGGAGGGAAGCGGGCGAGAGTCGGTCAGCCAAGGAGAGGCCCCCGCGCTCCCCCAAGGACGGGCCGCATGCGGGCTGTCACCGTTCTCGACGGTCAAGGCTTCATCAAGCTCATCGCCGCCGGCGCGTACTTCCTTAAGAAGTATCGCGTTCTGCTGAACGACCTCAACGTTTTTCCCGTCACCGACGGCGACACGGGATCCAACCTCTACGTAACGGCGAGGTCGGCGCTCCTCGCGGCGGGGCGGGCTCGGGGCAAGTCTCTCGGCGAGATCGCCACGGCAGCGGCAGGCGGAGCGCTGCTCGGCGCGCGCGGGAACTCGGGCGTGATTTTCTCGCAGATGCTGCGAGGGTTTGCGGATGCCGTGCGCAGCCCGCGAGTGGTCACGTCTTCCGAAGTTGCTCCGGCGCTTCAGCGAGCCGTCGCAGAAGCCCGAGCGGCCCTGCTCGATCCCGTTGAGGGCACGATCATCTCGGTTGCAGCTGCGGCCGCGGACGAGGCCGCTCTGGCAGGCACGCACGCGAACGATCTTTACGAGCTGGGCGAAGCCATCGTGCGCGCCGCCGGGGACGCGCTCGAACGCACGCCGCAGCAGCTTGCGATCTTACGCGATGCCGGTGTCGTCGACGCCGGCGGCGCGGGACTGTTATACTTTCTCGAAGCCATCTTGCGTTTCGGTTCCGGCACACGTGCGCGTGCGACGTCCTATCCGCGCCATGCGCATCGAACCCGGGCTTTCATCGAACGTCAAGATGTCTCGTCGAACAAGTACTGCACGGAATTCGTGTTGAGTGAAGCCTCGATCGAACCGCATGCGCTCAAGACGCATTTGACTCCGCACGGCGATTCGCTGCTGGTCGCCGGCGCGCGACCGACGTTGCGCATTCACATTCATACCGATATTCCGGAGCGGGTGCAGTCGATCGCTGCCGAACACGGAACGGTCGATCGTGTCAAGATCGACGACATGCAGCAGCAGCATCGCGTCCTGCTCGCGCAGCGGCCTAAGCGCGCGCTCTCATTCGTTGTCGTCGTCCCTGGAAGCGGATTCGAGCGCATCGCGCGCGAGCTGGGTGCAGCCGAAACGATCGTAACGCAAGAGAAGAAGCCGAATCGCGAAGAGATCGCGGACGCGATCGCCGCGTGCAACTCGGATGTCGTCGTCGTTCTGCCGGACGATCCGAATACGAACGTGCTCGCCGAAGAGGCCGCGGCTGCAACGAACGGCAGCGCCGTGATCGTGCTACCGCCGTATGGCGCGGCTGCGAGTTTGGCGGTATTGGTCGAATTCGGCGGCCGCATGGAAGCCGGGCCCGTTCCATCGCGGATCGAGCTTGACGCAGCCGCCACGCGCGTGCGTGCCGCGACGATCGGGGCCGACCTCCTCACAAACGGTGCTCCCGAACAGGTGCTCGGGGATGTTGCGCTCCGTCTGGGCGCGGTCTCGGGAGGACTTGTGACGCTCTACTACGGGGGAACCCAAGAGGAACGCGACGCGGAGAACCTGACGAATGCGCTTCGCGAGCGCATGCCGAAGGTCGAATTCGAATGGTTTTACGGTGGGCAGCGAACGTCGGAGTACGTGGTGGCATTTGAACGGTAAGGATAGACCCGTCATTGCGGTTGACGCGATGGGTGGGGACAACGCACCTCGCGAGATCGTTGCCGGCGCAATCGCCGCGTATCGCGACGGATTTGCGCGTGTCGTCTTAGTCGGCGACAAAGAGCGTATCCGGCCGTTCTACACAGGCATAAGCGAAGACGAGATCCCGATCGTGCACGCGCCGGAAGTCATACCGATGGACGTAGCGCCATCGCAGGCGATTCGCGGCGCAGAGCATACGAGCTTAGGCGCGGCCGTCGAGCTCGTGCGTGACGACAAAGCCGACGCGATCGTCTCGGCGGGATCGAGCGGCGCATTTCTGGCGATTGCGTTGATACGCTTGCGAACGATTACGGGGATCGCGCGGCCCGCGATCGGTACGATTTTGCCGACGCCGATTCAACCGGTCGTGCTTATCGACGCCGGCGCGAACGTGGATTGCAAACCCGAGTGGTTGATGCAATTCGGGATCATGGGCTCGGCGTACGCGCAGGCCGTGCTCGGCGTGAAGAAGCCGCGCGTAGCGATCGTATCGATCGGCGAAGAGCGTGGCAAAGGGAATGCGCAAGTCCTCGAGGCAGCCGAGCTACTCGAGTCGGCTCCGATTAACTTCATCGGAAATGCGGAAGGCCGCGATGTCTTTTCGGGCCGCGCCGACGTGCTCGTGACGGATGGTTTCGTCGGTAACGTCATGCTCAAGCTCGCAGAGGCAGAAAGTATTGCTCTGCAGGGGGCGATTCGCGACGCATTGCTCTCGAGCGGCCCGGACGTACAGCTCGGTGCACTCTTGACGCGGCGGGCCTTCACGCGTCTCAAGCGCACTCTGCACTATGAGACATATGGCGGGGCGCCATTGCTCGGGTTGCGCGGAAATTGCATCGTGGCACATGGCCGCAGCAGCCGCATCGCAATTCGCAACGCAATTCGAGTCGCCGCGACCGAAGTGCACGAGGACGTCGTCGGGAAGATCGCGAGTCTGGTCGCGCCGCTCGTACAAGCCGCGCGCGCGTAGCTTGCGCGTCGCAGTCGTCACCGACTCGACGGCCGATCTCGAGCCGGAGGCCGCTGCGCATTTGGGCATCGATGTCGTCCCGCTCTTCGTCAACTTCGGTGAGTCGAGCTTTCGCGACGAAATAGACATCACGCGCGACGAATTCTATGCGCGCTTGGGTGCGGGCGACGTGCTACCGACGACGACGCAAGCTTCGACTGCGAGCTACGCCGAATGCTTTGCGCGTCTTGCCGATGCGGGACGAGAGATCGTTTGCGTCTCGATCTCGAGCGCGCTTTCGGGGACGATCAACGCTGCTTACGCGGCCGCCAAGGATGTCTCTTCTGCGGTGATTCACATCGTCGATTCACGTACGGTCTCGGCAGGCCTCATGCTGCTCGTCCGTACCGCCGCAGAACTGGCGGCAGAAGGAAAGACCGGCACGGAGATCGTGCGGAAGATCGAGGAACTGCGCGCGCGTCAGCGGCTGTTTGCGGCGATACCGGACCTATCGCACGCCGTGCGGACCGGACGGGTCTCCAAAGGAATGGCGATGCTAGGCGGGATCATGAAGCTCTCACCCGTGATCACACTCGACGAGAACGGCAAGATTGCAGAATTTGCGCGAGTACGCACATTCGAACGCGCGCTGGAGACACTTGTAGAGGCAACAGTCGTGCACGTCGCTTCCGCCGCCGGCGCGCGCATCGCGATCGTCCATTCGCGCGCATTCCGAACGGCCGAAGCGCTGCGCGACCGCTTACTTGCGAAACTGACGACGCGGCCGGCCCGCTTGGAGATCGTCGAAACAGGACCCGCAATCGCGGTGCACGCCGGTATCGGAGCCGCCGGTATCTTTTCCGTGTTCTAGACGCCGATGGCTTCGATCTACGTCCATCTCCCATTTTGCCCGTACATCTGCCCATACTGCGATTTTGCCAAGTGGCCGTACCGGCGCAGCTCGGCGGAACGTTATCTTTCCGGATTGCACGCTGAGATTGCATCCGCGCCGCCGGTGGTGGCGTCGACATTGTTTTTTGGCGGCGGCACCCCGAACACGATTGCGCCGGAGGCGCTCGTCGAGCTGATCCGGGCGCTGAGTGCGCGATTTGGTCTGGCCGCGGACGCCGAGATCACGCTCGAAGCGAATCCGGATCCGGACTTATGCGAGGCCTTGCTCGATTACCGGCGCGCGGGCGTCAACCGTTTGTCGATCGGCGCGCAATCCTTCGAAAGCGCGGAGCTGCGAACGCTGGGCCGGCAGCATTCGCCGCAAGACGTTACGACGGTAGTGCAGCGCGCCCGGAATGCCGGCTTTGACAATCTTTCACTCGATCTTATGTTTGCGGTTCCGGGTCAAACGCTCGAATCGTGGAAGCGTTCGGTAAACGCTGCGCTCGCGCTCGAGCCGCAACACATCTCGACGTACGCGCTCACGATCGAACCGTCAACACCGTACGAGGAATGGCAGAAGCGGCAGCCTGAGGCCTTCGTGGGCAACGATCTAGAAGCCGAGCAATACCGCTACGCGATCGATCGGCTCGTACAAGCCGGATTTGGGCACTACGAGGTTTCAAATTTCGCGCGCTCCGGATTCCGCTGCCGGCACAACCAGAACTATTGGCTAAACGGTGAGTATCTAGGACTCGGCGTTGGCGCGGCTTCGTATCTGGAGGGGACGCGGTCGGTCCATACCCGCGATCTCGAAGAGTACGTCCGCGCCGCGCTTTCCGGCGACCCGATCCCTGGGAGCTCCGAGCGCCTCGCGGGGGCGGCGCAGATCGGCGAGGCTGCGATGCTTGCGCTGCGTACCTACGAAGGAGTCGATCTGTCCCGTTTCCGCGAACGCTATGGGATTGATTTTCTGTCTTCATACCAGCGTTCGATCCGGGACCTCGAGGGGGCCGGGATGCTCGAAATAACACCGACGCACGTTCGCTTGACGGACGCCGGCAAATTTGTAGCCAACGATGTCTGCGCAGAGTTCATCGCGTAAGCCCGAAGCCGACGTTGCCGGAGCGCTGCTGCGCGTTCTGTTCGCGATCGCTTTTGCAACGGCGGGATTCTTGCTGGGACGCGAGCTGTACGACCGGACGCTTTCGCTCCACGTAGCAGGGGCGCGTTTACAGCTGACGCTGCTGATCGTTTCCCCCGTCGTCGGTGCGCTGGCGGGCGTGCTCTTGACGCCGTACGCGCAGGTCTTTTTCGAGAGCGCGCTATCCGCCACGGAGCGCAGTATCGAACGCCGAGCTCCAAGTGAGATCGCGGGCGGCGTGGTCGGACTCATCGCCGGATTGATCATCGCATTCCTGATCAAGAGTATTCTCTTCGACTACATTCGCTTCGTCGGCCAGGCCGGGATATACGTTGCCGCGGTGCTGTATTTGATCGTGAGCATCTTCGCCGCGTATCTCGGCGCGCGCGTCGGTGCCAAACAGCGTGTCGGCTTAGGGGGCGCCGACGGCGCGAAAGCCGTGCAGAAATTCCCCGCAAAGATCATCGATACGTCGGTGATCGTTGACGGCCGCATCACCGAGATCGTCGAGAGTGGATTTCTCGACCCGCCATATATCGTTCCGCGCTTCGTGCTTCACGAGATTCAATTGATCGCGGATTCGACCGATGGAATGAAACGGTCGCGCGGACGGCGCGCCCTCGACGTGCTCTCCAAATTGCAGGAAATCGTGCCGATCGAGATCAGCGAGATCGACTATCCCGAGGTCGTCGGTGTCGATGCCAAACTGGTTCGAATGGCGCGCGAGACGGGCGGGCGTCTCGTCACCAACGACTACAACTTGAATCGGGTCGCCCACGTCGAAGGCGTAGCAGTGTTGAACATCAACGAGCTGGCGAACGCGGTCAAGCCGATCGTTCTGCCCGGCGAGGAGATGCACGTCGCGATTTTGCGCGAAGGAAAAGAATCACAACAGGGTGTCGGCTATCTCGACGACGGAACGATGATCGTCGTCGAAAATGGACGCCGCTTGATCGGCGAGAGTGCCGACGTCGTGGTTACGAGCGTTCTGCAGACGGTAGCCGGTCGCATGATTTTTGCAAAGACGAAACGGTGAGCTGGGGCGCGGTCATCGTCGCTGCCGGAAGCGGCCAACGTTTCGGACAGCCGAAGCAATTGATCGATATTGCCGGAAAACCAATGCTTGCGTGGTCGGTCGAAACGTTCGCGGCGATGCCGGAAGTCTCGACGCTCGTCGTAACGACCGAAGCCGAATTCGTTCCTTCAGTCGAGACGCTTGTGAAACGCGCGGCGTCCAAACTCGACACGCGGGTGATCGTGGGTGGTGCCGAGCGGCAAGATAGCGTTCGACTCGCGCTGGTCGCGCTCTCCGAAGGTGCGGGAACCGGACCGCAGTATGCGTTCATCCATGACGGCGCCCGTCCGATGATTCGCATCGAGGACGTTCGTCGCGGAATGGCGGTGGTTGCGCCCGGCGTTGGTGCGTTGCTCGCGATCCCGGTCGTCGACACCATCAAGCAAGTCAATGGTTCGCGAAAGGTTACCGGCACGCTCGATCGGGCCAAACTGTGGGCAGCGCAGACGCCGCAATTCGGAATGCTCGATGACCTGCTGCGCGTGCACCGGGCTGCCCAGACGCAGGGAATTCGTGTCACCGACGACGCAGCGTTGCTCGAAGATGCCGGACTGGCCGTGATTGTCGTCGAGGGGAACGCGGAGAATTTCAAGGTAACCGTGCCGGCCGATCTTGCGCGTGCCGAGCTAATCTTGCGTGAGCGGGCCGCAGTCTAATGCGCATCGGCCACGGTTTTGACGCTCACCGGCTCGAAGCGGGGCGCAAGTTCGTTGTGGGCGGCGTCCAGATCGCACACGATCGAGGACCCGCCGGTCATTCGGATGGCGATGCACTGGCGCATGCGATTTCGGATGCGATCCTCGGCGCGTGCGCGCTCGGTGATTTGGGGACGCATTTCCCTTCCAGCGACGAACGCTGGCGCGACGCGGATTCGATGTATCTGCTGGCGGCGTGCGTCCAGATGGCCGCGGAAGCGGGATATCAGGTGAGCAATCTGGATGCCACCGTCATCGTGCAGCGGCCGGTGCTCGCGCCGCACATTGCTGCAATTCGTGCCTCCCTCGCAACCGTGCTCGGCATTGAGCTCGCGAGCGTGAGCATCAAAGCAAAGACGACCGACGGCATGGGATTCACGGGCGATGGGAGCGGAATTGCCGTGCACGCGGTCGCATTGATCGAGAGACGATGACTCGGCTCGACTACGACGTTCCGCAACGCGTCCGCTATGCACCCTCGCCGACCGGAGGCTTGCATGTCGGGAATGCGCGCACCGCGCTGTTCAATTACCTGCTCGCGCGCCGTACACGCGGTGCGTTCATCGTGCGCATCGAGGATACCGATGCGAGCCGCAACCGCACGGAGACGGAAGCGCCGCATCTCGAAGCGCTTCACTGGCTCGGACTAAGCTGGGACGAAGGCCCAGACGTCGGCGGAAAGTACGGTCCGTACCGTCAATCGGAACGCGCCGAAATCTATCGTGGGTTTGCGCAGCGCTTGCGTGAGGCCGGCCTCGCATATGAAAATGAAGGCGCATTGCGGTTTCGCATCCCGCCAGGCAAGACGAGCATCGATGATCTGGTGAAAGGAACGGTCGTTTTCGAGAACGCTTTGATCCCCGATCCGGTAATCGTCAAAACTGCCGGCGGTCCGACGTATAATTTCGCCGCGTCGGTCGACGACGCGCTGATGGAGATCGATGTCGTCGTGCGCGGGGACGAGCATCTTCCAAACACCCCGGTGCAAATGCGGATTCTCGAAGCACTCGATTTGCGAGCGCCACGCTACGCACATGTGCCGTTGATCCTCAACGAGCAGCACCAAAAGCTTTCGAAGCGTCACGATACCGTGAGTATCGAGGAGTTTCGCGAGATCGGTATTCAGCCGGGTGCCATGGTCGATCATCTCGCGCTTCTAGGATGGTCCGCGCCTGACGGACGTGAGGACTTGACGCTCGATGAGCTCGCAAAAGTCTTCTCACTCGAACGCGTGCAGCACGCGGGCGCGATCTTCAACGAAGGAAGGTTGCTGGCGTTCAATCAGCGCGCGTTGCGGAAGCTGCCGCGCGAGCGTCTGACCGTGCTACTGACGGAGTCGATGCAACAGTGGGGATACCGGCAAACGCCTGAGTGGATCGGCTTGTTCATCGACGCATACGGCGAAGAGCTGCAAACGATCGCGCAAGCGCGTCCATTCGTGACCGACCTCTGTGTAGACTCGATCGAGCTGCCATCCGAAGAGCGCGGTCTTTTCGAGGACCCCAGCGTCCGGCGCTTGCTGGCGGCGATTGCGGGCGAACCGGACGCGCGCAGCATCCCACGGCTTTCCGAGCAGTTCGGCGTCGAGAAGAAGCGAGCGTATCACGCGGTCCGCCTCGCGCTGACCGGGCACGCAAAGGGCGCGCCACTCGCGCTCGTCTTCCCGCTTCTCGGTGAAGCGCGCATCCGCGCGCGCATCGACGCGGCCGGCGCTTCCGGCAACCGTGACGCGGCAAATGCGCGTTAGTAGGTAATCGATGACGAGACCTTGGGAAACGTTCCTCGCCGATCTCCGGGCGCCGCTCGAGCGCGACCCGGCAGCCGACGGCATTCTGGACATCGTGCTGTCGTATCCAGGCTTCCACGCGATCACCGCGCACCGTGCGCTTCACGCGATGTACAAAGCGGGCGTGCCGGTCCTGCCGCGATTTCTCGCGCACATCGTACGCTTTGCAACCGGAATCGAGATTCATCCGGGAGCGATGATCGGCGAGGGGTTTTTCATCGATCATGGGATGGGCGTCGTGATCGGCGCTACGACGATCATTGGGCGGAACGTCACGTTGTATCAGGGCGTAACATTAGGCGGTACGTCGCTCAAACCCGGAAAACGGCATCCGACATTACTCGACAACGTCGTCGTCGGCGTCGGTGCAGCGATCCTGGGTGACATCCTCGTCGGCGAGAATGCGCACGTCGGTGCAGGCTCCGTCGTCGTCAAAGACGTTCCGCCGGGCGCAACGGTCGTCGGCATCCCGGGCCGGATCGTTTCGAAAGACGGAAAACCCGCGCCGGAAGCGGCCGAAGCCGAACCCACGTCGCGCGCACAAGTGCAAATGCCCGATCCGACGGCGACGATGATCGCGCGCCTCGAAGCTCGGATTCGCACGCTCGAGGAGCGCCTGCGCATCGCGCAGGCCGCAGCCGAGACGGTCGCAACCGAGACCGAAGTCGAAATCGAGCCTGACAGTCTGGATGCTGCGGCTCTATAACACTCGCTCGCGCCGGGTCGAAGAATTTGCGCCGGTGCGCGAGGGCGAGGTTCGGATATACGTCTGTGGATTGACGCCCTCGGGTGAACCGCACCTCGGTCACGCGCGCTCGTTTTTATTCTTCGACGTCTTTCGGCGCTATTTGCGGCACCTCGGTTACAAAGTTACCTACGTGCAAAACGTAACCGATATCGACGACCGCTCGATCGAGGCGTCACGTCAAGAAGGCCGCCCATGGCATGAAATCATCGAGCGGTATTACTCGAGCTTCAAACGCTCGATGCGGCGCCTGGGCGTCGCAGAACCCGACGTCGAACCGCGCGCGACGGAATATATTCCACAGATCCTGAAGATGATCGAGGAATTGGTTGGAACCGGCCATGCGTACGCGAGCGAGGACGGCGTCTACTTCCGCGTCGCATCGTTTCCGGCGTACGGCAAACTCTCCGGCGAAAACCCCGACGAGCTGATGATCGGCGCGCGTATTCGCGAGAACGAGAAGAAGCAGAACCCGCTTGATTTCGCGCTATGGAAATTTGAGAAACCGGGCGAGCCGTCGTGGCCCTCGAGTTTCGGTCCGGGCCGGCCCGGATGGCACATCGAGTGCTCGGCGATGGCACACGATCTGCTCGGCGAGCCGTTTGACATTCACGGCGGCGGCGCGGATCTGATCTTCCCGCATCACGAGAACGAAATCGCGCAAAGTGAATCGATCCTGCCGCCGCCGATGGTGAATGTCTGGATGCATGGCGGGCTGCTCACCTTCGAGCAGCGTAAGATGTCGAAATCACTCGGCAACTACGAGCCGCTTTACGAGCTGCTCGATCGTGCCGATACGCAAGCGATTCGACTCCTGTTTTTGCAGACGGGATATCGCAAGCGCATGAATTTCACGGAAGATTCGTTCAGCGGGGCGACCGTCGCAGTCAACAAGCTGCGAAAGGCCTGGCGTACTCTGACGAGCGGCACATCCGTCGATTTCGAGACGCACGCCGAACATGACGGCATCGTCACGCGTATCGAGGAAGCGCTGGCTGACGATATGAATACGGCAGCGGCCCTCGCAGTCGTTTTCGAGACGGTGAATCGCGCCGAAGAATACGTCCAGCGCGGCGAAGCGCTCGATGCGGCACGTGCGCTCGGATACGCGCTGACGCTGCTGGGACTGGCTCCGGATGAGCGTTGGCTCACGGAACCCGTGATCGAAGTCGACATCGACGCCAAAGCGGAGCGGTTGCGCGAGAGCTTGGAGGCGGTCGTTGGTTTCGACGGCGATAGCGGCGAGCGAATCATCGCGCACGCAATAGCTGCGCGCGATGAAGCCCGTCGCAACAGAAATTTCGCGCTCGCCGATCAGATTCGCGATGCGCTTGTCGCCGAACGCATCGAGCTGCGCGATACGCGCGAAGGAACGACGACCTGGACCCTCGCCGGCGAGTAAATCGCCGCAACGTCGTCGATCTCGACGGCATCGTCTACGGCGTTCACGCCGTTTCGGAAGCGCTCGCAGGCGGTGAGAAGCTGTTGCGCATTCATATCGGCGATGTACGGCGGCGCGATCCGGCGCTCCGCGAGCTGCTCGCGGCCGCAACCGATGCGGCTATTCCGGTGCGCTTTGAAGGCCGCGGATTCTTCGCGCAGTTTCCCTACAAAGCGCATCAGAGCGTCGTCGCATTCACGGCACCCTTCGACTACGTCACCCTCGAAGACGTGCTCGAGCGGCGAAAGCGCCGCGCGGCGTCGCCGGCACTCATCGTCGTCCTCGACCACATCACCGATCCGCACAATCTGGGCGCGATCATCCGGACTGCGGAGGCGGTCGCGGCGGACGCCGTTGTCGTACCCGAGCGCCGGAGCGCCGGCGTCAATGCGACCGTGCGCAAAGCCGCCGCCGGCGCCACGGCTTACGTTCCGATTGTCCGGGTGGCGAACGTGGCGCAATCGCTGCGCAGTCTTAAAAACGCCGGACTCTGGATCGCCGGGGCCGATCTCTCGGAGCAGGCGGTTCCCTACGATCAGGCTGACCTGCGGGCAGACCTGGCGCTCGTCATCGGTGCCGAGGGGGCCGGCATCTCGCCGGTCGTTCGCAAGGAGTGCGACTGGGTGCTGGGCATCCCGATGGCGGGCCGGATTGCCTCTTTGAATGCATCCGTGGCCGCGGCTGTGCTACTCTTCGAGGTACGCCGTCAACGGGCAGCTTGTTGACTGCTTAGGGAGGACCTCCCTATACTCATCAGGATGTGCCCGGTTCGACAAGCCGCGGCTTGCGATTTCGGCACGTCGTTCTTTCCTGAGGTAAATAAGAAGAAATGGCGCTCACGCAGCCGTCCGAGGGAACGCTCGATTATCACGAGCGGCCGGACGAGGACCTTGTCGCTATCGCGAAATCAGGCGACAACCTCGCAATGGAGTTCTTGCTCAACAAATATAAGAACTTCGTGCGCATCAAAGCGAAGAGTTATTTTCTCATCGGCGCCGACCGCGAAGACATTATCCAAGAAGGGATGATCGGACTCTACAAAGCGGTTCGCGACTTCAAGGCCGACAAGCTTTCGAGCTTTCGTGCGTTTGCCGAGTTGTGCATTACACGTCAGATCATCACGGCCATCAAGACCGCGACGCGGCAGAAGCACATTCCGCTCAATCAATATATCTCGCTGAATAAGCCGATCTATGATGAAGACAGCGAGCGCACGCTGCTCGACGTCATGGCTTCACAGAAAACGAGCGATCCTGAAGAGCTCGTCATCAACCAAGAAGTCTCTGAAGATATCAAAGAACGTATCCAAGAGAATCTCTCGGATCTTGAATCGCAAGTTTTGCTCAGTTACCTCGAGGGCAAGAGCTATCAGGAAATGGCGCGCGATTTAAATCGTCACGTGAAATCGATCGACAATGCGTTGCAACGCGTCAAGCGCAAGATCGAGAAGAATCTCTCCGAGATCGAGCTTCCGTAAAGTCAAAGAGCGCCCGTCATGGGCGCTCTTTCTTATTTTCGGATTTGCGTTCACGCTTTTCTTCGATTTCGTCGACCTCTTCGTCCACATTCTCCCGCGCTTGTTCCAACAAGGGATCGTCGTCTTCGTCGAGCTCGAGATCGGGCGCTAAGAAGAGCCCGCGGTTCATTTGTTTGGCAACGCTGTCGTTATCCACGATGTACCTCGCTCACAAAGTAAGGTTCGCGCGACATCGGGTGCTCGCCTCGGCGGCCGAGGGAGGGCCCCGCGGGTGAGCCGAACGGCTGGAACATGAGCGTCGTTTCCAGCGTCGAGCTCGCGCATCGTCTTGCCAGCGAGTTAATCGCTACGCGTAAGGTCGAGGCCGTCCGCGTGTGGCTCTCCGAGGAACAGTTCGTCATACCCGCTGCCGAGAGCCCCGAGGGTTGGTTTGACGGCAAGGGCCTTTCCAGCGAAGAAGCGCGCGACCTCATTTTCAGCGTCTCGCCCCTGCGTTTCGACAGTGGATTCCCCCTTGGGCTCAGCGAGCTGCGCTACGGTTACGTCGAGATTCCGAACGTCGATTCGCTCTCGGCCGACGCACGCAAGTTAATCGAAAAGCGCGTTCGCGCCGCGGGGGCCGCAATGTCGACCGCCAGCACGCTTGCGCAGGCCGAGTCAGCCGGACGAGGCCGCGTTCTCGTGGTCGACGACGACGAAGCGCTTCGGACCTTGCTCCGCAAGCTGCTCGAACGTGAGCGGTTCGAGATCAGCGAAGCGTCGAACGGACAAGAAGCGATTGAAGCCGCCGGCCGTATTCAGCCGGATTTGATCCTGATGGATTGGATCATGCCCGTCATGGACGGTGAAGAGGCAACGGAAACCCTGCGCAAAGAGCATCTAACCGCGCACATACCGGTCGTCATGCTGACGCATCGTTCGCGCCCGCAAGACAAGCTCGAGGCGTTGCACGCCGGGGTGCAAGACTTCGTTTCAAAGCCGTTCGATTTTCGAAGTCTGGTTCAAACGATCGACACGCAGCTGCGCTGGCGCCGGCTGCTCTCGCCACACGTAGGAAGCGCCGCGATTTTCGGCGGCCTGCCAACGTCCGCCCGTGAACCCCGCGGGGCGATGCTCGATTCGCTCATGAAGCTCATCCGTTCCGGCGAGCCGGAGGCCGCGATGGAGCGCGCAATCGCGGAAGCCGAGCGATTCGAAGAGCAACGCGCACACGATCGGGCCGGCGCAGCCTATAAGATCGCGGCCGATGCCGCCGAGGCACTCAATCACGACGACTTGGCAAAACGGCTGCTTCGCCTGAGTGGACGGGCATATTTGAATTGGGCCCAAACCGCGCCCAAGGCTGAGGACAGCCAACGCGGCTATACGCTTTCGGTCCGGCGCTTCATGGAAGCCGGGAACCTCAAGCCGGGCGAAGACCTAGGGAAGGTGCCATGATCAACGAGGCGACGATCGCCGGGATTACGGTCGCCGGTCAACCGAAAGATGCTGAGTTGGCTGAGCTTCCGGCCCAAGGGTACGGGACCGTCATCAATGTCCGGATGCCCGAGGAGCAAGAAGAACCCGAGGGGCCAAAAGTCGAGGCGCTGGGGATGCGCTACGTCTCGGTCCCGTATACGGGCCAGACGATGAGCCGGGAGGACGTCCACAAGATCCGGGAGGCGATCGAAAGTGCCCCGCCCGGCTCAAAAACGCTGACGCATTGAGCAGGTGGGACACGAATCGCGGTCGCGATTGGCATAATAGAGGCAGAGAAAAAAGGACAAGGGGCAGAAGCTGCTACAAAACTCGTAACTAACGCAGGCTTCCAGATAGCGGGGACCCCTTATGAAACGTTCATCCGAAAATACTTCGCTAGCTAACCTTGGTGGCGTAGGCGCACTTCCGGGCTAAAGCCCGCCCCAGGTGACACCCGGCTCCCGTTGACGGGGTTGTAAGGGGCCGGTATACTATTTGTCTATGCCCCTCGGCCGCTGAACGCGTACGAACGAACAGGCGAAGACGAGCTCGGGTTCTTTTTATTTCCCCGAGACGTTTTGCGCCTGATTCTGTGCGCCTCTGAGCTCCGAAGCGCTACAATCGGTGCGGGCTGCATCCCGCGGGAGTAAAATTGAATCTTCTCGACGTCAACAATTTCGACGCAATGCGGATCGGGCTTGCCAGTCCCGAGCAAATCCGCGCCTGGTCGTTCGGTGAGGTAAAGAAGCCCGAAACGATCAACTACCGGACGCTCAAACCCGAGCGCGACGGCCTATTCTGCGAAAAGATTTTCGGGCCGACTAAAGATTGGGAATGCCACTGCGGTAAATATAAGCGCATCCGCTTCAAGGGCATGATCTGCGATCGCTGCGGCGTCGAAATCACGCGCGCAAAAGTGCGGCGCGAACGCATGGGGCACATCGAGCTTGCGACGCCCGTTTCGCATATTTGGTATTTCAAGGGCGTACCGAGCCGTATCGGCATCTTGCTCGACATGTCGCCGCGACAGCTCGAGAAAGTCATTTACTTCGCCGCGTACGTCGTCACCGATCCGGGCGACACGTCCCTTGGCAAGCGCGAGATTCTTACCGAGCAAAAGTATCGGGAAGCGCGCGACAAGTACGGCAATCGCTTCAAAGCCGGCATGGGTGCGGAAGCGGTCCGCGACCTTTTAAAAGATCTCAACCTGCGCAGACTCCAAGAAGAGCTCCGCAAAGAATATCACGAGACCAGCGGACAAAAGCGCATCAAGGCGATCAAGCGCCTTGAGGTGGTTGAAGCATTCCTCGCGAGCGGCAACAAACCGGAGTGGATGATTCTCTCCGCTGTTCCGGTCATTGCGCCGGAGCTTCGGCCGATGGTTCAGCTCGACGGCGGCCGCTTTGCGACGAGCGATCTCAACGATCTTTATCGCCGCGTCATCAACCGCAACAATCGTCTGAAGCGGTTGCTCGAGCTTTCGGCTCCCGAGATCATCATCAAGAACGAAAAGCGCATGCTCCAAGAAGCGGTCGATGCGTTGATCGACAACGGACGCCGCGGACGCCCCGTCACGGGACCCAACAATCGTCCACTCAAATCGCTTTCCGACATCCTCAAGGGTAAGCAGGGACGATTCCGTCAGAATCTCCTCGGTAAGCGCGTCGATTACTCGGGCCGTTCGGTCATCGTCGTCGGTCCGACGCTCAAGCTCCATCAATGCGGTCTGCCCAAAGAAATGGCCCTCGAGCTCTTCAAACCGTTTGTGATGAAGAAGCTCGTTGATCGCGGACAGGCGCACAACATCAAGAGCGCAAAGCGCATGGTCGAGCGCGTGCGTCCTGAGGTGTGGGACGTTCTGGATGAAGTCATCCGCGAACATCCGGTGTTGCTGAATCGCGCACCGACGCTCCACCGTCTCGGCATTCAAGCCTTCGAACCGGTTCTGGTCGAGGGCAAGGCGATTCACTTGCATCCGCTGGTGTGCACGCCGTACAACGCCGACTTCGACGGCGATCAAATGGCGGTCCATTTGCCGCTGAGCGCCGGGGCACAAGCCGAAGCGCGTATCCTGATGCTCTCTGCGAACAACATCTTGCAGCCGAGCTTCGGAAACCCGGTTTCGATTCCGACGCAAGACATGGTGCTCGGACTCTATTACCTTACGTTCCAACGTGAGGAGTACAGCGGCCCGGCGCGTGGCGCGATCTCCGAAGAAGATTCGCTCGGACTTGCCGTCGAGTCAGCCGTCGGTAAGGTGCACTCCAAGAACGGCAAGAAGACCGAGAACGGCGAAGCGCTGCCGACGTTCCGTGATAGTAAAGAGGCGGTCATCGCCTTCGAGCACGGCAAGATCGGTCTGCAACAGTGGATCAACGTTCGCATGACCGACCAGCTCATTCGCACGACGGTTGGGCGCGTGATCTTCAACGGTGGCTTCCCCACCGAGTGGCATCACCCGTACGTCAACCATATCGTCGACAAGTCGGCACTCAAGAAGCTGATCACCGATTGCTATCGCAAATACGGCAACGCCGAGACGGCCAAGTTCCTCGATGAGATCAAGTCTCTCGGCTTCCACTACGCGACTCAGTCCGGTACGACGGTCGCAATCGACGACATCATCGTGCCCGACGAGAAGCACAAGCTGCTCGACGACGCCCAGCATAAAGTTGACGAGCTGCACCGTCTCTTCGATCAAGGCTTCATCTCGCAAGAAGAGCAGTACAACAAGACGATTGAAGTTTGGCAGCAAACTTCAGATCAAGTCACTGCAGCCATGCAAGCCGCGCAGAATCCGCTCAACCCCGTTTTCATGATGGCGACGTCGGGCGCGCGTGGTTCGATCGCGCAGGTCAAGCAGCTCGGCGGAATGCGCGGACTGATGTCCGATCCGTCGGGACGCATTCTCGAGATTCCGGTCAAGGCTTCACTCAAAGAAGGCCTCACGGTTCTCGAGTACTTCATCTCAACGCACGGCGCGCGTAAGGGTCTCGCCGACACCGCGCTGCGCACGGCAGACTCCGGTTATCTTACTCGCCGCCTGGTCGACGTTGCGCAAGACGTCATCATTCGCGAGGAAGATTGCGGAACGCCGGACGGGATCATCGTCACCGACATTCGCGTCGGCAAAGAGACGATCGAGCCGTTGTTCGATCGTATGATCGGACGCCGTGCAGCGGAAGACGTCAAAGATCCGGCCTCACCGCGCAAGAAGATCGTTCTGCGCGACGAGGAGATCGACGAAGAGAAAGCCGCCGCGATCATCGCAGCAGAGATCGGCGAAGTGAAGATTCGCTCCGTCCTCACCTGCCAAGCGAAGTACGGCGTCTGCTCGATGTGCTACGGCCGCAATCTCGCGACCGGGAAGAAGGTCGACATCGGTGAGGCGGTGGGTATCATCGCAGCACAGTCGATTGGCGAGCCCGGCACGCAGCTGACGCTGCGGACCTTCCACACGGGCGGTGTCGCAACCGAAGACATCATCACCGGTCTGCCGCGTGTCGAAGAAATCTTCGAGGCGCGCAAGCCCAAGGGTAAAGCGATGATCTCGACGGTCTCGGGCACGGTTCGGATCGGCGAAGACAACACGCGTAATCGCCGTACGGTGATCGTCGCCGACAAGCACGGCGAGGAGCACGAGTTCGAAGCGCCGCTGGGCTCGCACGTGATCGTGCACGACGGCGATAAAGTTGAACCGGCCGATCCGCTCACGGAAGGTTCACTCGATCCACACGAGATTCTCGAGTACAAGGGTGAGACCGCGCTGCAAAACTACCTGGTTCAGGAAGTGCAGAAAGTCTATCGCTCGCAAGGCGTCGACATCAACGACAAACACATCGAGACGATCGTTCGTTCGATGTTGCGTAAGGTGAAGGTCGTCACGGGCGGCGATACGCGGATGCTTCCGGGTCAGCTAATCGAAGCAGCGGCGTTCAATGAACAAAACGAGCAGATGAAGAGCGAAGGTAAGGAAGTTGCGCAAGGGCGTCCGGTGTTGCTGGGCGTTACCAAAGCCTCACTTGCAACCGAATCGTTCCTCTCGGCAGCGAGCTTCCAAGAGACGACGCGCGTTCTCACCGACGCGGCGATCAAAGGCAAGTACGATCCGTTGCTCGGTCTCAAAGAGAACGTCATCATCGGCAAGCTCATCCCGGCGGGTACCGGAATGTCGCGCTATCGCAACGTTGCGATTCAACCCGAAGGGCAAGAGATTGACGACGAGGGCCGTCCGAAGTACGCGATCTACAACGACGGCTTCGCGGCGCCGGAGGAAGCGCCTGGCCCGGTAATTGGTCCGAGCGGTGAAGAGCTGAGCTCGAAACTGATGGGCCCCTACGAGCGCCAACGTCTGCAAGAGAATACCGTCACGTACGAAGGCGACTACGAGCCGGATGTTTCGGTCAGTATCCCGCCGACGAAGACACAGTACGTGAAGAAGGGCATCAACCCCGAAGACCTCTAGGGAAAATGAAAACCCCGCCGATTGCTCGGCGGGGTTTTTTTGTTTATCGCCTTCGCGCGTTGCTTTGCGTCGTCGCCGTGCCGCTGAACTCGTACGCGCCGATGTCGCACACGCTGCCCGTCCCTCGCGTGAACCCGCGTTGATCGACGGTTAGGCCGCCGGCGCCACAGCCTCCGCTATACGGAATGTAGCCGCGACCAGGACTCGTGCTCGTATCCGAGAGCGTTAGCGTCGTGCCGCCGTTGTTTGCGAGACTCGTAGAGACCTCCGGACTAACGCCGAGCTTGTCGTGCGAGCCTGGCGTGAACGATCCGGCAATCGTGCCTTGAATCAAGTTGTAGTCATTGGACGTCAGCGAGGAGGTGTTGTTCAGCTCCGCACCGCTTGCCGCGGTTCCACCAGCGAAGATTGAATTCTGAATGTACGAACTCGAGGAATTGTCGAGACTGCCACCGGCCGCCGTCGCGGTATTCCCGAAAATCGTCGCATTGGTGACGTACAGAGACGATTGGTTCTCGAGTCCTCCGCCGTTGATCGCCGAGATGTTTTCAAAGAACGTCGAGTTGGTGATGGTCGCGGTGGAATAGTTGAACAGGGCACCCCCGCCGGCCCCGGCGACGCTTCCCGAAACGGTGTTTCCGTTCAGCGTGCTCATATCGAGAACAAGCGTCGAATCGTTGTACACGCCGCCACCACCGTCGTAACTATTTTGTACTGCGGAAACGCTGTTGCCGGTGATCGTGCTGTTTTCGATTACGACATCGTCATCTCCATACAAACCGCCGCCCTCCGTGAGAGACGTGTTGTTCGTGACCGACCCCGTGAATGTCAACTCATAATCGCAATAGACGGCGCCGCCGTATGTCGTTGCGCCGGACCCGATTGCGAGCGCCTGGTTCTTATTGAAGGTTCCCGTGACCGTCGCGTCGTCGTCGAAGTACATGCCGCCGCCGTATGCATCGCCGCTAAGGCCGGCACTCGCGACGTTGCTCGTGAAGGTGAGATTTGCCCACGTGATGCCGCCGCTCTGCGGGGAACGCCGCTGTCCTTTTACGTACGTCTTCGCGATTTTCGTCAAGATCGCTTTGACGTGGTGTACGTTCCGAATCGCGGCCATCTTCGATTTCGGCGCGCTCGGTGTGCGGGGCGCAGCCGGTGGTTTGGCGGCCACTTGCGCAGCATGGCGGCTCTGATGCGCGGCATGGCGTGCATCGCGCGCCGTCAGTCGCGCGATGAGCTGCGAGTGCGGCCCGCGCTTCACCATCAATCGTGCGGCCTGGCTCGTGCCGAGTGTCGGAGGATCCTGATAGAGGCCGCCGCCATCGGCTTCGCCGTACGCGGTTGCGGTGCCGCCGGTCGCCGTATTCGACGTGAACGTCACGCCGCTCAAGCCGAGAACGCCGTCCAGATACGCGCCGCCTCCATAAGCGTATTCTGCGCTTGCCGAGTTATTGTTGAAAGTTGCCGTCGTTAGGGTCGCATCGGAGTCAACGTAGAGTGCGCCTCCGAGGGCCTCTCCTTCAAGCCCCCCGGACGACGTCGCCGAGTTGTTTTCAAACGTGAGGTTGGTGCCGATCAGATCATCGGCGTAAACCGCACCGCCGTACACGTATGCGCCGCTGATTCCGACGCCGGAGTTGCCGGTGAACGTGACGTTGTTTGCGGTAAGCGTATCGTTGACGGCGACCGCACCGCCGTAAGCGTATTCGTCGTAGCCCGAGCGAGCCGAGTTCGATGTGAACGTCTCGTTCGTAAGCGTCGTCGGGTCGTCGGTATAGATCGCGCCTCCGTCAGCTTCGTCGTCACTCGACGACGCGTCGGCGACGTTGTTTGAATACGAGTCACCGCTCGCATTCGTGCCGTACTCCAGAGCTACTGCTCCGCCAACAACGTAATAGCCGACAGCCTTGTTGTTCGTGAACGTGTTAGCGCTTAGCGTCGTCGGATAGCCGGAGTCGTCGTAGATTGCGCCGCCGTAGGCCTCGTAATAGCCGCCCGGGCCGCCCGCGTAATTTCCGGAGGCTGCCGACGTGCCGCCGAAGGTCGAGTTCGTTATCGACGCCGCTATGCTACCGCTTTCGATGGAAATCGCGCCGCCGTAGCCATCGGCGGCTATCGACGTGCTCCCGGCACTGTTACTGGTGAAGGTCGAGCTATCGACGCTAATATTAGCGTAGGCGTAAATGGCCCCGCCCTCACCATAGTAACTGTTGTCGAACGCGACATTGTTCGTAAAGAGGCAGCGGCTGAAGGTCGTGCCATTGTCGTCGTAATACGCGCCGCCTTCTTCGCCTGTATTGTTCGTGAAGGTCGAAGCGAGCACCGTATCGTTCGTTCCGCCCGGACCCTCGTCGTAGACGGCGCCGCCCTCGCCGCCCGGGCCGGCATTGTTGCCGGAGAAAATCATGTTGGCGATCGCCAAGGTGCCATAATTTTCAATCGCGGCGCCGGCTTCGTCCGCCGAAGCATTGTAGCCGTTGGCAAGCGTCAAGCCGTCGATCGTCAGGCTGCCCGTATCGACAATGAACATTCCCGTCGAATTTCCGCCGCTGATTGTCAAGTTGGACGACGCTGACGGCGCACCGACGCCCGCGGTGTTCGAGGCGGAAGCGCCCGGACCGAGAACGATGATGCTCTGATTGCTGATCGTGATCGGAGTGCCGACCGTAATCGACGTCACGCCGGAGAACATGATCGCGGTCACAACGCCTGCCGTCGTGCTCGCTTCCGCAACGGCTTCCCGCAGCGTGCACGTCGCGGAACCCGCCGCACAACTGTTGGATCCGCCGCTCGTGTCGGCGTTGCTGTTGACCGTCAGGATGTTTCCGGCGATCGCGCTTGCCGTGTTCGGGCCGCTCGCGGTGACGTTGAGCGTCACTGCGGCTGCATTGAGCTCGGTTCCGGTTCCATTCGGACCGCTCCACGTCAGTATAAGGAAGCTGTCTAGCCCGTAGTTCGCGCCGACTGAAAGGACGCAGGTCAAATTCGGGGAGCCCGTGCACGCCGACGTGTTGAAATTCTGCGGTGTTCCGCCGTTGACGGTCACGGAGATCGACTGTGTCTGGGATGAGATCGTCGCGGGTTTGCGTACGGCGCTCGCCGTCGAGACGACCGATCTACCGCTGCTCGCGGTCGTGGTACCTGGCGGTAGTTGGACCGTGACGGCGATCGTTCTACTGCCGCTGCTTGGACCCGAGGCGCCGCCGTTGCCGCCGGGCGAGCCGGTTCCGGATCCACCTAAGAGCGACTTTGCACCGCCCCCACCGCAAGCGGCCAACCCGAAGCAAACGGCGAGACACAATGCTGCACTACGAATCCCTGTAATCACGAACTGACCTCCGCCCTAAAGTTGATCGTTACTTAAGCGGTAGGGCAAGAATTACTTGTCGGAGCGATGTCACAAAGAGCCCCGCCGATTGCTCGGCGGGGCTCTCCGTTTGGAGATCTACTTCCCGGCTCGGATAAACCTCGTTACGCGAGGAGCAGCACGCCGTACGCTCTGCGTTCCCGAAGAAGCCCCCGAGAATTCGTACGCTCCTACGTCGCAAACCGATCCGGCTCCACGGGTGTAGCCGCGTTGGTCGACGTTCGTTCCGTTCTGTCCATTGCACTCGCCGCTTGCGAACGGAATGTGTCCCGTACCCGGGCTTGACGCCGTATCGGAGAGCGTTTGCGTTGGCCCGCCATTCGCCGCAAGAGCCATCGATATCAGCGGATTCGTGCCGATGAGATCGCCCGTTTGCGGAGTATTGGCAGTGCCGCTTCCGAAGTTCGTGCTTTGCTGCACGATGTTGTATCCGGACGAGATGAACTGGTCGAGATTCCACACGTCCGAGCCGCTTGCAGCGGTACCGCCGGCGAGAATCGTGTTCGCGATATAGACGAACGTCGATCCGGGAGCCTGGTCGGCCGGATCGTTGTTGACGTTTCCGCCATGCCCCGTCGCCATGTTCTGCGTGATCGTCGCGTTCGTGAGATCCAGCTCCCCGTTGCCTGCATTTTCGATCCCTCCGCCATCGACGCTCGACGTGTTGTTGAAGATCGTCGAATTGACGACGTTCGTGTAGTTGGAGTACGTAAGGATTCCGCCGCCCCCGGTGCCTGCAACCGCTCCGGCGACGCTATTGCCGCTCACCAAGCTTTGCACCACGGTCATCGTGTCGTAGTTCCACAATCCGCCGCCGCCGTCGTTTATGTACGCGACAGCGGTCACGCTGTTGCCGCTGACCGTGCTGCTTTCGATGTCGACCTCGCCGCAGACGTTCCATATTCCGCCGCCCGCGTTGGTCGCGCTGTTGCCGCTGATGGTTCCGGTAAAGGTTAAGGTGTCGCAGCTATCCTCGTTGCCGTACGTGAAGCCGCCACCCACGGCGTAGCCACCCGTACCGGAAGCTTCCGCGATGTTCCCGGTGAACGCTACCGCATTTGTCGTCGGGTATCCGGAGAATTCGGCGCCGCCGCCATACGCGTAACCGCCGGCGCCGGCGTTCGCTGTGTTGTTCATAAACGTCACGGTGTCGAGCCCGTTCGGCGGACCGGACGCGCCTTGTGGTTTTCTCACTGCCGCCTGCTGTGCGGCGGCCCAGGCGTGCTTCGTATTCTTCGGCGTTCGAGCCAGAGCGAGAGCTTGCATTCGAGCAAGTGTCGAGGCTCGATGCGCCTTCATCGACGCAAAGCGCGCTACGCGTCGCGCGAGACGTGCGGCATGCGCCTTTGCAGCGGGCGGCAGAGCGCGTTGTACGGTGGCGTTAGCATTGCGCGCTTTCGAGCACTGCTCGTCGCAGCAGTCACCGCAGCCCTGATTCTGCGAGTCGCCGGAATAATATTCGAATCCACCGCCAAGCGCGTTACCCGGATACGTGGCGTTCCCTGTAGCCGTCGCGGTGTTTCCGCTAATCGTAACGTTCGACCAGCTGATCGGCGCGTAGTCTATCTCGAGCCCACCGCCTTCCGCTTCCGGAGAGTCTTGCGGGTTGCCCGGTATGGACGCCGTCGCCGAATTGGCTGTAAACTGGACGCTTGAAAAGACGACCGTGTCGGACGGGTCATCATCATAGACCGCGCCACCGTACGCGTCATCAGCAGCCGCTACCGAGTTGTTCGAGAAGGTGGTTTGCGTCGCGCTCAACGCACCGTCTGAGTAAATCGCGCCGGCGCTGCTTCCGGCGTATGGAGAAGTGCCTCCGAGTGCCTGGTTGCCGGAGAACATGTCACTTGTAAATGAGATAGCTCCCGAGTCATAGACAGCGCCGCCGTAAGCGTCGCTTGAATTCGTCGCGGCCGTCCCATCGGCAACGTTGTTCGTAAACGTGTCTGTGGTACTGGTGATGCCGCGGTCATCCCAGATCGCGCCTCCGGAAGCTTCGTCGCCGCCCTTCGCAATATTATGCGAGAACGTGTTGCCGCTGAACGTCATGGGTTGAGTGCTTGGGCCGCCGTTGTAAATTGCGCCCCCGATTCCGTCGTCGTTTGAACCAGCGCCGCCTGCGAAATTGCCTGCAGACGCAGTGCTCCCGCCGAACGTCGAGTTCGTGATCGACGGACTGAGCGAGTCGTAGAAGATTGCGATCGCGCCGCCCGAGCCCGTGAAGCCGCTTGCAGTCTGGCTTCCTGCGACGTTCGCTGTGAACGTCGAGCTATCGACGTTGAGATTCCAATAGGCGTAGATCGCGCCGCCGGAACAATTGCAGCCGCCAGACGAGAAAGCGGCGTTTCCAGTGAACAGCGTGCGGCTGAACGACGCCCCGGCGTCGTTGTAATACGCGCCGCCCTGATAGAGCGCCGTGTTGTTCGTGAAGGTCGAGGCTGCAATCGTCGATGGTACTGCTCCTTCGTCGTATACGGCACCGCCGTAGATTGTGGACGATCCGCCGTTGCCGCTGAAAATAGTGTTCACGATGGCGAGCGATCCGTTGTTTTCAACCGCTCCGCCGGAGCCTTCGGCGGGAGCAACCCCTCCCGAGAGTGTTACACCATCGATGAAGAGCGAAGAGCCCTGATTGACGCCGAAAATTTGCGAAACTCCGCCGCCGCTGATTGTCACGCCCGACGATTCGGATGGCGCGCCCACGCCGGCGCTATTTGGTGCCGAGGCTCCCGGACCGAGAACGATGATGCTTTGACCGCTGAGCGTGATCGGTGTTGAGACTGTAATCGACGAGACGCCCGAGAACATCAGCGCAGTGTAGACGCCGGCCGTTGTGCTTGCTTCGGCAACCGCTTCGCGCAAGGTGCATGTTGTGGTGCCGCCTGCACAGCTATTCGAGGGGCCACTCCCGTCGCCGCTACTCGTGACGGTAAGCAAATTTCCCGCCGTCGCACTCGCAGTATTTGGACCGCTGCTACTGACATTGAACGTTACGGCTGCAGCGTTGAGGGCCGTTCCAGTTCCGTTCGGCCCACTCCACGTGATGATGAGGAAGCTGTCGAGTCCGTAGTTCGCGCCGATGGACAAAACGCACGTCAGGTTAGGGCTGCCGCTGCACGATGAGACATTGAAAATCTGCGGCGTTCCGCCGTTGACGCTCACGGTGATCGATTGCGTGCCGGACGATATCGTCTGCGGCTTGGCAACACTATCGACGACCCGCTTGGCGCTGGACGTGGTCGATGACGAACCCGCAGCCGGGATCGTTAGCGTGAACTGGACGTTTCCTTTACCGCTCGCTGCGCCGGAAGGTGAGCCGCCGTTCCCCGAGCTGCCACCGAGAAACGATCGGCCGCCGCCTCCACCGCAGGACGTCAAAGAGAAGATCGAGGCGAGTATGAAGCCGGCAACGCGAAGACCACGCATGAAGAAAGGCCCTCCGATTCGCGCCAATCGTTTTAGCGATGCTACAAGAATTACTTATTGTTGTAGAGGCACCTGGGCGCGAATGAGATCAAAAAACCCCACCGATTGCTCGGCGGGGGTTTCTGATGTTTGCTAGTGGCTTCTCTGCAGGTTCTTCGAGTTGCGTGAATGCCTGACGATGGCCGCCTGCTGCGTCGTTGCGGTTCCACTGAGCTCGTACGCTCCGACGTCACACATGTTGTTCGCGCCACGCGAGAACCCGCGTTGGTCGACATTCGTTCCAGAGAACCCGTTGCACTCGCTGCTCGCGAACGGGATGAGCGCCTTGCCGGGACTCGAGCTCGTGTCCGCAATGGTTGACGTCGGGCCGCCGTTGCTTGCCAATGAGGCGAGCGCAGGACTCTGCCCTATGATGTCGCCCGTTTGCGGAGCGTTGCTCGAACCGCTTCCGTAGTTCGAACTCTGCTGAACGACGTTGTAACCGTACGAGTAAAACGTGTCGAGGTTCCAGATGTCCGACCCGCTTGCCGACGCGGTGTCACCGGCAATGATACTGTTCGCAGCATACACGTACGCGGACCCCGACCCGGCATCGTCGTTGCTGATTCCGCCGCCGTTGCCGGTCGCCGTGTTTTGGTAGATCGTTACGTTGACGAGATCTGTCTCGGCATTGTATGTGTTCTCGATTCCGCCACCGTCGACTGACGACGTGTTTGCCGTAATCGTCGAGTTCGTGATCGTTACATCGCCTTGATAGTTCAAGAAGCCGCCGCCTCCCGAGTGTGCAACGGTTCCGGCAACCGAATTGCCGTTGATCGTCGTCTGTCCGATCGCGACGCTTTCGCAGTCGGAGTATATTCCGCCGCCGCCGTCGCCGGCGTAGGCGACAGCCGTGACTTTATTACCCGAGACCGTGCTCTGTGTGAGCGTGAACTGGTTGCACACGTTGTAGATGCCGCCGCCGCCGTTGGTCGCGCTATTGCCGCTGACCGTTCCCGTGAACGACATGCTTGCGCATCCACCGTATGAACCGTTCGAGAAACCACCGCCCGCCGCATATCCATCAGTGTTGGCAATGGTCGTCGTAGCGGAGTTGCCGCTGAGCGTGGTCGCCGTAATGACCGGCGAGCCCGAGAAGTCGGCGCCGCCGCCGAAGGCATAGCCTTGGGTACCTGCGGTCGCCGTGTTGCCCGAGAAGCTGGTGTTGCTCATCGCGCTGGCGACCGAGACGATTTGAGCGCGGCGTGTCGAGCCTGGCGCCGTGCGTCGCGAGTACGCAAGCGATGCGTGCTTCGACTTCTTGTTCATGTGCGCAAGCGTCAGGGCTTGCGTGTGCGTAAAGACGCGCGCCACGTGTTTCGCCTGTCGCGACGCGTCCTTCGCGTGCCGGGCGACCATAGCCGGCGGGGCACGCCGCGCGATGGAGTCCAGTTCCGCTTCATCGCCATACGCGAATTCAAGCCCGCCACCGTAGGCCTCGTTATCGGTGGTCGTGCCGGTGATCGATGCGGTGTTGTTCGTAAACGTGAGGCCGCTGAACGTGATGTAAGCGTACTCGACGAATACACCGCCGCCGAATGCCGACCCGCTTTGCGCGGTTGCCGTGTTTCCCGTGAACTTATCGTTCGTGAGTGTAGCGACGCCGTAGTAATCGTCAACGGCAAGTCCACCGCCGTAAGCCTCGTAAACGCCGCCGTTCGCGGTATTGTTCTGGAACGTGCTGCCCGTGACGGTGATCCCGCCGCCGTAATAGTCGAAGAGCGCGCCACCATACACGTTTGCCGATCCGTTGAGCGTCCCGAGCGCCTGGTTTCCGGTGAACGTAGCGGTTGTCCATGTGCTCGGTTCATCCGTATAGACGGCGCCGCCGTAAGCGTACATTTCGCAACCGGTCATAGCGGCCGTAGCGTCGGCGGTATTGTTCGTGAACGTGTCGCCGGTGCTGCTGACGCCTTCGTAATCGCTGATGGCGCCACCGGACGCGTCCTCGCCACCCTTGACCGTATTGTTGCTAAAGGTATTGCCGTTGAGCGTTATCGGGTTGTCGCCGTCGTTGTAAACCGCGCCGCCTTCGCCCTCGGCAGTTGCTCCCGGGCCGCCCGCAAAGTTGCCGGCCGACGCCGAGCTGCCACCAAAGGTCGAAGCTGTGATCGTCGGGGCGTTATTAGTGTCATCGATGTAAATGGCGCCGCCGTAACCGCTGACGTTGGAAACGCTCGTGCTGCCTGCTACGTTCGCCGTGAACGTCGAGTTGCTAACGAACAAGTCGTCATCGGCGTAGATCGCGCCGCCGGTTCCGTAGGAGCTGCCGTCGAATGCGACGTTGCCGTTGAAGAGGTCATGGCTTATTGATGCGCCGGCGTCTTCGTAGATTGCGCCGCCGTAGTATTCGCCTCTGTTGTTTGTGAAGGTGGAATAAACGATGGTCGCGGGCGCAGTGCCTTCGTCATAGACGGCGCCGCCGTATACTACTCCGGCGCTCCCGTTATTGCTGAAGATCGAGTTGACGATGGCGAGCTGGCCATAGTTTTCGATCGCTCCACCATCGTTATCCGACGTAACGCCGCCGGAGACCGTCACGCCGTCGACTAAGAGCGACGAGCCTGAATTAACGTAGAAAATCTGCGAGGTTCCGCCGCCGCTGATGGTCACTCCCGAGGATGCAGAGGGTGCACCCACGCCGGCGGCGTTCGCCGCCGAGGCTCCCGGGCCGAGAACGATCATGTTTTGACCGCTGAGCGTGATCGGACTCGTGACCGTAATGGACGAAACGCCCGAGAACATCAAGGCCGTGAAGACGCCGGACGTCGTGCTCGCCTCCGCGACTGCTTCGCGAAGCGTGCAGGTCGTCGTGCCGCCGGCACAGCTGTTCGAGGGGCCACTGGTGTCGGCGCTGCTGGTGATCGTAAGCAGGTTTCCGGCGGTCGCGCTGGCCGTGTTCGGGCCGCTCGCGCTGACGTTGATCGTTACCGCGGCCGCGTTGAGAGCCGTTCCTGTTCCGTTCGGGCCGCTCCACGTGAGAATGAGGAAGCTATCGGCACCGTAGGTCGCGCCGACCGAGAGTTGGCACGTCAGGTTCGGGCTTCCCGAACACGACGTGACATTGAAGATCTGAGGCGTGCCGCCGTTAACGCTTACAGTGATCGACTGCGTGCCGGAGGAAATCGTCTGCGGCGAGGCGCCCTGCGGCTTGCGAACGGCGCTTGCGCTCACGATTCGATTGGTGCTCGAGGTCGTCGATGTAGTCGGACCCGGAATTGTCAAGGAAACCTTAACGCTTGTGTTCCCGCTTAGCGGGCTCGTAGGTGCGCCTCCGCCGGACCCGCTCGAGCCGGCGCCGCCGAGGAACGATGAACCGCCCCCGCCGCCGCATGACGTTAACGCGAAAAATGAGGCAAAAGCGAGACTGACAATACGAAATCCACGGATCAAGAGAAAGCCCTCCGACAACCCCAACCGCTTACACGGCCGTCCGCGGATTACTTGTTATTGCTTGGACACACCTTGAGCGTGAACCGGATCACACCCCAGCTTTACGTTTAAGGCGAAGCTCCGCTGAATTCGTAAGCGCCGACGTCGCAAACGCCACCCGAACCACGGCTGAAACCGCGTTGATCGACGTTTGTTCCCGTGGCTCCGTTACATAGCCCGCTCGCAAATGGGATATGTCCCTTTCCGGGGCTGCCGGCGCTATCCGCGAGCGTCGGTGTTGGGCCGCCATTCTGGGCAAGGCTCGACGCAAGGCCGGGACTCTGGCCGATGAGATCTCCCAGTTGCGGCGCGTTGCTCGTGCCGCTGCCGTAATTCGAGCTTTGCTGAACGAGATTGTAACCGAGCGACGTGAACGTATCGAGATTCCATATGTCGGCGCCGCTCGGTGCCGTACCGCCGGCAGCCAACGAGTTTTGCACGGAAATCACGTTGCTTCCGTCGCCGTCGGCATTGTAGATGTTGCCGCCGGCGCTCGTCGCGGTGTTTTGATAAGCGGTCCCGTTCGTAATCGCGATCGTGCTTCCAGCGCCGGCATAGCTGTTCATCATGCCGCCGCCGAAGTTGTTCGACGTGTTCGCAAATAGCGTCGAGTTCAGGATCGTCGTTGTTGCCGTCGCGGTGCCGCCGACGGCAAAGATTCCACCGCCGCCGGTACTAGAGCTTGAGACGCTATTGAATGCGATCGTGCTCCCACTGACGTTCAGAACGGACGAGCCGTTCGCGAGGCCACCGCCGCCGAAGCCGACATTATTGGCGCCGCTCAGCGAGTTGCCGGCTATCGTGCTGTTCGTGACGGCTAAGTTTCCGGCATACACGGTCGCGCAGATGCTGTAGGCTGCGCCGCTGAATCCGACGACGACTCCGCCGCCGCGCGTAATCGCGGAGTTTCCGGCAGCTTGCGAACCAATCGTGCTGTTATCGATCGTCACGACGCCGCTGAAGATATCGACCCCGCCGCCGTCACCATAGAGGCCCGTTCCCGTCACGGAGTTCGATGTAATCGTTGCGTTCGAAATTGTGAATGGTGGAACGTAGCCGTTCTGCGCTTCGATGTCGATGGCGCCACCGGCTGCGCCGTATGTCACGCTCGGGCCGGCCGTGTTCGACGCGAACGTTCCGCTGATCGACGAGTCTTGTGCGAACGTCATCGGCCGCCGGGTTCCGGCGGACCGCCGTATCGTGCTTGAACGCATCGTAGATTGCGTAACCATGTGATGCAACGCGAGAGCAGCGCGTCCGCCGCCCTTTTGGTTTGAGGCCGGCGCGGGTCCACGCGCAATCGAAGCCGTGTCATAGATGCATGGGAATGCGTTGTAGGAGATCGCTCCTCCAAAGGCGCCGCCGTCGCTCGAGTCGGTCGTTTTTACGACGTTGCCGGTGAATGTGCTACCGGCACCGATCAAAATGTAGCCGGCGGTCTCGACGTCATCGATGGCGCCGCCAGAGGCGCTATACCCGCCGGTTGCGCTGTTTCCGGTGAACGTGTTCGGACCGGTTAATGCAACATTGTCGTCGGTGTCGTCGACGAAGAGCGCCCCACCAAGAGAATACCCCCCACTCGGCGTCGTTGCGGTATTGGCGACGAATGAATTGCCGCCTATTCCACCGTCTGTCAGCGTGCCGCCATTTTGACCGAAGTATTCGATCGCGCCGCCGCCGGCTTCGTATTCCGCGCTTGTGCTATTTCCGGCTCCGGACTTGCCGAATGTATCGTTCATAATGGTCATCGACGGCGTGTCGGAGTTGTCCTCAATCGCCCCGGCGGCAGCGTAACCTTGCGGGGCGCTCGCGCTGTTCGAGTAGAACTGCGAATTCGTGACGGTTAGTCCGGCCGTCGTCGCGCGGTCTTCGGCAATCGCGCCGCCGTATGCGGATCCGTTCGAAGCGTTCTGCGTGACGGAGTTACCCGTGAAGGTCGAAGAGTCGATCGTCGCCTGGACCCATGATTGGATTGCTCCGCCCTCGGCAACAGGACCCGGCGTGGACTTCGTCACGCTGTTGTTCGTGAATGTCGAGCCGGTGACGACGAGGCTGCCGCTTTCCGCCAAAATTGCGCCGCCGCCGACGATCGCCGAGTTGTTGGAAAAGGTCGAGCTGAAGATTGAAAGAGTTCCGTCGCTGACGATCGCGCCGCCTTGCGTGGTCGATACGCCCTGCGTAAGCGTCAAACCGTAGAAGACGGCGTTCATGCCGCTACTGACGGTGAAGAGTGAGGTCGCGCCGCCGCCGCTGATCGAAAGGCTCGATGCACCCGGGCCGATGATCGCAACATTCTGGGCGATCGCAATCGGCGATGCGAGCGTGATCGTTCCGGTCACGCCTTGAAACAGCACTGCCGTCGTAACGCCGGAAGCCGCGCTTGTAATTGCTGCACGCAACGATCCCGCTCCGCTGTCGGCGTTTGTCGTCACGAAGACTGCAGTTCCGGCGGTCGTGCTGAAACTGTTGGGCCCACTCGACGTAACGTTGAGTGTTTCAGCGGCGGCGTCGAGGATAGTTCCGCTGCCGTTCGTTCCGCTGTACATCAAGATCAGGAACGTATCCAGGCCATACGATACGCCGACGGTAAACGTACAGGTCGTTACTCCATTGTTGGACGTGCACGCGCTGCCCGAAACGTCAAAGATTTGCGCGGTACCGCCGTTTACCGAGACGGTCACCGATTGTGTGGATGACGAAATCGTCTTTGGTCTGCGCGCAATGCCGGACGAGGACGCGCCCGCAGCGGGGATCACGAGCGTTACGCCGATGTTCCGTTTTCCGTTCGCGGGCGTAGATCCGGAGCCGGATCCCCCGGCGCCAAGAGCATTGTGCAGCAACGCTCCCCCGCCGCCACCGCACGAAGACAAAGCAAAAAATCCCAACGCGCTAAGAGCGAGCAACCGCCGCATCGTCATCTCCTCAGACAAGCGTGCTGTTTAATGCCCGGCGGACCGATTACCTGTGGCTATCAGGCCCGCATCGCGCTGTCGATCATGGCCGTCTCGTTGTCGATGTTCTTCCACAGTCGAACCAGCCGCCCATTACGCTCGAACGACACGCGATCGGCCATCGCTCGCATGATCGTGATGCCGTAACCGCGGGCGGCATTTTCATCTGGATCGCTGAGACCGCTCGGGTCGAAGCCCTCACCGTCGTCCTGAACCTCGATCACGATTGCGTCTTCGTGGTCTGAGCGCCACACACGAATTTGAAAATACGTTCGTTCGCGAAAACCGTGCTCGACGGCATTCGCCAAGGCCTCGCCCAAGGCATAACCGAGATCCTCGAGCTTCTCATCCGGAAGGCCGAGCGCGCGGGCGAATTCAAGCGCCGTTCGTCGTGCGACCCCGACGTACGCGCGCGAATTCGGAAAGCGAACGCTACGATTCAAGCTGATCGTGTACTAGAGGTAGCCTTCCTGCGAATCCTGGCGCTGGAGCGATTCTGCATTCTCCTCTAAAAGGCGTCGGCCCGGCGCCGCCGCTCGTCAGACACGTGCCCAATTCTGCCCAAATTGGCTCGGGAGCCGAAACCGGCAAGGGAGAGGCTGAACGGCGGGTTCCCAGCGAAGATACGCGCGTGCATCCCCTGGATATTTTCCGGCACGACGACGCTCACGCTGAATCGTACGCAGCCGGCGCGACCCTGTTTAATCAAGGCGAATCGGCCGACTACATGTACGTCGTCGTCGAGGGAGCAATCGACATCCGGATTGGTGAGACGATTCTCGAAACGGTTACACCGGGCGGGATGATCGGTGAGATGGCGTTGATCGAACAACTTCCGCGTTCGGCCACGGCGGTTGCAGCGAAAGATAGCAAAGTCAGCGCGGTCGACCGCAAGCGGTTCTTATTCCTCGTTCAAAACCATCCATTCTTTGCTTTGCAAGTAATGGAAGTGCTCGCGAACCGGTTGCGCCGTATGGATGACACGCTGACGAAAGTGCTCCCCGAGCCGGCCTAGTCGCTACGTGAAGGCGGCCGTCGATGCGGCGATCGTCGGCGCCGGTATCGTCGGCACGTCGATTGCGCAGCGCCTCATCGAGCGCGTTCCCGGTTGGCGAATCGTGCTGCTCGAAGCCGAGGGTTCTCCGGGTACTGGCGAATCGCGTTGGGCAACGGGCGGCGTACGCGCACAGTTCGCGACCGAGGCGAACATCATGCTGAGTTTGATCAGCATGCGGGTGTTCGAGAATTTCGAACGAGCCTACGGCGTCGATCCGCATTTCCGTCGAAACGGGTACTTGTTCGTAACGGCGGACGAAAAGCGGTTAGCGATCATGGACGAAGAGCTGCGGATGCAGCATGCGCTCGGCGTCGAGACCGTTCGCCTCGACCCGGGCGCGATACACGAGCTTTGCGAACCGCTTGCGACCGATGACTTGCTGGGCGGGAATTATTGCGCGACCGACGGCTCGATCGAGCCGGCAACGCTCTTGCACGCCTACCTCGAATCGTTTCGCCGGCAAGGCGGAGCGATGGCAACTGAAGCCCGCGTGCTTTCGATCGAGCGCACCGGCGACGTCTGGACGCTGAAGACTCCGCGCGTTGAGTATGAAACGCCGGTCATCGTTCTTGCCTGCGGGACGCGCGCGCGCGCAGTTGCTGCGCTGGCCGGTTTGGAGATTCCAGTGCACGCCTTCGCGAGGCAAGTGTTCGTTGCGGAGCGCGTCGCCGGCGTTCCCGAGCAGATGCCACTCGTCGTTGACATCGATACCGGATGGTACATGCACGCGCAGCGTGCGGAATTGTTGCTCGGTGGAACCGATAAAGATGCGCGTCCGATACCGGACGGAGCAGCACCGGGCGAAGCCGATTGGGATGGACTCGACGCCGTCTCTCGCGCCGCAACTCACCGGATGCCGATTCTTGCGGATGCCAAGATCGTCCGCGCCTACGCCGGAGCGCGCACGTTGACGCCGGATCATCACGCCATCCTCGGGCCGGTCGCATCGCATCCCGGGCTTTTTCTCGCTACAGGCTTTTCCGGACACGGCATCATGCACTCGCCGGCGGTGGGGATTCTGCTCGCTGAGTGGATAACCGAAGGCGAGCCCAGGACTTGGGACGCTCGCCCGCTGATGCTCGAGCGATTTGCCTTGCAGAACCTCCGAGGAGAGAGCGCAGTTTTCTAGGTGAGCCAACACTCGATCACGTTCACGCTGAACGGAAAACCACAAACGCTCGCGATCGAAGCCAATCGTCTGTTGCTCGACATGCTGCGCGACGATTGCAAGTTAACCGGGACAAAAGAAGGATGCGGCATCGGTGTGTGCGGCAGTTGCAGCGTGCTCATCGACGACAAGCTGATGTCGGCGTGTCTCGTCTTGGCGGCGACTGTCGACGGCAGCAACATCCGTACGGTCGAAGGCCTCGCGAACGGCGGAGAGTTGACTAAGCTACAGCAAGCTTTCGTGCAGCACGGTGGATTTCAATGCGGAATCTGCACTTCGGGGCAAATCGTAGCTGCAAAAGCGTTGTTAGAAGAAAATCCACATCCCTCAGCTGACGACGTGCGCGCGTGGATGATGGGAAATCTGTGCCGCTGCACAGGTTACTATCAAATTGTCGAAGCGGTCGTTGCGGCCGCACGTGAGCGCTAGAGTGGCGACCTTCGAGTATCTCGAGCCGGCGACGCTCGAGGAGGCCTTCAATGCTCTCGAGCGCGGAGGCGAAGATGCGCATCTGCTGGCAGGTGGGACCGCGCTCGTCTTATTGATGCGTTTGGGCCTCGTTCTTCCGGAGTACGTTATCGGCTTGCGCCGGATCGAAGGCTTGCGCGAGATCGGTATCTCTAAGGAAGGCGGCCTCGAGATCGGCGCGCTCGTCACCCACGCGGAGATCGAACGCTCGGCACTCGTTCAACGTTTCTTCGCGCCGTTGGCGCAGACGTTCGGACACGTCGCAACGGTTCGCATCCGCAATCAAGCCACTCTCGGCGGCAATCTCGTCCATGCCGATCCGGCCAGCGATCCGCCACCGATGCTAATCGCAATGGACGCCGAAATCGTCGTCGCGCGACGCGGCGGCGTTCGCACCATCGCGGCCGGGGATTTCTTTCGGGACGTCTTCGACGTTGCGCTCGAACCGGGCGAGATCGTCACCGCGATTCGGATTCCTCCGCCGCCCCGCGGGATGCTCGGCACTTACGTGAAGTTCTTGCCGGCTTCGAAAGACGATTTTGCGACGGTCTCGGTCGCCGCCACCGTCCGCCTCGACGCGAACGGTGGTTGTGAGGATGTTCGTTTGGCGCTTGGATCCGTTGCAACGACGCCGGTGCGCGCGCGGCGGGCTGAAGAAGCGCTACGCGGAAAGGCGATTACGCGCCAAACGATCGACGCAGCGGCTACGATCGTCGCAGAAGAAGTCGATCCGCTCGACGACGTCCGCGGTTCGGCAACCTACAAGCGGGAGATGGCGCGCGTGTGGACGCGCCGCGCGCTGCAACAGTTGGTGCCGGCATGAGCACCGTAACGCCGACGCGCCGCGCCCATCCGCTGATTTTCGATCGGAACGAGCTGCGAGTCGATGGGCGTGAGAAAGTGACCGGACAAGCGCAATACGCAGCCGATTTCGAGCTGCCGGGAATGCTTCACGCCGCATTTACGACGAGCCCGTTTGCGCACGCACGCATCGTTTCGATCGACGTTGAGCGCGCACGCGCGCTTGCGGGTGTCCATGCCGTTCTGACAGGTCGCGACATCGGCGAACATCGCTACGGCCGTCGCTTCTTCGACCGGCCGTCGATTTGCGTTGACCGCGCGCTCTTTATCGGTGATGCGGTCGCCGCAGTGGCGGCAGAAACCCGTGAGATCGCGGAGAGTGCAGCTGCACTCGTAGACGTCGAGTACGAAGAGCTTCCGGTCGTTCTCGAGCCGGAGGATGCACTCGCTCCGAATGCACCGATACTTCACGAGAAGATCGAGGGCTACTATTTCCACGGCGGCAAGCGCGCTGCGGTACCGCACCCGAACGTGCAAGGCCACCGCGTCATGCTCAAAGGTAATGTCGACGAGGGTTTTGCGCGCGCCGACCACATCTTCGAGCACTCATTTACGACGCCGCGGTATCATGGCGGGTATCTCGAGCCTCGCGCAACTGTTGTATGGATCGATGCTCAGGGTATCATTCATCTCATTGCGACCAATAAAGCGCCGTTTGCACTGCGCGAACAGTTTGCAATCTGCGTCGGCGTCCCGGTCGATTCGGTACGGATCGAGCCGGCTTACATCGGCGGTGATTTCGGCGGCAAAGGCCTTTCGGTCGACGAGTACCCGTGTTATTTCCTTGCCCGGGCGACGGGAAGGCCTATCAAATACGTCCGCTCGTACCTCGAAGATATGCGCGCGAGCACGGTGCGGCACGCATCCCATACGACGATACGAACCGGTGTAACGCACGACGGCTACATTACGGCGATGGATGCGAAGATCGTCTTCAACGGTGGCGCATATGCGGCCGGTAAGCCGGCGCCGACCCTGTTGCCCGGACTCGATCCGAAGCTCCCGTACGATATCCCGGCGGGACGCTTGGAACGCACGTCCGTTTATACCAACACGGTCCCGGGGGGGCACATGCGGGCACCGGGAGACGTGCAGTTCATCTTTGCAGTCGAATCGCATATCGACATGATCGCGCACGAGCTGCGGATCGATCCACTCGAGATTCGCATGCGGAACGCCGTAAGCGGGGACGGCTCGGACTTCGAGGACGTTCCGTATCTCGAACCGTCAGCGCGCGAGATGCTGGAGAAGATGCGTAGTGCCTCGCACTGGGGTGAACCGCTTCCACTGGGACGGGGTCGTGGAATTGGATTTGGCGTGCGCCACATCGGCGGCGGGAAAGCCGAAGTGACGTTACGCGCGCTTCCATCCGGTGATGTCGAGGTCATCACCGGCGCAGCCGAGCAAGGAATGGGAATCCTGACGCTCCTGCAACGTGTCGTTGCGGCAGGACTCGAACTCGGGCTCGAGCGCGTGAACGTTCTTCGAGAAGCCGCGATGACGCAAACGCCGTTCGATCCGGGTGCTGGTGGAAGCCGTCAAACGCATGTTACAGGGAACGCGGCACTCGATGCGGTGCGCCGGCTGAAAGAACGTGTTGCCGCGAGCGGTTGGCCGGCGAACGAGCCGGTTGAAGTGCGTGGTATCTTCGAGGCAGTGCACGGACACGAAGCCGCGCCGCACGGATTCTGCGGCTTCGTCGCCGAGGTGAGCGTTGATGTGGAGACCGGCGTGGTGGACGTTCTCGACGTCGTGTGCGTCTCGGATGTAGGAACGATCCTCAATCCGGTCGCGCATCGCGGGCAGCTGGCAGGCGGCTTTGTCATGGGCTTGGGTCACGCGCTTACTGAAGAGTTGCGCGTGAGCGAAGGTAAGATCGAAAATCCGTCCCTTGCCGACTACAAACTTCCGACCCAGATGGACATACCGCCGCTGCGTTTTATCAATATCGAGAATATCGCCGGCCCCGGTCCATTCGGCGCCAAGATGGCCGGAGAAATCAATACCGCAGCAGTCGCGCCTGCAATCGCAAACGCGATCGCGAACGCATGCGGCGCGCGCGTTACGGCGCTTCCGCTAACGGCAGAGCGTGTTTTGTCGGCGTTGCGTCTTTAGTCGTACACCGATAACGAATCGTTACAAGCGGTGTAACAGGGCTCACCGGTTTCGCGATCCGGGAAGCGTAGAATTGCGGTAGACAACACGCCTCAAAGGCATCCACTATGCGCAACACCGGGTATGGTTCGCGTACGATTATTGGCAGGGCACAGGCGACATCTCAATCTTCGCGCAGGACGAAAGCGATGCGTTCGATCGTATTCTCGCCGTGATGCGCATCGAACAGCATCACAACTCACGCTCTGCGTACCGGCATGCGGCACTTGCCAATGGTGGTCGTGGCAGCCGCGTCGCGTACACCGGAATGGTGTGGACGGGGTTCCGGCCCTCCGACGATCCAGCGCGCTATCATTTCAACATCCCGGTCAACATGCTAGCCGTCGTCGTTTTGCATGATTTGGCGCAGATCGAGCGCGATGTGTATCGCGATGAGTCGCGCGCCCAAAAGGCAGAGCAGCTCGCCGGCGAGATTCAAAATGGAATAGAAAAGTACGGTCGCACGGTCGTCGCCGACATCGGCGTCATGTACGCCTACGAAGTCGACGGCCTCGGACATCGCAGCCTAATGGATGACGCCAACGTTCCGTCCTTGCTCTCGATTCCGTACATCGGCTATCTCCCCGCGTCGGATCCCGTCTATCAGAATACGCGCCGCTTCATTCTCTCGGACCGTAACCCGTACTACTACGCCGGTAAATACGCAAGTGGAATCGGCAGCCCGCATACGCCGCACGGTTACGTTTGGCCGCTCGCGCTCGTCATGCAAGCTCTGACCTCGACGGATTCAAGTGAGACCGAACGCGTGCTGGGGTACATCGTGGCTTCCGAACTCGGCGATCATCGTCTGCACGAGTCGTTCGATCCGGATGCGCCGCAAACGTTTACGCGCGCCGATTTCGCGTGGCCGAACGCACTCTACACGGAGCTGGTTGCGAAGACGGCATCTCTATGATCGGGCGTTCGCGCGAATTTCGCGCCGGAATTCTGATGCTCGATACGCGCTTCCCGCGTATTCCCGGTGACGTTGGAAACCCGGTGACGTGGCCGTTTCCAGTCGAGCTTGAGACGGTCGGCGGGATCGGCGTCGAGCTGGCGGTGCGCGAAGGCGATCCCTTGCGCTTCGAGCAGCCGTTCGTCGATGCTGCGCACCGCCTCGAGGAGCGCGGCGTCAGCCTCATCACCACGAGTTGCGGCTTTCTGATTCTCTTGCAAGACCGGTTGCAATCGGCGGTGCGCATGCCCGTTTTGACGTCGAGCTTGCTGCAAGTGCCTTGGATCTCGGCGTTCCTCGAGCCGCACGCCAAGATCGCGATTCTAACGTTCGAGCGTTCTTCGCTCAGCCCGGCTCATTTATGGGCTGCCGGGATCAATCCGTCGCGCGTTGTGATCGCAGGCTTGGAGGGCACGCCGTTCCATGCGACGATCGCGCTGGATCTCGACGTGCTCGACGAAGATCGCGCGCGACAGGATCACGTAGACGTCGCTCGCCGTCTGGTCGCGCAGCATCCGGAGATCGAAGCCATCGTGCTCGAGTGCACAAACATGCCGCCCTATGCCGCGGCAATTCGCGAAGCTACCGGCTTGCCGGTCTACGATGCGACGACCCTGATCAATTGGGCGGCCGCGGCATTCATGCACGACTAGCTGCCGCCGGGACTGCCGGGTTGCGCCGGCGGCGGAAAGACGTCGTTGTTGAACGGGCCGCTGTAGCCACCGACCAAAATCGTTTCGAGCGACTGGACGGGCGAACCGATCGAGTTCCAGTAGCCGAAGCTCAGCCATCCGGCGATCGTCGGCGTGAATGCGCACTGGAAATAATACGAGCCGGACGGATCGGTGACGTTGACGTCGCGTAGCTCGGATGCGTAGACGAATTGATTCCCCGAAATACCGCTGTCGCAGCTGGTGTTGATGTATACGGTCTGTCCGACCAAAACGCCGATCACCGGAACGCTCGCTCCGGCGTTGTACCAAATGCCGGGCGGATTGAGATACTCCATGACGTCGGCCCAATACGTCGTTTCCGTATCGGGGTTTTGATAGGTCGTCGCATAGAGATATTCGGCACCGGGAACGGTCGGCGACGGGGCCGGCGCCGGAGCACTCGGTGCGGACGTTGCGGTCGGCGCCGGTGTCGGAGTAAACGTTGAAACGATCACGGCGAACCCTGATGTCATCGTCCCGGGCAGAAGCTCGAGCGTGAATGTGTCGCGGTGATCGCCGAAGTTAACGGCGACGATCGCGTTTCCGCCATTGACGCTCGGATAGTTGAAATTGACCGCGACGTCGCGTGTCACGTAGCCGTTTGCGAAAGGGGAGCTCAGAGAGCTGGCGGATTTTCGCGTCGTCGCGAACGAAGCGATGCCGCGCAGCGGTGGATCGCTCGGCGTCGCAACCGATCCGGGCGCCGAATACGTGTAGCGCTGGAGCGTGCTCGCCTGCCGGTCAAAGCGGTACGCCCAGAAACGCCCGTTGCGAAGGGCATCGCGTGAGTAAAAATCGAGCTCGTGGCCATCCGCATTGTTCGTCCCGAGCACATCGCGCGGCGGTACGAAGATCGCGAGGGCTGAGCTCGATTCGGCATCGAGCGTCTCGATCAATTGAGTCAACGCGACGTATGCGCGTTGCTGGGCCGCGCCCGCGCGCGCAGCGCCGAGCAACCCTTGCGTCACGAACAACAAGGTCCCGCCGAGCACGATCCAAAGACCGGTTGCGACCAGGACTTCGACGAGCGTGAAGCCCCGTTCGCTCGAGCGTGGGCACCGTCGCATCTACCGCGAGCAGTGCCCACTCCGGTCGAGCTCAGGCTATCTTAGGGCCAGGTGAACAGCACCTCGGCTGCGATCGAGCTGTTGTTGGACGCCGCCGTTCCGAGCGGTGACGTATAGCGTGCGAAGACGGGTTGATTCGACCAGTCGTCGCGATACTCGAGTCGCGCTTTCCAGTTGGGTGCGAACTGCGGCACGAACTGAACGGTAGCAGTGGCTTCGTTCCAGGTTTGCGCGAAGCCGGTCCGCACGCCGTTCGTGTCGTTGAAGGATTCGTAACGTCCCGAGAACGTGAGGTGCGAAGTCGCGTTCCAAACGCCATACCCTGCGACGCCGTTCCACTTCGCCGTTGCGAGAATCGGAGCGCCGGCCAGATTGGTCGTAACCGCGCCCGTGCTGGTGAAGAGCTGATCGTTTGTCTGTTGTGCCGTATCGTAGTTCACGCCGAAGTTCAGCACACTGCTGGGGTTCCAGTGTCCGACGACGTCAACGAGCGTACGCGTCCCGTAAATCGTTCCGGTGATCGTTCCGAAGCCATAGGCGTACATCGCCGTGTTGGATGGTTTGGGTGCGATCGTTCCACCGTTCGGATAGGGCGTCAGCGCCGACGGCTCCGAACCGCTGTACAGGTCGCCGCTTACGGAGAAGATCGAGGACGGGTTCCATGCGATGCCGCCCTCGAACGTCCCGAGCCCCTGTGTCTGAATGATCTGGTCCCAGCCATAGTTAACGCCGGCCGTAAACGTCCAGTGCGGCGGCGCGTACTGCAAGCGAAGTCCTGTATTGGTGAAATTAATCGCGTATCCGAACAAGATCGAGCGCGATATTTGATTGTTGTTGGGGTTCTCGATGACTTCGTAACCCGCCAGTGTTTCGAATTTGCCCGCGGTCAGCGTCAACGGACCTAGAGCGTAATAGAGATTCGCTTGCGTGATGTCCGTGTATGTGCCGGCAGCGCCGCCATAGGATGCGATCACATTCGCATCCGAGCCAAGGCTGAATTCGACGTCGCCGCCCAGCCCTTGCGACGTATTCTTGCGCAGGTTGAAGTTGAGGTTGTTCGGGACGAAGTCCGTCTGGTTTGGCGCTTTCGTGTTGATACCGCTAATGCCGTCGAAAACGCGGTCCGGTGCGCCGTTCGTGAACACGAACGTGCCTCCGGTCGGAAGCGGCCTTGTGTACGTAACGTCGCCGAATCCGGAAAGGCTCCAGGGCGGAGTCGGTGTCGCAGTCGGCGAGGGCGATGCGGCGGGAGACGCTGCCGGTGATGCGGCCGTCGCCGGTGCCGTTTGCGCAGACGTGGCTGCGAACGACACGGCGATGAGCGCCGCGAGCATAAACGTCCCGATCATGACTCTTCGCAAGAAATATCTCTCCTTGTATCAATTGAAGAAACCGCGCAGCCCTCTGATGGATCTGCGCGGCTCCTTCACGGCGACGTGCCGAGAGGGGATTCGGCTATCGTTGTGCCGCTAGGTCTTTGTGTACGATCTTCATGACAGCCGCACAAGCGTCCAAACGGATCATCCACTCGACCGCAACCACAGCATAGCAAGTCGCGGACGCTCGGCCATTCGACTGTCGGTAAACTAAGCACGTGTTGCGTTCGACAATCGTTTTTCTTAGGTTGCTGCATTTGTCGCAAGAAAACGAAAAACCGCGCTAGGTGCGCGGTTCCCCGAGAGACGTGTTTGAGTTAGTTTACGCGGCCGGGCGGAGCTCCGTCGCTGCGCGAGCAACCGATTTTCTCGAATCAGGCACCGCGAACAAGATGGCCATCACTCCGACGAACGCGATCAGCGACCACAAGCTATCCACGAAGATGTTCTCCTCTGACCGAAAGGTGACGCCCGCAACGTGGGCGCCTCCTGAAAATAGCATAGCCGAAGTGCCCCACGCGGGCATTGGACAGACGGAGCGGCCTTAGGCGACCGCTTTCGACAATCGGCGGCCGCGGATTCAGCCCGCTACGGTATTGACCAGACTGAGCGGGCCGACGTTCACGCGGACACGGTCGCCGATCGCGAGCGAGAAATCATCGGGCGGGACGATCCCGGTACCCGTCATGAGGAGCACGCCTTGGGGGACCTCATACTCGCTGAGCAGATAGCGAGCCAGGTCCGGGAAGGCTCGCTTCATCTGCGACGTCGAGGCCGTCCCGGAGAAAATTTCGTTGTCATTCCGCTTGATGCCAAGGCCTATCGTGACGTCGCCGAGCTCGTCGGCTTGGGCCAGAACGATCGCGGGACCGACGCTGCACGAGCCGTCGTACACCTTAGCCTGCGGTAGATAGAGCGGATTTTCGCCCTCGATGTTGCGCGAGCTGACGTCGTTCCCGGCCGTGTAGCCGACGATCTCGCCGAAGCGATTGATCACGAGGACCAGCTCCGGCTCGGGGACGCTCCAAGTCGAGTCCTTGCGAATGCGCACCGTGCCGTTCGTACCGACGGCCCGCCAGCCGATGCACTTGAGAAACAGCTCGGGACGCTCCGCATCGTACACGCGCTCGTAGATGTCGGCGACGTTTGACTCTGCCTTGCGAGCTTCGCGGCTGCGCACGTACGTAACCCCGCTTGCCCAGACTTCTTGCATCGGGTCGATCGGCGCCAAGAGCGGTTCGTTCGCTTCTTCGTCCACCGCAAGCTCGCCGAGGATCGCGCCCATGCTTTCTGATGGAAGCGTCAAGAGCAATGACAGGCCAACGCGGATCGGAAGGTAGCGTCCGTCATACGCCCACCGCGGACCCGACGACGTTGCATGTCGAGATAAACGGCCGCTCGGCATTACCACGCAGTTTGCGGATGCGGAGGGCCGCGCCTCTTGCGCGGCAATAGGTGAGGGCATGTCCGTGGCTCGCTCGACGAAAGGAATGGTCGCGTCGCCGCACGCTCTCGCGACCGCTGCGGGTGCTGCCGTTTTGCGGGCGGGCGGTAACGCGGTCGATGCTGCGATTGCAACGAACGGCGTGCTCTCCGTCGTGTACCCGCAAGCCAACGGATTCGGTGGCGATGCGTTTTGGATGATCTACGATCCAGAGACCGCCGATGTCGTTACATATAACGGAAGCGGCCGCGCGCCGCGAAACCTCGAAGCCGGCGATTTGCGGGAGCGTGGCCTCTCGGAGATGCCGGCGCGTAGTGGGTTTGCGGTGACGGTTCCCGGCGCAGTGCGCGCATGGGAAGACGTGCTCGAAGCGCATGGAACACGCATGCTCGATGCGCTGTTGGCGCCGGCGGAACAATACGCGCGCGACGGCTATGTCGTCTCCCAGACGGTAGCGTACTATCTCGAGCTCAACGCGACCATTCTGGAGCAGTGCGCGGACGCGAAGGCCTTGTTCCTCGGCCGCGGTGTCCCGCGGCCCGGAGACGTCTTGCATAACCCGGGGCTTGCGAAGACGATCGCGCAGGTTCGGCAGGGCGGCGCGGACGCGTTTTACGAGGGTTCGGCGGGTGAAGCAATCGTCGCACGATTGCGAGCGGCGGGAAGTCCGATGGACGGAGAAGACCTTCGGAGCCATCGCACGCAGCGGACGACGCCGTGGCGTTTGGCGTGGCGTGAAGGCGAAGTCCTCGCGCATCCGCCTAATTCGCACGGGGCGTGCGCGCAAATGGTGCTGGGCGCGCTCGGGAACGAACGTAGCGACGATGGACTCTGGGCGCATATGGCGATCGAAGCGTTCAAGACTGCCTTCGATGTGCGAGACTCGCGGTTCGGCGATCCGGACTTCGTAGACCTGAACGAAAATGACATTATTGGTCCACGCCGTCTGGAGGCGATGCGGGCTCGCATCGATCCCGAACGCGTCACGGCCCAGTTCGGCTCGCCGCACTTACCTCTGCGTACGGACTTCGGTGACACGATTGCAATCGTCACCGCGGATGCTGACGGCCAAGCGGTTTCGTTAATTCAGAGCTTGTATATGAACTTCGGTTCGGGGTTGGTCGCCGGCGAATCCGGGATCGTGCTGCAGAATCGCGGCGCATATTTCAATCTCATCGCCGGACATCCAAACGAGCTGCACGGCGGCCACCGGCCGGTTCACACGCTCGCGCCCGCGATGTACCTGCGTAAGGGTAAACCGGAGCTAGTGTACGGGACGATGGGTGGCGATGGACAACCGCAGATCCACGTTCAGATTCTCCGCGGCGTCTTCGATCGCGATCTCGACGTGCAGGCAGCGGTCGACGCGCCGCGTTGGATTGCAGGCCGTCCGCATGTCCCGGGCCGGGAAGACGTCATGACTGACACAGTCGTCGTCGAATCACGCATGCCGGACGCGATCGTCGACGGGCTAACTCGGCGCGGTCACGTCGTCGAACGTTTAGGCGCATACGACCACACGATGGGACACGCGCAGGCAATTCGCATCGATCACACCCAAGGGACATTTTCCGGCGGTGCCGATCCGCGCGCTGATTCGCTGGCGCTGGGCGTATGAAAGCTGCGGTTGGGTTCTTGCATGCCGGTGAGAAATCGAAAGAGGCGACGATAGCTCTCCTTGCCAAGCGCGGCAAGGAAAATGCTGCCGTCCATCTCGTCGACTCAACCCTCGTCGATGCGAGCGCAACCGACTTTCCAATCAATCCGGAGCGTTATGCCAAACTGCGCAAACGCGCGGTAGATCTGGCCCGCGATGCGGAGCGCATCGTCCTTTCGTGCTCGGTCTATAATGAAGCGGCACGCTGGCTGAGCGACGATCTCGGCATGCGTGTCGAACGCTCGGATGCAGCCGGTGCGCACGCGCTCATTAGAACGCATGGTCCGGTCGGAATTCTCGTTAGCTATCCGCCGAGCCGGCCGGTTGTCGTCGACTATGTCAGCGAAGTGCTCGCGAAAGAAGAGCAAGATCGCGAGATTCGGTCGTCGCTAACAGAAGATGCACCCCCGTTTTCGACCCCTGATGACGTGTATCGTCGCGCGCTGATCGACGCCCTTGCGCCGCTCAAAGGATGCGGCGTGTTGTTCCTTTCGCAATTCACGATGAACGAGCATACGAAACTGATTCGCGAGGTCTGGGGAACGGCACCGATCGTCAGCGCAGTCGAAGCGACGGTCGCCGAACTCTTCCCGGCTTAGTGCTGTATTTCGCTTACGGATCGAATCTATCGAAAAGCGCGATGCGTTCGCGTGCACCGGGCGCGGAGCCGGTGAGCGCGGCCGTTTTGCCGGATCACGCCCTCGTCTTTGAATCGAATGAGCCGCAAGGCGCGCCGGATGCGTACTTCGCCAACGTGCGCGCCGATGCGAAGTTCTCCGTTCCGGGCGCCTTGTATGAAATCGAAGCGCGCGACCTTGCCGCCCTGGACGCGTATGAAGACGTCGCGCATGGCGTCTACGAGCGCGTCGTGCTGAGTGTCGCACGCGCTGACGGAACGCGTGCGGATGCGGTCGTCTATCGCATGAACGTCGCGCGCCGCGCGCGCTTCGGGCCGCCTTCCCCCGTCCAACTCGAGCAGATACGCGCGGGTTATGCCGACTGGGGCTTGGATTTACGCGTCTTGGAAGGCTTGCTCGACTCCATCAAACCGAGGATCGCCTGAACGACTTCGCGCCGTGCTATTTTCCCGGCTTCGAGATCACGCAGCAAGTCCGCAGCTTCGTTTGAATCGAGCGCGATGCGCGCCGAACGCGCCGCGCCTTCGCGTGCAACGCGAACGACTTCGAACCGTACCGCGCGCGTGGCATTGGGTGCGCCGCGAACTTCGAATTGACGAAGAGCTTCGACCAGCTCGTCGACGCCGGTTCCGTCGCTGGCGATCGTTTGCAGCACGGGTACGTCGCGCGCGCTTTCGCGCAGCATGTGCTTGAGGTCGACGGTCGTAGCGTTCGCGCCGGGGCGGTCGGCCATGTTCACGACGAAAACGTCTGCGATTTCGGTCAATCCGGCCTTGATCGTCTGGACGCTGTCGCCGAGTGCCGGGACCGTAACGACGACGACCACATCGGCGATCGCGACGATCTCGAGCTCAACTTGCCCGACGCCGACCGTCTCGATCATGCACAAGTCGAACCCCGCTGCTTCGATCAGCGCGACAGCCTCGCGCGTCGCGGGCGCGATTCCGCCCGCGCCTTCGCGCGAAGCCATACTTCGTATGAAGACACCGCCATCGCTCGAGTGGCGCTGCATTCGAACGCGGTCTCCGAGAACGGCGCCCCGCGTGAACGGAGAGGACGGATCGATAGCAACGACGGCGACGGTCTTGCCCTGGTCGCGGAATTTTCCGATCAATCTGTCGACGAGGGTCGATTTCCCGGCACCTGGGGGACCGGTGATCCCAAAGACGGAGAGTCGGGCGAGGGCTGGATCGCGCGGGCCGACTGTCTCCAGCAGCTCGTCCGGCTCAGCATGCCCGTTTTCGACCTTGCTAATAGCACGCGCCAGATCGCGCTGCTTGCGCGGGGCTATGGACCCGGGGGTAGCCTCTGGCTGCGCGCGCATCAATGGGCGTCTTCGACGCCACCCAGGGCGGCCTTGCCGCGCTAGCGATGCTAACCTTGGAGAGCGACCGGCCGTTTTAACCCCATCCCCAGGAATTTTTAGGCTTATGAAGCCTTTTTAGGGGCAGGTGTGTTATATTCACGCTTGATGTGATGGGCCCGGTGCCGTCCGTCGCCTCGAGCGTTAGTTCGTCTAGTCCGTGGTCAGAGTAGATCCGTCTCCTCACTATCAGGTACGTCGCGAACACGAAAATTATCAGGCACCAGAAACGAAAGAACCTGTTCACGTATGTACACTGATGAAAGTCTGACTTGCACGGATTGCAACGCACAATTTACTTTTAGCGCCGGAGAGCAAGAATTTTTCGCCGCTAAGGGATTCCAGAATAAACCCAATCGCTGCCCCGATTGCCGCGCTGCGCGTAAAGCACAACGCTCATCCGGCGGTGGCGGCGGCGGCGGCGGATATTCGGGCGGCGGATACGGCGGCGGTGGCGGCCGTCAACGCGAGATGTTCCAAGCTGTCTGCAGCCAATGCGGACGGACTGCGGAAGTCCCGTTCCAACCGCGCGGCGACAAGCCGGTTTATTGCCGCGACTGCTTCCAGCAGCGGCAATCCTATCGCTAACTAAAGCGAAAGGGAAAGGCGACGGCCCACTTCGGTGGGCCGTTTTCATTTGCCGATTCGTTTGTAATAGAAAATCGTACCTGTGAATCCACCGAGCGGTTTGAGCGCGTAGCCGGGAATCATGCCCGCGCGCGCAAATCCGAGCCTTTCGTAAAATTGTGCGCCGCCGTCTTCGGCTGCCGTGTCCAGTGTCAGCAACGTACGCCCGCTCTCGATAGCGGTTTGCTCCGCAGCCTGAAGTAGCGCGCGTGCAATTCCTTGCCCGCGATATTGGACGCTCGTCATCATTTTCGCGATCTCTGCGCGGTGCGGTTGGTTCGGCATCCACATGTAGAGAAGCGTCGTCGTTCCGATGAGCGAATCGCCGTCGTATGCACCGAAGATGACGCGCTCGCCACGCTGCGCGGCTGCAAGCGAATCTTCCCAAAACGAGTGCGCGAGAGCCGGCGGAACGGGATGAATGAAGCTAATGTTGCCACCGTTTGCGACCGTGTCGATTAAAAGCTCCGCTAAAGCGGCAACGACCTTCGGCTCCTTCTTAAGGACGGCAATTGTGATCACGCTTGTGTTGGGGGGCGGCACGCCGTAGGTGGTGAATCCTGCGAAAGCGGCACGGGGTTCTAGCTCCTGAACCGTTTAAAGAGGTACGTGATGTCCACAATTCCCTGCGATTTCTGCCCCCACCCGGTCGACCGCGGGCAGATGGAAGAAATCGAAATTTCGCACTATGTTCCGGATTCGTCGGGCGACGATCTGGCGTATGCGCGCACGTACTTTTTCGGCCATCCGGATTGCGTGCGAAAGTTTTATCGCGGCCTCGTCGATCACAAGCTCGATTTGTTCAAACATGTCCCCTCGCAGCAGCGCGCCAATCCGCAGGAGCCGCGCGGGTAGCGCCCCAACTCGTACGGCTGCAAGCACGCGGTCGTAGCTCAATTGGATAGAGTATCAGCCTCCGAAGCTGAGGGTTGTGGGTTCGATTCCCGCCGACCGCACCATGACTCGATCGATGAGACGCACATGCGTCGCGCGCTTGAGCTCGCTGCAGAAGCAGAAGCTGCCGGGGATGTACCGGTCGGCGCCGTGTTTTTGTGTGGCGATGTTGTAATTGAAGCGCAAAACGAGCGCGAGCGTCGCGCGGATCCGACCGCGCACGCCGAGATGCTGGCGATTGCAGAGGCCTCGCGCCGCATCGGCGCCTGGCGGCTCGGCGATTCGACGCTCTACGTCAGCAAAGAGCCGTGCGTGATGTGCGCCGGGGCGATCGTTGCGGCGCGGATTTCGCGACTCGTCTACGGGGCGAGCGATCCGAAAGGCGGCGCGGCGGGCTCTGTAATCGATGTGTTCGGTTCGCCGGCGGTTCACCACCGAGTGCAGGTGATCGGGGGCGTTCTAGAACAAGAATCGGCGTGCCAGCTGCGTGACTTCTTTGTTGCGCGTAGACCGCGGAGAGGTGGTCGAGTGGTTGAAGGCACCCGCCTCGAAAGCGGACAGACGTGATGAGCGTCTCGAGAGTTCGAATCTCTCCCTCTCCGAATTTCCGCCGACAATAGATTCTTAATAACGGCGAAATCAGTGATCCCTAGGCTCTTCCCGCAAGCCCGACGCTTGCGGAGGGCCAATGAGACTTGCTTACGACCCGCACGCTCGGGATCGGATGACGGAGCGGGTCGTGACAAGCGCGCAAGTGGCAGAAGTCTTGCTTGGCCATGAGACCGACTTGCGGGCGACCCCGTCTACCTGTATTTCTCGAAAAGGCGCGTCGCTCGGACCGAGTCTTACTTGAGGGGTAGCGTCGCTGTTGATTTTGACAAGGACGGCCAGATCATTGGCATCGAGATGCTGGATGCCGAGCCTCGGGACTGGGCAGTCTTAGGAAAGATCGCCGCAAAGCATCAACTTCGATTTGACTTGTTTTTCGCTGCAGCTAAGAAGCGAAGCGTCCCTAAGCGGAGGGCGAAGAGGTAGGCGCGGGTGTCGCCAGCGACGGAATGCGCGGATCCGGTGAGGTGTCGGAGAACTGATAATCCTCGAACGTCGCATCTGCTGTGTAGTGTACTCGCCCAATCTTTAGGACTGCGTAAACTGTTTGCTCGAAGAACGCGTGTTTGACGACCCAGTTTTTGTTTACAAAACCGTAGTCGATCTGGAACTTGCGGTCGTCTTTGCCTTCGTAGGTGACGGATAGCGGCAGCATCGTCGCGTTGTCGATTACGACATCGCTGATATAGAAATCGGAGCCATTGCCGTTGGTGAGCGTCGGGAGCGCTTTCATGACGATATGCATGTGGCCGTCCGGAGCATCCGACGAATCGGGCGCAAATTTTGGATAGTAATAACGCAACGTCGTGACGATGACTTCGTTCTCGCTGGGCTTCGGGTCTTTGAACGTGATCGGAACGATCGAACCGGCGCCTTCGGGACCCGTGATGTTGGCGAAGATCTGTTTATGCCAACCGGCGTTAGTATTCAGTCGAAAATATGCAAGCGCATCAAATGTGGGGCTGATCGGAAAGCCGTGCGCCATCGATTGGCCGCCATTTGGTAGGTCCTTGAGGATTGCAACGTCGTCGGCTGACCGCACCGTTACAAGCCGATCGATGCTGACCGATTGACGTGCCGATGGCGCCTCGACGTGCATGTGCGTCACATAGGTGACATAGGCCGGTCGCGCCGCCCAAGCGGCGGCCGCCGCATTTGCAGATTGTTCGAAGGCAACGTCGGGGGTCAAGGCAGCCATAAGTCCTCTCTCGAATCGCGGGCGCCATGATAGACGAATCGTTCGTTATCCGCAACAACGTCAAGCTAAGCACAAAAGGCTCGCACGTCATCGTGCACGCCGCGGAGAAGGAAGCGGCCCGCATGGGGATACCACAATGCATAGCGGTCGTAGACGAAGGTGGCTATCTCCTGGCCTTTTCGCGAATGGACGGTGCACGTGTCCGCTCGGTCGAGATCGCGATCACAAAAGCCGCATCCGCCGCAACGAGCAAGCGCCCAACGGAACAAGAGGGGGGTGGGGACGCGCTAGCCTCAGTGCGCCTCGCGTTGGCCGCCCGTTCCAGCCGCCTGACGGGCATCAAGGGTGGCGTCCCCATTGTTGTCGACGGGCAAGTCATCGGCGCGATCGGCGTCTCATCTGGGACGTCCGATGAAGATCATCAGGTCTGCCAAGCCGGTATCGCCGCATTTATGGACGGAGCAAAACGCTGAGCGGCTGGAAGACTTTCGAAGAATTCAAGGTCGGCGACAAGGCAACGTTTTCGAAGACGATCACCGACGCCGATCTCTTGATGTTTGCGGCAGTTAGCGGCGATCAATACGAAGTGCATGTCGATGAGGAATACGCAAAGACGACGCGATTTGGCAAACGGATTGCGCACGGCATGCTCACGGCAAGTTTGCTCTCCGCGGTTAATGGCGCGTTGCTGCAGCGTCCCGGCGGTATTTCCGTCGCGCAAACCTTGCATTGGAAAGCGCCGGTCTATCCCGGCGACACGCTCACCGCGACGAGTGAAGTCGTCGAGATCATAGCGGGCCGCCGTCGCTTGCGTTGCAAGACGACGGTCGTCAATCAAAACGGCGTTCTGGTGCTCGACGGCGAGGCGATCGAACAGAAAGATCCGGCGTAATTACTTCGAGTCGACGAGGCCGTATTTCTTCTCGAGGGTGGGATCGTCGTTGACGTAAACGATCGTCTTCTTGATTAGATTGACTTCCCAGCGATAACCCGAGCCGGTACTATTGCAAAAGCACACGAGCTCGACATGAAATCTCGGATCGTGCAACGATTCGCTATAAGCCGGATCCATCGCAATCGGGTGGTCGCTTTTCGGATCGTGCAGAACGAAGACGCTGCCGTCGACCTGATCGGCCCATTCCGTCGTCCAGACGAATTTTTTTGCGTCCGGCGAATGCGTCAGCTCTTCACCGAACTCGGTTCTCTTCACCATGAGAACCGCAAGGCGCGCTTCGTGATCGAATCGCATTTGCCACTCGTGGTAGGAAACGACCGGATCGAACACCGTGGGTTTCGGAACGGGCGTCGGTGTTGGTGGTAAGCAATCAGGAATGCCGCACGTCTTTCCGGAGAGGCGATCGTAGCGTTTGACCGCGTTCCCGTCGACCATCGTGTACTCGTAGCGGAAGAAGCTTTGATACAAGATCAACCACAGCACAAGTGCACCGGCGATATACCACACCCGATACATGCGCCGTCCGTTCGTGCGTCGAGCCGATCTCCCTTTTACTAAGCAATTTTAGAGTGCGCACAACGCAGGCAGAAGTTGCCGCGTCACGCGAATCGTCGCGCCATGCAACAGACCTTAACGGTTGAAGAGGCCCCCGCAGTTCGCACCTTGCGTGCTTTACAGGAACGCGCGCTTGCGGTGAGCGCGTCCGATCTTCATTTCGAACCAACGGCATCCGGAGGACGCGTTCGTTTTCGTGTTGACGGCATGTTGCGCGATTTTGAGACTCTCGACGCGGGGTTGTATCTCCCGCTCATATCGCGCGTAAAGCTGCTTGCCGGAATGGACATCGCCGACCGGCGGCAGCCGCAGGATGGCCGCTACACAATCGCCTCGGTAAAGGGCAGTGTCGACGCGCGAGTCTCGTCGATTCCAACGATAGACGGCGAGAAGGTTGTCATTCGGCTCTTGGATATCCACGCCAAGAACCCAAGTCTCGATAATTTGGGGATGCGCGCGTCAACGCTTGCCCGCTATCGCCGAATGATTGCCTCACCGTACGGATTTTTAATCGTGACCGGTCCAACGGGCAGCGGCAAGACCACGACGCTCTACAGCTCTCTGCGCGAGATCGCAAACCGGATGCGTAGCGTCTGCACGGTCGAGGATCCGGTCGAGATGCGCCTCGACGGCATCGCGCAAGTGAACGTCAACATGCGCGCCGGGTTGGACTTCTCGAACGTCCTTCGATCGTTCTTGCGCCAGGATCCTAACGTCATTATGGTCGGCGAGATGCGCGATATAGCGACGGCCTCGATTGCAATATCAGCCGCGCTCTCCGGGCAGCTAGTTCTCACGACGCTTCACAGCAACGACGCGCCGCGATCGATCGATCGGCTTGTGGAACTCGGAGTCGATCGTCACGCGATCGGAGCGGCAGTGTTCGGCATTCTTTCGCAGCGACTCGTCCGGCGCCTATGTCACGAATGCCGTACGTTTGATTCGAGTTCGCGCTCATATACGGCGAGCGGGTGCGGCGCATGCGCACGCAGCGGCTATTGCGGCCGTGTCGGTCTCTTCGAATTGCTCGAAGTCGACGATGAAATGCGTGAGGCGGTCACCACCGGTGCGTCGGTCGTCGCGATTCGCAGACTCGCTGCGCGGAGCGGCTACGAGCCACTTGCCACGGACGGGGCCGCAAAAGTTGCGTCCGGCGAAACCTCCAATGACGAGTTGCGCCGGGTCCTAGGGGCGGTGGCGTGAGCGCATCGCTGCTCGGCGCCATGCGAGTCGAGGAAATCGTTCGTGCGGCGCGCGAACGCGGGGCCTCCGACCTGCATATCGCGGCCGGGCGCGGGACGGTGTTGCGCGTTGATGGGCAACTCGAAAGGCGCGGCCATGACGCGATCGACGCATCCGAGTTAGCCGCCTTCCTGCAAACGCATCTCGGCGAACGCGTTCGAGGCCAGCTCGCGGAGAGCGGGCATTGCGACGTAGCGCTCCACGATGCCAAGCTCGGTGCAATCCGAGTGCACGCATTCCACGCAAGTGATGGTGTGCGTTGCGCAATCCGATTGTTTCCATCGGCTGTACCGAGGATCGAGGAGTTCGATCTTCCGGCCTCGGTCGAACAGCTCGCACTCCGAAAAACAGGGTTGATTTTGGTCGTCGGACCCACGGGTTGTGGGAAGACGACGCTGCTCGCTGCTATGGTCGATGCTCTCAATCGAAGACATCCGAGGCACATTGTGACGCTTGAGGACCCGATCGAGTACGTCCATCGCGACGAACGGTGCGTTATCGCTCAGTGCGAGGTGGGAACTGATTCGATCGGCATGTCACGAGCAATTCGGGCAATCTTGCGTGCCGATCCGGACGTGATTGTGATCGGCGAGCTGCGCGATCCCGATGCAATGCGAAGTGCGCTTACTGCCGCGGAAACAGGACATCTCGTTCTGACCTCGCTCCACACGGTCGATGCGCCGGGGGCGCTCGAGCGTATAATCGATGCCTTTCCAGTCGACGGTCGGGAGCAGGTTCGCATTCAAGTCGCACAGACTCTTGCTGCCGTCCTGGCATTGCGTCTCGTCGCACGAGCGCGCGGCAAGGGGCGTCGCGCTGTTGCCGAGATACTTATTGCGACCGACGCCGTCCGCAATCTCATCCGCGAAGGTAAGACGCACCAGTTGCGTTCAACGATGCAAACCGGGCGCGGTTCCGGCATGCAAACGCTGGAGATGCATCTCTCTTCGCTCGTCGAGCGCGGTGAGATCACGGCGGAGGCAGCGCTCGCAACGGCTGGGCATCCCGGCGATCTTGCGCAGGCAGCTCGGTCGTGAACGTAGACGTGTTTCGCTACACGGCACGCAGTCGCGAGGGTGAGGTCGTGGCTGGCGTATTGCGCGCCGAGTCGCTCCGAGCGGCGACAGTCGATCTCCAACGTCGGGCGCTCTTTGTGACGTCGTTGACTGCCGGCAGCGAAAAACGGCGGGTCCGATTTCCGGAAATTGCGGGCCGGCGACGCCGGGAGGTCCTCGCGGTTTTTCGCGCCCTGTCCGTTTTGGTTCGCGCGGGCGTCCCACTTCGCCGTGCGCTCGAGGTTTCGGTCGCGCATTGCGGTCAGCGAAGGTTGCGTGAAGCACTTCGTGCCGTCGTCGCTGATGTCGAACACGGGAGTACCCTGAGCGCGGCCTTCGCACGACGGCCTACCGACTTTTCACGATTGCAAACGGCAATGATTGGCGCGGGCGAAGCCGGTGGCGTACTCGACGATGTCCTTGACCGGATCGCGGATGTCCTCGAACGCGAGCATACTGTCCGGAAGAGGCTGCAAGCTGCGCTAGTCTACCCCTGCGTGGTGGCCGGCGCGGCAATGCTCCTCATTTTTTTTCTCATGGTGCATGTCGTACCGATGTTCGCATCGCTCTTTGAACGGTTTTCCGTTCCGTTGCCGTGGCCGACCCGAGTGCTGCTCGATCTTGGTGGGGTGCTTCGGTCGGCTAATGCGATGACGATCATCCCCCTCGCCATTGGCTGCATCGCGACTCTTGTCAAGTTCTTCAAGCCGGCCCGCGATGAGTCACTCGATCGCGTCAAGCTCAGAGCACCGCTTATTGGCGTCGTATTCCGTCACGCGGTGGTCGCGCGCATCGCACGAATGTTGGGAGCGCTCTTACGATCCGGCGTCGGTGTATTGACGGCAATTGACGTCGTCGGTCCGGTCTCCGGGAGCAGCACGTATCAGAGGGCGCTATCTCAGGTGAGCGATTCGCTTCGACGCGGTGAGGGAATGCATCGCGCTTTACAGGAGACGGCGCTCTTCGATCCCCTCACGCTCGCACTTGTCGGCGTCGGTGAGGAAAGCGGTTCCCTGGACTCGATGCTCCTAGCGGCAGCAAATTATCTCGATGTTGAGGTCGAGGCAGCGATTACGGCGCTCGTTTCGGTTCTCGAGCCGGCGCTCATCGGTGCCGTTGGCGTCGTCGTGGCTTTTATCGTGTTTTCAATTTTTCTTCCGCTATACGGATTGATTGGATCGATAACATGACACCGGAAATACGACAGCATCTCGTGGAACGTTACATTGCCGATCCCTCGATTATCAATCGAAACGCGCTCGTCGCTGCACATCACTACCTCTGTCGCAGGGGTGGGCGGAAATTCTTCCGTGGGACGATCGACCGGGCGGATCTCGAGCAGGTTGGCGCTGTTGGGCTCATCAAGGCCGCGCAGCGCTACAGTGGTGCATACCAGACGCCTTTCGAGGCGTATGCGTGGCTGATGATCGTGGGTGAGCTCATGCATTTCGTCAGGGATCACGAACGTTTGGTTAGGACGCCGCGTCAGCTCCGAGCGCTCGAGAGGCGATACGCACAAGCGTACGAGGATCTCTCAGCGCGCTCGGAGCGGGAGCCGACAACGTCGGCGCTGGCGGCCGAAATCGGAGTCTCCGCGCTTGTCGTCGACCAATTGCGAGCCTTACGCGGGTCGGGTAGCCATTCTGAAGCGCAGGACGACGACTCTCGCGGCGTGCGCGACGATGCAATTTTGACTCACGCCGAGGCTCAGTCGGAAACATACAGTCTCGAGGATCGGCTGAGCCTGTCGAGCGCTCTTCGAACGTTACCGCGACGTGAGCTGCGTATCGTTCAAGAGATATTCTTTCTCGACAGAACGCAATCCGAGGTCGGGCGGGCGCTCGGTATTTCGCAGCGTCAAGTGTCGCGCTTGCTGACACGCACGCTGCAACGCCTCGCGCGAATGCTTGATGCGGCTTAGCGGCTCATGCTCGGGCACTGGACGAAATATGGAGAACGAGCGCGGATTTACGTTGATCGAGCTGATGATCGTCGTTTCGATCATTGCGATCTTGGCGGGGATACTAATCCCAAACTTTGTCAATGCTCGCGCGCAAGCGATGACGGCGGCGTGCGAATCGAATCTGCGATCGATCGCGACGGCGGCCGAGCTGTATTATGCGGATCAACAAGTCTACCCGAGTTCGGGTGACGTGTCAGCAACGTTATTCACCGCAAACGGCACGGGTTACCTGAACACCGTTCCGACAGATCCGGCCGCCGCAACCATTGGCGCAGCCTACACGTTCGCGAACACGACCTCCGCGGGAGTCGCCGGATACACGATCGCGTGTCCCGGCGTTCACGCGAATTCGACCCTCGCGAAGTTGACGGGCTATACGAGCTCGTCCAGCGCTATTCAATACATCGCTGGAACCGGCCTTAGTGCCAAGTGAACGATCAACTGGCTCTGTTTTCAGCTTTCATAGCGGGACTGGCGTCCAGCCTGGGCCCATGCATCGCACCACGCTATCTTATGCTGGCTGCGTATGTGACAGGACGCCGGGACCACAGCCGATCCTGCATCTTTTTGAGCGGATGTCTGTGCGGCTATTTGATGTACTCGTTCGCGGCAGCGCTGATCGCGCTCTTGCGCGTAGGAACGCACGTTGTTTACGGCTTCTTGGCGCTGGGGCTTATTATTTCAGGCGCTCGCGCATTAATGGTGATACCGGGCCACACATGCGAAACGAAACGAATGCCATCGCTTTCACGGGGCGCAGTCTTCTTAACAGGACTGACTTCGTCGGTAATGCTTTCGCCTTGCTGCACGCCGATCGCAATCGGTCTCGGTCTTCAGGGCGTGCAGCATGGAGGCGCCGTCGCGGCGGCATTATTGTTGGCATTTGGCCTAGGTCATACGCTCCCGCTGAGTATCTTTGCCGTACTGGCGTCACTGAAAGTGCTACGAAGATTTTCGATGCCGCATGACGCCTGCGCTACTGTTAGCGGGTCGTTGCTCATGATGGTTGGCGGATTGTACGCGATTCTCGCATGAGGATTTCACCTTGGCGCCGGTGTCAACTTGCGATGGTTAGCATGGTGTTGGCGTTTATGTTGCTTCGACCGCTCATTGCTGAGGCGCTGTGCGTACGCGGCGACGAGTTTCTTCGGTCCGGTGCGCCCACGACCGCCGAACATTATTACCGTTTGGCACTCGCTAGCGATCCCAATTGCGAAACCGCGGCCGAGCGATTCACATTCGCATCACTCGAGATCCATGCGCGACCTGCTCTAGCGGCCGGCATAAAGGTTGCGGATGCATATTTGATGCGACATAGTGACGAAGCAATTCAGATTGATCGCGCGCTCGCATTGTGGAGCGTGAACGATTTTGCTCGTGCGGCGAAAGAACTCCGAGTTCTCGGAACGATGACGCATGACCGGCGCTTCACACGGCTTGCTCAAATTGCAACGCTTCGAGCGATAAAGGTTCGGCGATGATCGGGAGCTTGGCGTTCATCACTCTGTGGACGATAGGTCTCGGGATGCTCGCTGAACGAGCAGCTCGACGACGCGGTGTTTTTCTGCGTGCGGCGTCGACGTGCTGGCTAGCGATGGTTTTGTTGGCGGTATTAGCGGTTGCAGCGTCATGGGTTAAGGTAACGCTAGCCGTCGCGCTGGTGGCGATCGCGTTCGCAGCGGTCACCGACGCACAATCGGGATTTATCTTCGATCCTCTGGTCATAGCCGGAACTATAGGTTCCGTCGTCGCTGCCGCGCTCGCGGGAGAGGGCGTCTCGTCTCTCTACGGGGCGGCTGCGGCGGCGGGAGCTGTTTTTTGCATATGGGCGCTAACGCAGGGACGGGGCATTGGATTCGGCGATGTGAAGGTCGCGGCGGTTATCGGCGCCGGCTTCGGGCCGCTCGACGGACTCAGCGCTGTGGGGCTTTCATTCATCATCGGATCGGCTATAGCGACTGCGCGAATGTTTGTAGGAAAGGCCCGTTTTGGCACGTCGGTTCGGTTCGGTCCCTACCTCTTGGCGGGTAGCGTGTGCCTTTTGGCGTATCACCGGCTGAATGACGGGGTTCTCCGATGACCCCGGGAACACTAATCGCAGATGATCGACACGACCATTCTTCGCAATATTCCACTGTTCAGAGAGTTCGAGGAGGCGCAGCTACAGCAAGTTGCGCAGACTGCGACGCTTCGAGCGTACCACAAGCACGAGTTCATCGTGCGCGAAGGCGACCCGGGCGGGACGTTTTATATCATCCTGGACGGTTCAGTCGCAGTAACGCGTGTTGCGTCGGACGGTCGGGAAACGATTCTCTCGATTTTGAAGTCGAACGACTTCTTCGGCGAGATGAGTCTCTTCGATTCTTCGCTGCGCTCCGCATCTATCAAGACGCTCAGCGACGTCAAGGTCGGAGTGATCGACGAGAAAGCGTTTCTCGACGTTCTGGAGCGATCGCCGAAGATAGCCCGTTACCTGGTGACGGCGCTCTCGCAACGTCTTCGCGCTGCGAACCAGCTTATCGCAGCGACGACATCACAAGATATCCGTGCGCGATTGGCCTCGCTGCTGCTGAACCTCAGCCAGAGCTTCGGCGAGAAAGCCGACAATGGCGTCAAGATCACGTTACGCCTAACCAACCAGGAGATGGCGAACATGATTGGGACGACGCGCGAAACCGTCAATCGGACTCTGAACCGGTTTTGGGACGAGAAGCTCATCGATATGCGTACATCGCATGTAATCGTCGTCGAAGCCGACAAACTCCGCAGTCTGATACCTTAAGACTCACACCCTCGCGCCTCATTCCCCGCTACGCGGCATGAAAGAGCGCATGCTACCGCTCGGTGTTGATCTTGGAGCGTCACGCGTTCGCGTGGCGGCGCTTGCAACCGGCGTGAATGGTCATATTCGCCTGCTCGCTGTGGGTGCCGCCGACGTCGATGGTGATCTGCGCGAAGCACTGCGCCTTGCACTCGGGCAAATCTCGACGCCCGAACGGCGCTGCATCGCATCAATTCGTTCGTGCGATGCTCGACTGCGCTCGATTCGATTTCCCAACATGCGCGATGCCGAACTGCGACGCGCTGTGCGGTTCGAGGGCGTCTCGATGTTCGGTGAACACGTAGAGGAGCAAACGATCGCCGTCCGGTCGGCCACAATCGGCACCGAAACGTTAGTTACAGCGGCTCCTGCGATGAAAGTACGCGAGATAATCAATGTGCTGACTTCTTGCGGCCTGCGAGTCCTCGTCGTTGATCATGAAGCGTGCATCCAAGCGCGGGCACGACAATTGCCACTACTCGATATCGGCTTCGAACGCAGCACGTTGCTCGCGCTCGTGAATGGTGTGCCATTCCTCCGGTCGTTCCCATTCGGGGGAACATTCTTCACGGACGCGCTGGCGCGTGAATTTGGAACGAGCCGTCAAATTGCGGAGATTCGCAAGCGAACAATAGGTCTCGGAGGCGCCGGTAATGATGCGCTCGATGCGTATATGAACGCGCTCCGAACTGAACTCGATGGTCTCGACCGAGGAGCATTTGAAACGTTGTTCGTCTGCGGCAACGGTGCGCGGCTTGAGAGCCTGCGTGAGAAGATCACGGAGTGCTTAGGGGTGCGCGCAGAGCCTGTAGATTTGCCGGCGCTGGTCGGATCCGATCTCCCACCTGAAGTAGAGCACCTGGGTGCTTTCGATTGGTTCGGCGCCGTGGCGACGGCGTTGCCGTCGACGATAGCGAACGCGGCATGATCGGCGTCGATTTCCGAACGGTCGGGACTGCAGAGCAAGTCTGGCGCGCTTTGCTACGGGTGATTGGACGCGTTCGACTATTTCGCACAGGCTTGCTCGCCGCAAGCATGCTGTTTGCCTTTGTCGGCGTGGAGACGATCCGGCTGGCCGGCGCTCTGCACACCGTACACGAGCTCGAATTGCGACGTGACACTCTCGCAGTCGACGTTCAGAAGATGCAGGCAAGAGTCAAGGAGGTTCGCGATCGGCGAGCAGCACTTCTCAGCATCCTAGCGCGTCGCCGTTCGAACGCCGAGCTCGCAGCCCGGATAGCTGCCACAAGTGATGTGCTCGCTAGTTCGATGGCGTTGATACAGCTGCGGGTAGCCCCCGATGGCTTCGATATCGAAGGCCGCGGAACGAGTCTGACGGACATTCGGGCGTCCCTTGGCCGGCTTGAAACGATCTTCAATAGACCGGCGACGTTTGAACTCCGGCGCGACGAGGTTGTTCCAAGCGCAATCTCGTTTCACTTTGACATCGCTAGCAAATGAGTTTTGTGATTCTGGCGCTTTCCACAATACTTGCCTTCGGTTGTGTCATCGGATTCGAAGCGACTCTTGCAAGCTTTGATGCGCGCGCAACTGCGCTCCATCTGGAGATTGCCGGGCAGCTACAGACCCTTCGGGCTGGATTAAAGATCGAGGAATCAGCGGCAGTCATCGAGTCACGGCTTGCAGCGCTGCGCGTGACCGAATCTCTTCGTTGGCAGATCGCAGCTCTTTTTGGAGATCTGGAAGAGATCGCAGAGCGACGGAAGGTGCAGGTGACGGCATTTCGTCACGAAGGGAGTACCCGATTGGAAGTTTCCGTCGAGGGAAAGTATTCGGGAACTCTCGAGGCCCTGGCCGATCTTTCGTCATCGCGCGTTGCGGCGCAGGCGTCTCTGGCGTCTTTCGAACGCGCGAATGGGCACGTGCGTGCCGCGTTCTCGCTGGATATTCTCGGTGTCGGCAATGCGCGCACTCACGTACCGTAAGCGAAAGCTCATCGCGTCGAGCGGCGCGATGTTCGTATGCGCCGGGTTTGCAATGATTCCGTTGATCGGCGCCTCAACCCCGGCGAACGAAATGTCCTCGCCGCTACCCGCGAGTGCCCGATTGCCTGAGGGCGACTCGCTGACAGGCGCGATTCGCCTTCGTGCGGATCCGTTCTCGCGCGCGTTGCCACTTATGCCGAAAACGAAAATCTCGCGGTCGGCGCCGGCATCAAAGAAGGAGCCTGACATGCGGGTCATTGCGATCGTTTCGGGACTGACGCCGCATGCGCTCCTGTCGTTCGCGAACGGTTCCACCCAAATTGTCGGAATTGGTGATGCGGTCGAAAGAACGCGCATAACCTCGATCGTCTCAGACACCGTAGTTCTTGCCGATGGACGGCGTTTGAAGTTTTCAGAGAGGGCGCAATAGTGCGAAGATTGCACGCCACCCTTGCGGCCTGCGCGATGGCGCTCTCGCCGATAGGCGTCTGGTGTGCCCCTACGATCAACATCGATGTGCGTGACGCCGACATCGTCGACGTTCTCCGTCTTCTCGGCACCCAAGCCGGGGTCAATCTCATACCCGACGCATCGCTTCGACACGACCGCGTGAGTCTGCACCTTCGAGGCGTTACGTTCGAGCAAACTATGAACGCCCTAACGCGCGCCTACGATCTACAAGTCCGCAAGGAGGGTGTCGTTCTGTTGGTCGGCGCTGGTGCGTCGATGAACCGCCGTTTCGGTGACCGCGACGATGGGGCGCTCGGTACTCACACAAAGATATTTCGAATTCAAAACGCCAAGCCCGAGGATCTCGTTAAACCGCTGAGCGATGCGCTCGTAGCGGGTACGGTTGTCCTGGCTGATCGCCGTACGGCGTCAATAGTGGTGACCGGGAATCAATCAACGATCGAGCGGGCTAGCGGTCTCATCGCGGCCTTGGACGCACCGGGGGGCGTGGTTGCAGGTCAGAGAGTCGGCGTCGTCGCGTTGCGATTCGTAAAGGCCTCGGACGCGGTGAAGCTCCTGAAGGGTTTCGTCCCGGACGGTGCGGCCGTAGCCGACGACCGCCAAAACGTGATCCTAGTGAATGGCACAGCCGAGGTGGCCCAAACCGTCCGCGCGTTTCTCGATCAGGTCGACCGACCGTCACGTCAGGTCATGTTCGAGGTAAAAGTTATCGACATGACGCCCCAAAATGATTCGTCGAATGTGGGGATTCAATTCGGCGGCGTCGACCTTTTGGGCCAACCAGCAGCAGGCGCGACCAGCTTTACCTTTGCACGTAGCTCCCTGCAGCTGAATGCAACGCTGAACTTCATGGTCTCAAACGGACGCGCGAAGATTCTGGCCACACCGCGTCTGGTTACCCTGAACAATCATGAAGCAAGTTTATTGATCGGAGAGACCTACCCGATCATCTACTTTGATATTCGCAGCGGGAATCAGCAAATTCAGACGATCGATATCGGCGTAAAGCTGCGCATGACACCGACCATCGGGTCGGATGGCTCAATTATCGCGGAGTTGCATCCCGAGTACAGCGAAATTCAGGGTTTCGAGCAGTCCTATCCGGTGATCGCGAATCGCAAAGTCGATTCGACGCTTCGCGTTGCCGACGGTGAGACGATCGTTCTGGGTGGGTTACTCCGTGAGGTTACCTCGGAAACGGTAACAAAACTTCCGTTGCTTGGTGATATCCCGGTGCTGGGCGAAGTGTTCAAGAACCGACAACGGAGCTCGGAACGCGATGAGATCGTGTTCCTCATAACACCGCACATCATTCAGCCGGGGAAGGAGAGCTCCTAGAGACCGGCGCAAGCGCTTGGCGTGTCGTCCGCTCTTGCGGTCGACGTGCTCGTTCATCTCCGAACCGCGCGCTTCGATACGCCCCTTACCTATGCGCTTCCCGACGGAATTTCGCCGCGCGTTGGTGACGTTGTACGCGTTCCGCTCGGAACGCGCAACGTCTACGGATACGTCGTATCGGCGCCGTATGCGAAGAACGAAAGTGCACTGCGTCCGATCGTCAACGTTGCTGACGCTCCGCGCGCGTTCGACGAGACGGGGTTAGCGCTCGCGCGCTTCATCGCCGATCGCGCCGTGTGTACCCTCGGTGAAGCGCTCGGCGCGGTTGTACTTGCCGGCGCGATCCCGCGGGTTGAGGAGAAGATGGCGGTTATCGCGGCCGCACCTTCGCCGACGCGACATGCGAATGTGCCGCAGCGCTTGCTGCGGCTCATTTGGGATGATCTGCGCGATGGCTTTTCCGTCGAAGCGCTCTTGCGACATCCCGAAGCGCGGCGCGCTGCGGATCGTTCCGCGTTGCTGCGGCATTTGGGGAGCCTTGTGCGCAGCGGCGATCTCGCGCGCGTTCGTACGATGGGCGGCCCACGTCTCACCGAGCGAATGACGGCGCTGCTCGTTCCGGGCGAGGGCGAGATCGCGGGTCGGAAAGCTGCCGCACTTGTGCGAGCCGTTTACGAAGCGGGATCGTTGCGACGTTCGGACGCGCTCTTAGAGGGATACTCGCACGCTGTTATCGCGCGCACGATTGCATCGGGTGCGATTCAGGAGATCCAACAATCTGCTCGCGAGGCCCGCGCGTCGCAGGGGATCGTTCGTCCCCCGCTCACGCCGTCAGACGATCAACGTCTCGCGCTCGCAAAAATTCGCGAGAAGTTGGCGACGTCGTCCTTCGACGAGCTGTTACTTTACGGCGTCACCGGCAGCGGCAAGACGCTCGTCTATTTGGAAGCGATCGCCGACGTCGTTGAATCCGGCGGCCGCGCGATCGTGCTCGTTCCCGAAATCTCGCTCACGCCGCAAACGGCTCGGCGCTTCGAAGCCGTCTTTGGCGATCGCGTTGCGGTGTTACACTCGGCGCTTTCGCAGCGTGAACGTTACGATGCCTGGCAGGCTGCGGCGCGCGGGGAGATCAGCGTCGTCGTCGGCGCACGTTCGGCAATTTTCGCTCCGCTGGAAGACGTGCGGCTCGTCGTCGTCGACGAAGCTCATGAGGGAACGTATCGCCAAGAGACGACGCCGCGCTACGATGCGCTTGCCGTCGCCCGCGAACGGATGCGGCTCGCACACGGACTGCTGATCCTCGGCACGGCGACGCCGCCCCTTACATCGTACGAGCGAGCCCTGCGCGGCGAGATCGATCTGGTGCGTTTGCCGAAGCGCGCGAGCGCTGCAGCGATGCCGGAGGTGCACGTCATTGACATGACGCGTGAATTCTCGTCCGGCAACCGCCGCGTGTTCTCGAGTCTGCTCGCGGAAGCAATCGCCGCGCGTCTGGAGAGCGGCGAGAAAACTATTTTATTCGTTAACCGCCGCGGCTCGGCGGGATTCATCTTGTGCCGCGGCTGCGGCTACGTTCCGGAGTGCACGCGCTGCTCGACGTCGCTCGTCGTGCACCGCAGCGACGGTCTCTTGCGCTGCCACCACTGCGACCTGCAGCTTGCATTGGCCGAGGTGTGCCCGCGTTGCAAAAATTCGGCCTTCCGAGAGTTCGGAATTGGGACGGAAAAAGTCGCGGAAGAGGTGAAGAAACTCTGGCCGGGTGCGCGCGTGGTCCGGATGGACTCCGATACGACGACTCGTGTCGGCGACCACGCCCGCATCCTGTCTACCTTTGAAAACGACGCCGACGTTTTGGTCGGAACGCAAATGGTCGCCAAAGGTCTCGACTTCCCGACTGTCACGCTCGTCGGCGTCGTGGCTGCGGATCTCGGACTACACGTGCCCGACTATCGCGCAGCGGAACGAACGTTCGATCTGATCGCGCAAGTGTGCGGACGCAGCGGCCGTTCACGTCCGGGAATTGCGATCGTGCAGACATATTCGCCCGAGCATCCGGCGATTGCGCTCGGTGCGCGCGCTGATTTCGACGCGTTTGCGCGTGAAGAGCTCGAGGAGCGCCAAGCGCTCGCGTATCCACCCTTCGGCGAGCTTGCTTATGTTGGCGTTGCCGGGCGCTCGCGCAAAGCGGTCGAGGCCGCAGTACGCGGCTACGCTGCGATCTTGCGTCAGGAACGCGCCGGAGAGATTTTAGGCCCTGCCCCGCTGCCGATCGCGCGGTTGAATGAAGAATGGCGTTGGCGCGTCGGAGTTAAGGCTTCGAGTCTCGAAGTGATGCGAGGGGTTGTCCGCAAGCGTATCCTCCCGCTGGCACATAAGGACCGTGCCACGCGGCTGTGGATCGCATTTGACTGAAACGGGGTTGTACCAAGCGTGAATCCGATGGATCCGTTCGGGGTAGGCAAGGCCACCCTCGACGTGTGGCAGGCGATGCTCAAGGAGCCGGATCGTCTCGCCGAGTCGCAGGCACGCTTCGCAAAGCTCTGGATCGACATGTGGTCGCGTAACGCCGAACACGCGGCGACGGGCGCGAACGGTGAGGAGCCGGTTGTCTCGCCTGATTCCGGGGACCGCCGTTTCGCCAACCCTGCGTGGTCCGAAAATCCGGCGCTTGATACGCTCAAACAAGCGTACCTGCTCGTGACGCAAGCATTCTTGAGTGCGATCGATCAAGCCGACGTCGACGAACGCACCAAGCGCCGAGCGAAATTTTTCGCAAAACAGTTTTGCGACATGATGAGCCCCTCGAACATGGCGTTCCTCAACCCTGACGTGATCGAGGAGACGCTACGCTCGGGCGGCGAGAATCTGGTCCGGGGCTGGAAGAACGCCGCGGCAGACCTCACCAACAATGAGGGCCGCGTTGCGCTCGTCGATACCGAAGCGTTCGAGGTCGGCAAGAACGTCGGCACGACGAAGGGCAAGGTCGTTTTTCGCAATGACATGATGGAGTTGATCCAATACGACGCGACGACCGAGACGGTTCACGAGCGTCCGCTCATCATCGCTCCGCCGTGGATCAACAAGTTCTACATCCTGGACTTGCAGCAGAAGAACAGCTTCGTCGGGCATGCCACGAACGCGGGCTTCCAAACTTTCGTCATCTCATGGCGCAATCCGGACGCTTCGATGGCCAACGTGACGATGCGCGATTACGTCTTGCGCGGGGGACTTGAAGCCGCACGCGTTGCGGGCGAAATCGCCGGCACCCGCGATGTTACGATGAACGGTTACTGCCTCGGCGGCACGCTGCTGTCGATGCTGCTTGCGTACATGGCTGCGAAGCCTGCCTCGAAGGACGATCCCAAGATCACCGCCGCAACCTTCATGGCCTCGCTGGTCGATTTCCGCGAGCCCGGCGAGATCGTCAACTTCCTAGGTGAAGACGCGCTCGAATTTATCGAGAAGAAGATGAACGAGCGCGGCTACCTTGAGGGCCGCGAGATGGCGGACACGTTCAACATGCTGCGTTCGAATGATTTGATATGGACGCCGGCCGTGAACCGCTATCTGCTCGGCAAAGACGCGCCGGCCTTCGACCTACTCTATTGGAACAACGACGCGACGCGCATGCCCGCGACGATGCACAGCTATTATCTGCGGCACATGTACATGCAGAACGATCTCATCGTCCCGAACAAGCTCGACATCGACGGTATCGGGATCGACGTGCGAAAGATCGACATCCCGCTCTACATCCTTGCGACGCGCGAAGACCATATCGCCCCGTGGCGCTCGGTCTACGCGCTCACGCAGCTCGCCTCGGGCCCCTCGAAGTTCCGGCTCGCAAACTCCGGACATATCGCCGGCATCGTCAACCCGCCCGGCAACAAGAAAGCGCAATATTGGGCCTCCGAGGCGACGCCGAGCGATCCCGAAACTTGGCGCGAGCACGCCGAGCTGCGCGAAGGTTCGTGGTGGCCGGATTGGTACGAATGGCTTGGCGCGCAGTCCGGCCCGAACGCTGCGCCGCCGAAAAACACAAAATACCCGGAGCTGGCTGCAGCGCCGGGTACCTACGTGCTCGTTAAGTAGCGATTACTTCTTCGAGCTGGTTTTCTTCGTCGCGCGCTTTGCCGGCTTGGCGGGTGCGGCGGCGGCTTTGGCTGCGACGGATTGCGCCTTGGCGAGACGCGATTTCTTTCGCCCAGCTTTGTTCTTGTGGATGACGCCGCGCTTTGCAGCTTTGTCGAATTCGGATGCGACCTCGCGAGCGAGCGCACTATCGGGTTGCTGATCAAGAGCCTTCTTGTACAGCGTCTTCAGGCGCGTCTTGGTGTCGAGGTTGCGAACGCGACGTTTCGTCGATTGCCGGACCCACTTCTTGGCAGCTTTAATGTTAGGCACGTCGCGTACTATATCAGTTCTTGCGAGGCCGGCGCAATAATGAAGGCGTGCGCTGATGGCGATGGGCCGAGCGTGTTCGGGCGCCCCGCGCGAAGCGTGGGGGGCGCGCAGGCCTGAGGCCGGAGTGCCTATTCATAACTGGAAAGGGGATCAGCGCGCTCCAAAATCAGTCTATAGCTCTCGTAGCGGCTGGTGGCGACCCGGCCCTCGCCGACGGCCAGGCGAACGACACACCCGGGCTCGGCCATGTGCGCGCAGTCCCGAAATCGGCATTGTGGAGCCAGCGGCGCGAATTCAACGAAAGCCTGCGTCAGCTCGGATGCGGGAATGTCGCCTAATTCGAATGCACCGACGCCGGGACTATCGATCAAGAAGCCCGAGCCCAAGCGAAGCAGGCGAGCTGCGGTTGTCGTTTGGCGCCCGCGTCCGTGGCGCGAAACCTCACCGACTTCCGTTATGCCGCCGAAGGCGCGATAGATCGAGCTTTTGCCGACGCCTGATTGTCCGACCAGCAGCGCATGTGCGTCGCCAAGTGCGGTTCGTAAAATTTCGATTCCCTCGCCGCGTTTGGGCTGCAATTCGAATGCGCGATATCCGAGCGACCTATATAATTCGAGGATGCGCTGCGCATCGCTGCCGTCGGTGAGGTCTACCTTCGTGAGCAAGAGGAGCACCGAGCGTTCTTGGAGCTCCGCAAATGCGATCAGCTGATCTACCATGGAAAGGCGAAGCGGAGGATCGATGATCGCAGCCACAATCGCAATCGTGTCGACATTCGCGGCCATCGTTTTTGTTCGGCCGGTTACGGTGCGCCGCTGGAGCTCGAAGGTGCGCGGTTCGACGCGATCCACGACGACGGTGCCATCTTCATGCGGCCGGACATCGACGAGATCGCCGAGCAATAGCATAGACTGCATGTTTTCGCCTTTGCGACGCAACGACGCGAGACGCGGCATCTCTTCGTCGTCGAGCACGACCCAGGCGCTATTTCGCCCGACACGAACAACGCGCGCACGCATGAGCTTGTCATTGTCATGCGGAAGATTGCTGTCGCTTTGGATAGGCTCTCCCACCTCGTGTTCGAGATTGATGACCCGCGGGAAAGCGCTACGGTTTTACTCGCACTTTGGGGACGTGGTAAACCGGTGGGCGTAAAAAGCTGCGAGCAGAGGACCGGCGCGCTCATTGTGCGCGTCGACCCGGCTATTACACCGCCGGACCTCGTGCGCCATCTCGTCGAGATCGAACGTCGCCGTTTTGCCGGCTCAAAAACCGCCGGAGTGCAGGCCCTCGAGGATGATCAGCTCGCACGCCTCGTCGCGAAAGCAATCAAAGAGCCCGATCTGGACGAGAACCGGATTATCGAGCATCTCGTCCCTGAGCTGGACGCGCGATGACGAGCTTTAGTATCCCGGCACTGGGGACGTTCCCGGTCGGCTTGCTCGATCTGCTCGACGTCGCCGTCACCGGCGTCCTCATCTATTATTTCCTGTTGCTGATCCGTGGGACGCGCGCGGTGCAGATCATGGTCGGCCTGTTCGTGCTCGTCGTCTTGCTGGCGGCGGCCAAGGTGCTGCATTTACTCTTGCTCTCGACCGTAATGCAGTATGTCGTCATCGCGATCGCCGTGACGCTGCCCATCGTCTTTCAGCCCGAGCTGCGCCGTGCACTGGAACAGATTGGCCGAGGTGGTTTTCTAGCGGCGCTCAACCCGGCCGACGATCCGGCGCGCAACGACGAACTGATGGCAATGTTGGCCGCCACTGCCGAAGCCCTTTCGAGCTCGCGGACCGGGGCGCTGATCGTGATCGAGCAAACGACGGGTCTGGGCGAGATCATCGAGGCCGGAACGCGGCTCGACGCGCTGACCTCCGTCGACTTGCTGCTCTCGATTTTCGCGCGCGCCAGCGCGCTGCACGACGGCGCCGTCATCATTCAACATGGCCGCGTCTCCGCAGCGAGCTGCTATCTACCGCTTTCCGAGACGATCACCGACCGGCACGTCGGAACACGGCACCGGGCCGCGATGGGACTCTCGGAACAAACGGACGCGGTCGTGCTGGTGGTCTCGGAGCAAACCGGAGCAATCTCGATCGCGCGCGGCGGGCGTCTTTCGCGCGAGATTGCGGATCAAGAACGGCTACGCCGCGTGCTTTTGGCAGTCACCCGGCCGCCGCGCGCACGGCGTCAGAAGTCCCCCAACCTACTCGAACGGATGAGAACGCGAATTCCACGTGCTGCAAGCCTTACGGAAAAACTTCGGACTTAAGCTGTTCAGCTTGGCGCTGGCGCTCGGCGGATGGGCCTATTTCCGTTTTCTCGCGGCACCGGCGCTCAGCGACCCGTTCGAACACGTCGGCATCCCGGTGAGCGTCAATGGGCTCCCCGCGCGGAACACGACACCCTGTCCGACTAAGTAAGGGGGATGGGTCGTCTTTTCGGGACCGATGGCGTCCGCGGAGTTGCGAACGCCGATCTAACCCCTGAGCTTGCCTTCAGCATCGGCCGCGCGACCGGAGCCGTTTTGGCGCATAAAGCTGATATCGTGCATCCCGTCGTCGTCGGTCGCGACACGCGTGTTTCAGGGTCGATGCTCGAGGCGGCGATCGTCGCCGGGATCACGTCGACCGGACGGAACGTCATCACGATCGGCGTGATACCAACCCCAGGCGTCGCGCGTATAACGACGGCAATCGACGCTGCCGCCGGCGTCATGATCAGCGCCTCGCACAATCCGATCGAGGACAACGGAATCAAGATCTTCGGCCCGGACGGTTTCAAACTGACGGATGCCGAGGAAGATGAAATCGCAGGCCTCATCGACTCCGATGATTTGCCGCGTCCGACGCATTTGGACGTGGGCATGGCTTCCGTGAGTCACGGTCTCGCCGAACGCTACGCTTCGGCGTTACTCGAAGCCGGGAGCGATCTGCGCGGGCTGACCGTCGTTGTTGACGCGGCCTTCGGCGCCGCGTTCGAGGTCGGACCGTACGTGCTGCGCAAGCTCGGCGCAACCGTCGTTGCAATTAACGCCGAAAACGACGGATCGCGGATCAACGTGAAGTGCGGGGCAACCGATATGGCGCCGCTCCAAGCCGCAGTTCGCGCACGAGGCGGCGGAAAGGTTCTCGGCGTGGCGTTCGACGGCGATGCGGATCGTGCACTGTTCGTTGACGAACGTGGCGAAAAGTTAACCGGCGATCACGTTATGTTAATTCTTTCGCGAGAAATGCAGCGAGAGGGAAAGCTTCCCGGCGCGACGGTCGTCGGAACCGTGATGAGCAACGTCGGTCTGGAAGTCGCGATGAGACGTGAAGGAATCACGCTCGAGCGCACGCCCGTCGGTGATCGCTACGTTCTCGAACGCATGCGCGCCGGCGAGTTTCGTTTCGGCGGTGAACAGTCGGGCCACATTATCGACCTGACGCGCAACACCACGGGCGACGGATTGCTAACCGCAGTGAGTTTGTTCGGTTCGGTCGTTCGCAGCGGACGAACGCTGCACGAGCTCGCCACGGATCTCATCGAGTTTCCACAGATTTTGGTCAACGTGCGCGTCGAGTCGGAGAAAGAGAAGATTGCGGGTACTCCTGCAGTCGCAGCGGCGATCGAACGCGCGGAGCGCGCGCTGGCCGGCGTAGGAAGAATCCTCGTACGACCGTCGGGAACCGAGCCATTAGTTCGTGTCATGCTCGAGGGTCCGGATTCGGACCAAATCGGACGTTTGGCAGCCGAAATCGCCGAGGCAATCCGGGGGGCAACGCTCGCGTAGGTTGCCGAGAACGGCGAGGAAGGATGGGGGAATGCCCCTGCCAAAACCGCGTCCTCGACCCCCCTTTGAGGGGGACGCTCTTATAGCTGAGTCCGGATCGGGTGGTTCGGAGCGGGGGAAACCAGGCAGGGGTGAACGCGCCGGTCGGCGCGAGGGCAATCTTTCAGTCCTAACCCGACAACTAACCCCGTAAGCGACCGAAAGAAGGAGCCCTTTTGCGCGTATTTGCGACGGGTTTTGTCGCACTAGTTATTGCAGCGTTATGTTATAGCGCTTGCGATGCCCGTACATACACGGTTGCACCCGGCGATACGATCACGTCGATCGCCGAATCCCACAATATCAGCGTCAATGAGCTGGCTCGCCTGAATCAGCTTGAAGGGACCGACGTGCGGGCCGGCACCGTTCTGGTGCTGGATGAAGAGACGAGCGTCCCACTGGATCCGCAGGTCATCGCTGCCGCGCGCAAAGCTGCGCTCGCCGCGGAGTCCTCGCTGGTTCCCAGCCAAGAGGGAACCGATGTCGCGCTTTGGGCGCCGTCGGCTCCGGATTCAAAGAAGTCCGCGTTGCGCCGGCTGGCTGAAGGCATCGCGGCACGTACCACGCAGATCGCCGCAAGGCTCACGAAGAGCGCGATGCGGTTCCTGGGTGTGCCGTACGTGTTCGGCGGGACATCCACGTCCGGCTTTGATTGCTCCGGCTATGTACAGCACGTTTTTGCGATGCTCGGCATTCATCTGCCGCGAACCGCGGATGCGCAGTACGAAGTCGGCAAGAAGGTCGCGCACCTGGAATCAGGGGACCTGGTCTTCTTCCAAACGTATACGTATGGAGCGTCCCACGTCGGGATATATCTTGGTCACGGTCGGTTCGTACACAGTTCGAGCAGCCATGGTGTTGAGGTAAGCGCGCTTCACGATGCATACTGGTCCTCGCGTTACTTGGGAGCAAAGCGGATCCTCGTCGCAAGAAACTAACACCGATGAATACGCGCGGGCGGCCACGGCATATCTTGCCTGGCCTCTTGCCGTTTTCGAGCTGACGCGACGCGCACCGGGGAGCTTGTGGTATCGCGCGCATCTGCGCCAAGCGACGGTCCTCGGCGCGATCATTTGGTTCGCGCTCTTCGTCGTGCTGGCGTTGCCGCTCGTCTTGTTCGTCATTCTAGGCGGCCCACCCGAGACGCTGACGATCGAGATATACTCCGCGGCACTCGTCGTCGACATCATCGTCTTCGCGGCGGCAGCGTTCATCGTCATCAGTTCTGCCGTACGAGCCTCTCACGGTGAGCTTTTCTCGATACCTCTGATCACGCCGCTGAGCGAGCGTCTCTTCTTGCGGAGGCGCGGGTAGGAGAACTTTCTCGGGCCCGGAACGATGGGTCCGCCGTAACGGCACGATGGGGCGTAGCCAAGTTGGTAAGGCACCAGACTTTGACTCTGGCATGCGTTGGTTCGAGTCCAGCCGCCCCAGCATTCCATCTTCATCAGAGGTAGGCCGTCGCGCAAAGCGAACGCGCGGGGCGAGGGACAGAGCTTGCACATCGACGATCTCAATATCCATCTACGCAGCTCAGACGACGAGACGCAAATATTCGAGCTCAAAGGCAGCCTTGATATTGCGACCTCGCCAACCGTGCGCGCCGCGCTGCTCGACGCAGCGGAGCGCGGGCAGCACCGGATCGTCGTCGATCTTTCGGGTCTCGACTTCATAGATTCGACGGGTCTCGGTGCGCTGATCGGTAGCCAACGCCGCGCCAAAGAGAACAATGGTGAGGTTCGTCTTGTCGCGCGTGAAGGTCAGATTCTACGGTTGCTTCGGATTACCGGATTGCTAACGGTCTTCGGCGTCTATCACACGCTCGATGATGCGCTTGCCGGTTCCAGACGAATCGAAGGGCTGTAAGCCGCATACGCTTCGTCGAGCATCTCGACGACGTGCTTGATCGAAATCTCGGCGCCGGCTTCGCGCAGGCCGGCGGCCATTTGCATCGCGCAGCCGGGGTTTGCCGTGACTACGATCTCGGGCGTCACGCGCATGATGTTTGCGACTTTGCGCTTCTGGAGCCGCTCGGCCATCTCGGGCTGCGTGAGATTGTAGATCCCGGCGCTTCCACAGCAGAGTGAGCTCTCGGGCATCTCGCGCAAGCGCAATCCCGGAATCTTCGCGAGCAGGCGCCGGGGCGCGCCGGCGATGCGCTGTGCGTGAACGAGATGACAGGGATCCTGATACGTGATGGTGCGTTCGATCGCGCCCAGATCGGGCGAGATCCCGACCTCGTCGAGCCATTCCGTGACGTCGCGAACCTGCGCTGAAAAGGCGGCGGCGCGCTGCGCCCACTCGGGATCGTCTTCGAAGAGATTCCCATACTCTTTCAGCGTCGAGCCGCAACCGGCCGCATTTATAATGTAGACGTCGGCGCCTGAGCCCTCGAACGCCGTGATATTCCGCTTGGCGAGCTGGCGTCCGCGCTCCATTTCGCCCGCATGAATATTGATCGCGCCGCAACATCCTTGGCCGCTCGGCGCGACAACGTCGCAGCCGGCCTTTTGAAGAACGCGCACCGTTGCTTCGTCGACGTTCGCGAAGGCGACGTGCATTACGCAGCCGGCGTGCATGAAAACCGTGGCTTTACGCTTGCCTTCTGCGCTCCAGCGCTGGTCGCGGGGAACGAAGAAGCGATCGGAGATCCGCGGCGCGAGCTTTTCTGAATCCTCGAGATGCAAGACCCGTAACAATCCGGTCGCGCGCGCGAGTGATTGCAAGCCAAGTTTTTGCGATAAGCGTAGAAGCGTCGCGACGAAACGCAACAGCGCCATGCTCGAGAAAACGCGGTCGAGCAAGAACCAGCGTAGCGTTCGAACATGCCACGGTTGACGTGCGGCAGTCGCGCGTTGCACTTGCGTGCGTGCCGGCTCGAGCAAACGGCCGTACTCGACGCCGGAAGGGCAGACAGCTTCGCATGCGCGGCAATCCAGACACTCCGACATCTGATGCACGAAGCCGGGGCTCGTGAGATTGAGGCGGCCCTCTGCGACGGCTTTGATCAGCGCGATACGGCCGCGCGGTCCCGATGTTTCGACCAGCGTTTCGACGTAGGTCGGGCACGTTGGAAGGCAGAGGCCGCAGCGCACGCAGCGATTGAAAACGTCGGCCGGCGGAATGTCGGGGGCGGTAAAACTCAAGAGGTAACTCCAGGCAACGTGAACGCGTCGACCCCGCCGGGATCAGGGAATATCTTGCCTGGGTTCATGATCCCGAGCGGATCGAGTGCGTTCTTGATTGCGCGCATCACGCGCAAGGCTTCGGGTCCGACGTCCATCTCCATAAACTGCTTCTTGAGCAATCCAATCCCATGCTCGCCCGAAAGCGTTCCGCCGAGATCGACGGCGGTTTCGAATATCTCGCGCGCGGCTTCGCGTACGCGTTTCATCTCTTCGGCGTCGCGACGATCGCACAAGATGTTCGGGTGAAGATTCCCGTCGCCGGCGTGTCCGAACACCGGGATGATGACGTTGTTTCTGGCGGCGATCGTGCGAACGCGCGCGATCATCTCCGGGATCGCACTGCGCGGGATCGAGATATCTTCGCCGAGGCGATGGGGACGTTTGCGCGCGAGAGCCGGTGCGATGACGCGCCTCGCCGCCCACAGACGATCGCTATCGGCCTGCGAGTGCGCGACGCGAATCTCGCCGGCACCGTTCGCGCGCGCAATGCGTTCGATCTCGGCTGACTCGGCATCCAGGGCTGCTTCGTGATCGCCGTCGACCGCGAAAAGCAAGATCGCGTCCGCTTCCAACGGCAATCCGGCCGGCGAAAACTCTTCGAGGCACTGCATCGTCAGATTGTCGAGCAACTCGATCGAGGTTGGGATCAAGCCGGCGGCCATCACCGCCGTGACGGTGCGTGCAGCATCGTCGATCTTCGCGAACGTTGCCATCGCCGTGCGACTGAACTTCGGTTTTGGAATCAGGCGCAACGTTATCTCAGTAATCGTGCCGAGCGTGCCTTCGGATCCGGTGAAGAGCGCGCGCAGGTCGTACCCTGTTACGTTTTTCACCATCTTGCCGCCGGTGCGGAAAACTGCACCGTCGGGCAGCACGATTTCTAGCGCTTGTACGTAGTTGCTCGTCACGCCGTACTTCAAGCACCGCGCACCGCCCGCGTTCTCGGCTACGTTGCCGCCGATCGCGGATTGTTTGTAGCTCGAAGGATCGGGTGGATAGAAGAGGCCTCGCGCTTCGACCGCGCTCTGCAAATCCGCATTGATGACGCCGGGCTGGACAACCGCGACGTGGTTCGTCTCGTCGATCTCGAGGATTGCGTTCATGCGCACGATCGAAAGAATGAGGCTCCCGGACAGCGGTACCGCACCGCCGGATAGTCCGCTGCCGAGCGCACGCGGCGTGATCGCGAGTCTTTCGCGCGTCGCAAGCTTGTGAATCGCCGAAACCTCGGCGGTATTTGCGGGCAACACGACGGCAAGGGGTCGCTGATCGTACCAGGTTCCGTCGAAGCCGTACGTGAGCAAATCTTCGTCGGCGGTGAGCACGTGCGAGTCACCCGCGATCTCGCGCAGCTCGTCGAGAACGTTCGGGCTCACGTCGGTCCGCATGTTACGCCGGCTGGGCGAGGGCGCGATAGAACTCGATCGTTCGGCGCGTGCCTTCGGCGAGCGGCGTGTTCGGAAGCTTAGGGAAGGTGGACCAAAGTGCGCCTTCATCGAGAACGGGCGCAAGCGGAAGGGGTTCTCCGGTATCGGCGACCTGAGCATCCGGGGCGACCGCACGTATTGCGTCGATGATCTGTCGCGTCGATGCGACGTCGCCGGCGAGTGAAAACGTTTGCGCGCCGTCGGGCGTTTGGGTCGCGCCGAGTACGAACGCCGCGGCAACGTCGGAGGCGAAATTCATCCCGGTGCGGCCGGTAAACGGAATCGTGTAGGGTTTTCCTTCGGCGGCCGCGCGCATCGCGAGCGTTGGTCCCGCGGTCATACCGTACCAGCGTCCCGGTCCGTAGACGGTGTACGGACGAAACCCAACGCTGCGAAGCCCTGCGTCGACGAGATACGCGCGCGCGTTGCCCTCATTGCAGAGCTTGTACGCGCCGTAGTGGTTGGACGGAAACGGAATTACGCCGTCCTCGGGTCCGAAAACAGCGGCCGTGCTCGCGTAAGCTATCCCACCCCTAATCTTGTGTTTCTTTGCGGCTTCAAAGACGCATAGCGTGCCGAGCACGTTTACGCGTGCGCCTTCGAGCGGATCCTCACGACAGCGTGGCAGCAGAAGGCCGGCAAGATGAATGACGGCGTCGCATCCGCCGACAGCCTCCTCGACGACCGCACGATCCGCAATGTCCCCAACGACGCGTTCCACCGGACGATTCTCGATCGTCCCGACAATATCGTGAAAGGTCGTACGATCGTCATGACCGTCGAGGACCCGCACATCGTGTCCGGTTTCGAGCAACAGTCGCGCTGCCCACGAACCGATGAAGCCGTTCCCGCCGGTGATGAGGACCTTCATCTAGGCGGTCGCGATAGGCGTGGAAGCTCCGACCGTACGATGCAAGCGATCCAGATGGGCAGACATCGCGTTTCGAGCCGCCGTTGAATCGGCCGCGACGACTGCACGATAGATCGTTTCGCGTTCCAACAAGCCGGTCTCGAGAGCTCCAGGCGTCGTCGAAGCGACCTGAATCGTATAAGCGAGTACTTCGCGAATCGGCGCGGCCATGCGAAGCAGTACGCGATTACGCGTCGCCTCGAAAAGGACGCGGTGGAACGCGAAGGCTGCATCTGCGAAAGCGACGGCGTCGCCCAGGGACTCTCGTAGCTCTTCAAGCCTCCTTGCGAGACGTGCCGTATCGTCATTGCTAGCGCGCTCCGCCGCAAGCGCCGCGACTTCGCATTCGACGATCTTGCGTGCCTCGTGAAGATCATCAAAAATCGGCGCCATCGCACCGTTCTTGCGACGCGTGCTGAGGACCAGCGGGTCCATGAAATCCCATTGCTCCGGCGGATTGACGCGTGTTCCCAACCCGTGCCTAACCTCGATCAGGCC